>NZ_JFYX01000049.1:0-292547 GCF_000632245.1 Pseudomonas sp. RIT357
CTCCCGCACCGCCCCGCACCATGGCCGCCACCTGCACAACCCCAATAACAACAGGTCCAACGCCATGAGCACGTTCCGTCCTCGCCAGCTTTTACTGGCCACCGCTGTCGCCAGCCTTGCCCTTCCCGTCGTCGCCGAAGAACACGGTTTCCTGGAAGACGCCAGCGCCAACCTCAACCTGCGTAATTTCTTTATCAACCGCAATTTCACCAACCCAACCAAAACCCAGGGCGGCGCGCAGGAGTGGACGCAGAGTTTCATCCTCGACGCCAAGTCCGGCTTCACCCAAGGCACGGTGGGGTTCGGTGTGGATGTGCTGGGGCTGTACTCGTTGAAGCTTGATGGCGGGCGCGGTACTGGCGGTACGCAGTTGCTGCCGCTGGATCATGACGGCCGGCCGGCGGATGAATTCGGGCGTCTCGGCGTTGCGTTCAAAGCGCGTATTTCGAAGACAGAAGTAAAGGTCGGCGAATGGATGCCTGTGCTGCCGATCCTGCGTTCGGATGACGGCCGTTCCCTGCCGCAAACCCTGCGCGGCGGGCAGATAACGTCCAAGGAAATCGACGGCCTGACACTGTACGGCGGCCAGTTCCGCGCCAACAGCCCGCGCGACGACAGCAGCATGTCGGACATGTCGATGGTCGGCAAAACCGCTTTCACTTCGGACCGCTTCAACTTCCAGGGCGGCGAATACGCGTTCAACGACAAACGCACCCAGGTCGGCCTCTGGAATGCCCAGCTCAAGGACATCTATAGCCAACAATACGTCAACCTGACCCACAGCCAGCCACTCGGTGACTGGACCCTGGGCGCCAACCTCGGGTTCTTCTACGGCAAGGATGACGGCAGCGCCCGCGCAGGCGACTTGGACAACAAGACCTGGTCCGGCCTGTTCTCCGCCAAGTACGGCGGCAACACGTTCTATGTCGGCCTGCAAAAACTCACCGGCAACAACGCCTGGATGCGCGTCAACGGCACCAGCGGCGGCACCTTGGCCAACGATAGCTACAACTCCAGCTACGACAACGCTCAGGAAAAATCCTGGCAACTGCGCCACGACTACAACTTCGCCGCCGTCGGTGTGCCGGGGCTGACGCTGATGAACCGCTATATCAGCGGCAGCAACGTACACACAGGCACCATCACTGACGGTAAGGAATGGGGTCGCGAAAGTGAATTGGGCTACACCGTGCAAAGTGGCAGCCTGAAAAACCTGACGATGCGCTGGCGCAATTCGAGCATGCGTCGCGACTACAGCAACAACGAGTTTGACGAAAACCGGTTGATCGTCAGTTACCCGATAAGTCTGCTGTAATCCGGCGCGGCACTTACTGTATCGTGCGCGCCTGCCGCTGCTGATCCGCCCAGCAGCGGCCTCTTTTTCGAGCCCGCGCACACCATGAAATCCTTCGCCATCGCATCCGCCGTGCTGGCCCTGGCCGTGAGCCTCAGTGGCTGCATCGGCGCGCCTATCGCCCTGACGCCCCAGACCGAACAGCGCCTGCAAGCACAGGCGCCGATCCGTTTTCTGCTGACCTTCGATGACGGCCCCAGCGCCTCGGGTTACAACAACCCGAGCCGTTCGGTGGTGGCCGACCTGGCGCACAACCCGGTGTTGCCGGGAATCAAGGCCGTGTTTTTTTTACAGACCGAAGCGGCCCGTTCCGGCGGCAGTTCACGGGGTCGCAAGACCATGGAGCGTGAGTACGCGGGCGGTCATATTCTGGCGTTTCACACGGCCACCGCGTTCCATACCAACCACCGCTGGCTGAACAACGCCGAACTGGATAGCACCCTGGCCCAGGGTTCTGCCGATATCGCCTCGATCACCGGCGCACCACCGGTATTGGTCCGTCCGCCGTTCTGGAACTACGACCGCCGCACCTTCGCCGCCTACCAGCGCCATGGCATGCACGTTCTGCTGACCGACTTGAGCGCCAATGACGGCAAGATCTGGGGTTTCAACGGCAGCCCACGCCGCCGCGCCAACCTGTATCGACAACTGTCGGTCGTGCGCGAACGCATCGCGCTGGGGGAGTTGCCGACAGTGGACGGCGTGATACCGGTGGTGGTGACCTTCCACGACATCAACCGCTACACCGCGCGGCATATGCAGGAATACCTGCAGATCCTGCTGGACAGTGCCCAGGTCACCGGCATGAAGACCGCCGCCGAGCCGTTCTACACCGACCGTAGCGCACTCGAACGGGCAGCGCTGTCACGCACCGTGAAGGCTGTCAGTGAGGAAGTGCATTTACCGGGCGTGTGGAATTGGGTGTGGGACGCCGACTCCCACTGACCTTAAGCCGTGTGAAGAGCAAAAATGTGGGAGGGGGCTTGCTCCCGATGGCGGTGGTGCAGTCTCAATAACGCTGACTGATCCATCGCCATCGGGAGCAAGCCCCCTCCCACATTTCGACCGCGTTTCAAATCTACTCTGGTTGCCGGGACTCAACACCCAATTCATCCCACACCGACTCTGCCAGGTGAAAGGTGGCATTCGCCGCCGGGATACCGCAGTAGATCGCGCTCTGCATCAGCACTTCCTTGATCTCGGCACGGGTCACGCCATTGCTGGCAGCCGCGCGCAGATGCAACTTGAGCTCTTCGGCGCGGTTCATGCCGATCAGCATCGCAATCGTGATCAGGCTACGAGTGTGCCGAGGCAGGCCAGGACGGGTCCAGATATCACCCCAGGCGTGGCGGGTGATCATTTCCTGAAACTCGCTGTTGAACTCGGTCAGGGCATTGAGGCTGCGGTCGACATGGGCATCGCCCAGCACTTCGCGGCGTACTTGCAGGCCCTCGGCATAACGTTGTTTCTCTTCCACAAACAGCTCCTCAACGGGCCAGCAAAAATTCAATCACGCGGTCGCTGAATGCAGCGCCGGCCTGAACGTTGGACAGGTGCGCCGCGTAGAACTCAGCGTACTCGGCCCCCTGCACATGATTCTGGATAAAGTGGCTACCGGCCGGCGGTGTGACGGCATCTTCGGTGCCCGCAATCACCAGCGTCGGCACTTTGATCGAGCGCAGTTGCTCACGGAAATCCGCATCACGCACGGCGCCGCAGCTGGCCGCGTAACCTTGGGGTGACGTGGACGCGAGCATGTCAGTGATCTGCTGGGCCTGATGGGGGTTCGCCGCTGCAAAGTCGGCGGTAAACCAGCGTGCAATGGAGGCATCGCGCAAGGCGACCATCGCCGCCGAGCCATCGCGCAACACCATCTCGATGCGCGGGTTCCAGATCTCCAGCGTGCCGATCTTGGCGGCGGTGTTGCACAGCACAAGGCGGTTCAGGCGGCCACCTGCGTGGATGCCGAGCCATTGGCCGATCAAGCCACCCATGGACAGCCCGCAAAAATGCGCACGTTGAATATCCAGTGCGTCCAACAGCGCCAGCACATCACGGCCGAGTTGCTCGATGCTGTAGGGCCCTTCGGTAACCAGGGATTTGCCGTGGCCACGGGTATCGAAACGCAACACGCGAAAATGCTCGGTGAAGGCCTGGATCTGGATGTCCCACATATGCAGGTCGGTGCCCAATGAGTTGGACAGCACCAGTACCGGCGCGTCCACCGGCCCATCCAGTTGGTAATGCAGGTCGCCCTCGGCGAGTTGTACAAATGGCATGGGGGCCTCCTCAGGCAGTCAATTCAAAATGTTCGGTGACAGCACGCGTGACCCACGTATGGGCCTGGCCCAGATAGTGGGCAGGGTCGAGCAGTCGGTCCAGTTCGGCCGCAGATAACTCAGCGGTGATCTGCGGTTCGTCCGCCAATACCGCGCGCAGATGGCGCCCCTCGGCGACCGCACGCTTGCAGCACTGCTCCAGCAGATGGTGCGCGGTTTCGCGGCCAAGGCGTTGGGCAAGCACAATGCTGACGGCTTCGGCCAGTACCAGGCCTTGGGTCAGGTCGAGGTTCTGCTTCATGCGCTCGGGGTCGACTTCCAACCCTTCGCTCACCAGTAGCGCCTGTTGCAAGGCACCGGACACCAACCGGCAAATCTCCGGCAAGGTTTCCCATTCCGCATGCCACAGTCCCAGGCTGCGCTCGTGCTCCTGGGGCATGGCGCTGAACATCGTCGAGACCAACCCAGGCACGCGCGTAGCCGCACTGATCAGCACCGCAGCGCCTACCGGGTTGCGTTTATGGGGCATGGTGGACGAGCCGCCCTTGCCAGGCGCCGACGGTTCGAACACTTCCGCCGCTTCAGTCTGCATCAACAGGCTGATGTCCCGGCCCAGCTTGCCGAGACTGCCCGCGATCAAACCCAGCACGCTGGCGAACTCCACCAGACGATCTCGCTGAGTGTGCCAGGGCTGTTCGGGCAGGCTCAGTTGTAACTGGGCCGCCAAGGCCTCGGCCACGGGCATCGCCTGTTCACCCAACGCCGCGAGGGTTCCGGAGGCGCCGCCAAATTGCAGCACCAGCAAGCGCGGTTTCAACTCCGCCAAGCGCTGGCGGCTGCGCGTCACAGCGCCCAGCCAACCGGCGATTTTCATCCCCAGCGTGACCGGCGTGGCGTGCTGCAACCAAGTGCGCCCGGCCAACGGCGTCACCGCGTAACGCTGGGCTTGGGCGGCAAGCACATCGCCCAAGCGGGCCAGGTCGGTTTCGATCAACAGCAGTGCACGCCGCAGTTGCAGCACCAGGCCGGTGTCCATCACGTCCTGGCTCGTCGCCCCCAGATGCACGTAGCGCTCGGCGCCGGCATCTTCACTGGCAATCAACTTGCCCAAGGCCTTCACCAATGGAATCGCCGAGTTCCCGGCCGAGGCAATCGCCACGCCGAGGGCGTCCATGTCATACAGTGACGCCAGGCACGCCTGGGCAATTGGTGCGATGGCCGACGGCGGGATCAACCCGACCTGAGCTTGCGCCCGGGCCAGGCCGGCTTCGAAATCCAGCATGCCCTGCAAGCGCCCCTCGTCGCAGAACACCTCGGCCATGCTGTCAGCGGTGAAATAGGCGTCGAACAGTTGGTTGCTCGTGCGCAGTGTCATAACGCGTCCCTTACAAATCGTGGTGCAAGTACTCCGCCTGTTTCGGCAGACGCAAGCTGAACAGGAAGGCCACGGCCATCATGCCGGTGACGTACCAATAAAAAGTGTTTTCCATGCCCATGGATTTGAGTCCCAAGGCCACGTATTCCGCCGAGCCACCGAAGATCGCGTTAGCCACTGCGTAAGCCAGGCCCACACCCAGGGCACGTACGTGCGGCGGGAACATTTCCGCTTTCACCAGGCCGCTGATCGAGGTGTAGAAACTCACGATAGCCAACGCCAGGGAAATCAGTACAAAGGCCAGGAACGGGCTTGTCACGGTTTTCAGGGTCAGCAGGATCGGCACCGTGCAGAGGGTACCGAGGGCGCCGAACCAGAGCATCGAGTTACGTCGGCCGATCTTGTCCGAGAGCATGCCGAACAGCGGCTGCATGCACATGTACACAAACAGCGCGCCGGTCATGATGTAGCTGGCGGTCTTGGCGTGCATCCCGGCGGTGTTCACCAGGTACTTCTGCATGTAGGTGGTGAAGGTGTAGAAAATCAGCGAGCCGCCCGCGGTGTAGCCGAGCACGGTGATGAAGGCCGCTTTGTGATTGCGAAACAGCGCGGCGACGCTGCCGGCGTCCTTGTCCTGGCGGGTTTCCTTGCTGGTGGTTTCCTTGAGGGTGCGCCGCAGCAACAGGGAGATCACCGCCGCAATCGCACCGATCACGAACGGAATCCGCCAGCCCCAGGCGCGCAGTTCTTCTTCAGTGAGGATCTGTTGCAGGATCACCACCACCAACACCGCCAGCAGTTGCCCGCCGATCAGGGTGACGTACTGGAACGAGGCGAAGAAGCCGCGCTGGCCTTTGAGTGCGACTTCACTCATGTAGGTCGCGGTGGTGCCGTACTCGCCACCCACCGACAAGCCCTGGAACAACCGCGCCACCAGCAGCAATGCCGGGGCCCAGGCGCCGATGTCTTTGTAAGTGGGCAGGAAGGCGATGACCAACGAACCGGCGCACATCATCAGCACCGAAATCATCATCGAATTTTTGCGCCCGTGCTTGTCAGCGACCCGGCCGAACAGCCAGCCGCCGATGGGGCGCATCAGGAACCCGGCGGCGAATACACCGGCGGTGTTGAGCAGTTGCACCGTGGGATCGTCCGACGGGAAAAATGCGGGGGCGAAGTAGATAGCGCAGAAGGCGTAGACGTAGAAGTCGAACCATTCGACCAGGTTGCCGGAGGAGGCACCGACAATCGCAAAGATCCGTTTGCTGCGCTCTTCTCCGGTGTAGTGACTGGTGGCTGTTGTCATGATTTTTTCACTCAGTGGGAACGGTTATAGCCTAGACATACTTTGCAATAACCATGTTCCGCAAGCAGACATTTGGATAGGGATCTCCTGAACTGGCCTCATCGGGGGCAAGCCCCCTCCCACATTTTGAGCGCGCCGCCTATCAAATGTGGGAAGGGGCTCGCCCCGATGGTTCCCTGACAAGCGACTCAGTAGTCGAAGAACACCGTCTCCTTATCTGTCCCCTGCAAAATCACATTCCACTGATACACACCGTCAGCATCCTGCTTGGCAATCAAGGTGCTACGACGCTCGGCAGGCACGCACGCCAGCAAGGCGTCATCCCCATTCAACGCCTCACCGTCAAAATAAATCCGCGTGAGCAAGTGCTTCACCAAGCCACGGGCAAACACCAGCACCACTAAGTGCGGCGCCTGGGTCGTGCCCTTCAGGCCCGGCACGCTGCCCGGCTTGATGGTGGTAAAGCGAAAACGTCCTTCGGCGTCCACCGGCACCCGACCGAAACCCTCGAAGTTGGGATCGACGGCCTTGTCCTGGTCATCTTCCGGGTGGTCGTATTTGCCGGCGGCGTTGGCCTGCCAGACTTCGAGCATGGCGTCGTTGACCACATCACCGTTGCCATCCACCACTTGCCCGCTGATCGCCACGCGCTCACCAAGGGTGGCGGCGACGGTCAGGTCTTCGCGGTTCAGCCAGGTCAGGCCAATGTGGTAGTACGGCCCGACGGTGTGGGACGTGGTTGCGTAAAGGCTCATCTCATTTCTCCATCGGCGTGGCGTCGCGGCCGCGCAGGACGATGTCCCAGCGGTAGCCGAGGGCATAGGAAGGAATGGTTTTTTCCAGGTCGAAACTGGCGATCAGGCGCTGCTTGGCCGAAGTGTCCGGCACACAGTTGTAGATCGGGTCGTATTCCAGCAGCGGGTCGCCAGGGAAATACATCTGCGTGACCAAGCGCGTCAGCACGCTGGGGCCGAACAGCGAAAAGTGGATATGCGCCGGGCGCCACGCGTTGTGGTGATTGCCCCATGGGTAAGCGCCGGGCTTGATGGTCTGGAACTGATACCAGCCATCCGCGTCGGTGACGGTACGGCCGGTGCCGGTGAAGTTCGGGTCCAGCGGCGCGTCGTGCAGGTCACGCTTGTGGTTGTAGCGGCCGGCGGCGTTGGCCTGCCAGATCTCCACCAGAATGCCCGGCACCGGCAAACCGTTTTCGTCCAGTACACGCCCATGGATGATGATGCGTTCGCCCTGGGGCTCGCCTTCATGCTGGGCGGTGAGGTCGTTGTCTTTCTCGTTGATCCGCTCGGCGCCGATGGTCGGGCCGGTGATTTCCGACAAGGAATGGGGCAGGAACACCAACGGCTGTGACGGCGAACGCAAGTTCGTCGACTGGTAGGCCGGGTGCAGGTAATCAGGTTGGGTGCCCGCTTGCGGGCGCCGGTAACCGGGCTTGTCACTCATGGAGCAATCCTCTCTTATTAGATGCGTTCAATCGCCAGGGCCAACCCTTGGCCGACGCCGACACACATGGTCGCCAGGCCTTTACGACCACCGGTTTTTTCCAACTGATGCAGGGCTGTCAGTACCAACCGCGCACCGCTCATGCCCAACGGATGACCGAGGGCGATGGCGCCGCCGTTCGGATTGACCTGGGGCGCGTCGTCGGCAATACCCAATTCGCGCAGTACCGCCAGGCCTTGGCTGGCGAAAGCTTCGTTGAGTTCGATCACGTCAAAGTCGGTGACCGCCAACCCCAGGCGTTCCACCAGCTTGCGCACCGCTGGCACCGGACCGATGCCCATCACACGCGGGGCGACACCGGCGCTGGCCATGCCCAACACGCGGGCACGCGCCGTCAGGCCGTGTTTCTTGACCGCTTCGGCGGACGCCAGAATCAGCGCCGCCGCACCATCGTTCACACCTGAAGCATTACCGGCGGTGACGGTCTTGTCAGGGCCGTTGACCGGCTTGAGTTTGGTCAGGGCTTCCAGGGTGGTGTCTCGTGGATGCTCATCGTGCTCGACCACGGTTTCGCCTTTTTTATGGGCAACCCTTACCGGCACGATTTCTTCGGCAAAAAAGCCCGCAGCCTGAGCGGCCGCCGTGCGTTGCTGGCTGCGCAGGGCGAAGGCGTCCTGATCAGCACGTGAAACCTGATAATCATCGGCGACGTTATCGGCGGTCTGCGGCATCGCGTCCACGCCGTACTGGGCTTTCATCAATGGGTTGATAAAGCGCCAGCCGATGGTGGTGTCTTCCAGCTTCATGTTGCGCGAAAACGCCGCGTCAGCCTTGCCCATCACGAACGGCGCACGGGACATCGACTCAACGCCCCCGGCAATCGTCAGCTCCATTTCGCCGCTGGCGATGGCGCGAAAGGCGGTGCCAATGGCGTCCATGCCCGAGGCGCACAAACGGTTAAGGGTCACGCCCGGAATGCTTTCCGGCAGACCCGCCAGCAACAGCGCCATGCGGGCGACGTTGCGGTTGTCTTC
This sequence comes from Pseudomonas sp. RIT357, assembly GCF_000632245.1. Lineage (NCBI taxonomy): Bacteria > Pseudomonadati > Pseudomonadota > Gammaproteobacteria > Pseudomonadales > Pseudomonadaceae > Pseudomonas > Pseudomonas sp. RIT357. The sequence goes on from NZ_JFYX01000049.1 coordinate 8,810, forward strand.
ACCGGCCTGGTTGGCGCAGCCGAGGAACACCTCATCCACCGCGCTCCAGTCCACCGACGGATTGCGCTCCATCAGCGCCTTGATCGGCAATGCCGCCAGGTCATCGGCGCGTACGGTGGACAGGCCACCGCCAAAGCGGCCGATGGGAGTGCGAATGGCATCACAAATAAATACGTCGCGCATCAGGCTTCTCCCGGTGCTTGGCCGTGGGCGGCAGCGGTGCGGGCTTCGAGATCACGCAGGGCGGTCAACTCGACCTCGGTCGGCTCGGCGGTGGTGCTGACTTGGTCGGCAAAGCGAATCGCCCAACCGGTAGCGGCCACCACTTGCTCGCGGGTCACGCCAGGGTGCAGCGCGGTGACCACGAATTCATGGGTGCCCTCTTCCGGCTCCATGATGCACAGGTCGGTAATGATTCCGACAGGACCGGCACCCGGCAGGCCCAGGCGTTTACGTGAATCGCCGCCCTCGCCGTGGCCGACTGAGGTGATGAAGTCCAGCTTGTCCACAAACGAACGGGACGACTGCTTGAGGATAATCAGCACGCTTTTGGCGGAGCCGGCGATTTCCGGCGCGCCACCGGCACCCGGCAGGCGTACTTTGGGCTGGTGATAGTCACCGACCACGGTGGTGTTGATGTTGCCGAAACGGTCGACTTGAGCTGCACCGAGAAAGCCCACGTCGATACGTCCGCCTTGCAGCCAGTAGCGAAAAATCTCACCGGTTGGCACCACGGTGTCAGCGGTTTCCGCCAGTTCGCCATCACCAATGGACAACGGCAGTACCGAGGGCTTGGCGCCAATCGGGCCGGACTCGTAGATCAACACCACATCGGGCGATGAGGTCAGGCGCGCCAGGTTGGCCGCTTTGGATGGCAGGCCGATGCCGACAAAGCACACCGAGCCGTTCTTGAGGCGGCGCGCGGCGGCGACGGTCATCATTTCATTGGTCGAGTAAGCCATTACTTGGCCTCCTGCGCGGTGGCCAACTTGGCCTGGTATTCACTGAAATCAGCAGTGCCGTGGATGTATTCGTCGATCCAGGCGGTAAACGTCCCACGGTCGCGGGCAATCGGATCCCACGCCTGGTAGAAGCGGTTGTCGCGCTCGTTGTAACCGTGGGCGTAGGACGGATGCGCGCCGCCGGGTACGTGGCACACAGCAGTCAGGGCCCAGGTGGGCAACACGCAGCTGTTCATCGGTGCATTCAGGTCGTCGACAATTTCTTCAACGGTGACAATGCAACGCTTGGCCGCCAACGCCGCTTCCTTCTGCACACCGAGAATCCCCCAGAGCAGCACATTGCCCTTGCGGTCGGCCTTTTGCGCGTGGATCACCGTGATGTCCGGACGCACCGACGGCACCGCCGCCAGCACTTCGCCGGTGAACGGGCATGTCACGCTTTTGATCAATGGGTTGACTTTGGGCAGGTCGGAACCGGCGTAGGCACGCAGTACCGCGAACGGCAGGCCAGAGGCGCCGGCGACGTAGGCATTGGCCAGGTCGGCGTGGCTGTGTTCTTCGATTTCCAACGGTTGCGGCCATTGCTTCTCGACCGCGTCACGCAGGCGATGCAGGGAGCCCACGCCCGGGTTGCCGCCCCAGGAGAAAATCAGCTTGCGTGCGCAGCCGGCACCGATCAACTGGTCGTAGATCAGGTCAGGCGTCATACGCACCAGCGTCAGGTCTTTCTTGCCCTGACGAATGATTTCATGGCCTGCGGCGGTAGGGATCAGGTGGGTGAAGCCTTCGAGAGCGACGGTATCGCCGTCGTTCACGAAACGCTTGACCGCATCACGCAGGGTGAGAATTTCAGCCATGGGGTTGGGCTCCCGGTGTTGATCGAAAAAGGCGCTGAGGTGGCGCCGAAGTGCTTGAAGATTAAGCCGGGGAAATGGGCCAAACAATCCGATAATCGACTCAGCGTTCGATTATCGAACATATTGTTGTCTAGCTAATCTTCTGGTGTGAGAGGGCGCTTGCCCTCTCCCAGCTTAGAAACCTGCCAAGCTCAGGTGGCATCCGCATGGCTGACCATGCCCTTGATCACCACCGCCGTCGTGGCCACAGCGGCCGGGATCACCAGGGCGGTGAGCACCTGCTCAAAGTTCCAGCCCAGGCCCAGCAAGGTGGCGCCCATCCAGGCGCCGAGGATCGCGCCGAAGCGGCCGATGCCGAGCATCCACGACACGCCGGTGGCGCGGCCTTGGGTCGGGTAAAAGCGCGCCGCCAGGGACGGCATCGCCGATTGCGCGCCGTTGACGCACATTCCGGCGATCAGCACCAACGTCGCCAGCACGGTGATATTGCCCAGGCTCTGACCTACCGCGTAGGCAAACACCCCGGCCAGCAGGTAAAAGATGCCGATGACTTTGTGGGGATTGAACCTGTCCATCGCCCAGCCCACGCCGACGGCGCTTAACACCCCACCGAACTGAAACAACGCGCCAATAAACGCGGCCTGCTCCATGCTCGCGCCACTGTCACGCATCAGCGTCGGCAACCAACTGGTGAGCAAGTACACGATCACCAGGCCCATGAAGTAGGTGAGCCACAGCAGCAAGGTCCCGGCGCTATAAGTGCCGGAGAAGATCACCGCGAACACGTTGCGGGCCTTGACGGTTTTTTGTTCGGGCACGCTGAAGGCGGTGGCCTGGGCGACGATGTTGGGCTCGATGGGTGACAAGGTTTTGCGCACCTTATCGGTGCCGCGGTTGCGCACCACCAAGTAACGCGCCGACTCCGGCAGCCAGAGCAGCAGCACCACCACCAGGATCAACGGCAGGATGCCGCCGATCATCAATAACGCGTGCCAGCCGAACGCCGGGATCAGTTTGGCCGAGATAAACCCGCCACCGGCCATGCCCAGGTTGAAACCACAGAACATGCTGGTCACCAGCAGCGACTTGTGGCGCTCGGGGGTGTACTCGGACAGCAGCGTGGTGGCATTAGGCATACCTGCTCCAAGGCCCAGCCCTGTGAGGAAACGCAGCACCAGCAACTGGTCGACGTTGCTGCTGTAGGCCGAAGCCAGGCTGAACGCGCCAAACACCAAAACCGCGCCGACCAGCACGACTTTACGACCGAAACGGTCGGCCAGCGGGCCCGAACCTAACGCGCCGAACACCATGCCGATCAACGCGGCGCTCATCACCGGACCAAGGCTGGCGCGGTCGATGCCCCAGTCCTGGGACAGCGCAGGCGCAATAAAGCCCATGGCGGCGGTGTCGAGGCCATCAAGGAAGACAATCAGGAAACACAGGATAACCACGCGCCACTGATAGCGTGACAGTGGCTGGGTGTTGATGAAGGACTGCACGTCCAGCGTGGTACCGACAGAAGGCTGATTCATTATTTTTATTCCACACCGAGGGCGGGCCAACGACCTGGGGTCGTCATTATTATTGGGGCGCCCTTAAGAGCGCTGCCGCACAGTAATAAGCCGGGGGAAATAGCGTCAATTGATCAAGCCGGGATCTGTGCGGTCACCGAACACCTTAGGCAAACAACTGCGCACTCAGCTCACGGCTGGCGCTGAGCATGCTCGGCAGGAAGCGCTGTTCCAGCTCGCTGCGGCTGACGCGTCCGGCATGGGTACTGACGTTGAGCGCTGCCAATACCTGGCCAGACGCGTCATACACCGGCACGGCGATGGAGCGCAGGCCTTGCTCCAGTTCCTGGTCGACGATGCACCAACCCTGCTGACGCACTTGTTGCAGGCATTCGAACAAGGCTTCGGGAGTGGTGAGGGTGCGGCTGGTCTTGATTTGCAGGTCCGCGTGGTCGAGGTAATCCTGCAGCGAGGCGTCGTCCAGCGCCGCGAGCAGGATGCGCCCCATGGACGTGCAATAGGCCGGCAAACGCCCGCCCACCGACAGGTCCACGGAAATCAGGCGTTGGGTGGTGGCCGAACGGGCGATATAGAGGATGTCGTCGCCTTCGAGGGTCGCCATGTTGCAGGCTTCGTGCAGTTGTTCACTCATACGGTCCAGATATGGCTGGGCCGACACCGCCAACGGCGTGGACGACAGGTAGGCATGACCGAGGGTCAGTACTTTGGGCAACAAGGAATAGGTACGCCCATCGGTGGTGGCGTAGCCAAGTTTGATCAGGGTATGCAGGCAACGACGCACAGCGGCGCGGGGAATTTCGGTGCGATGGCTGATTTGGGCAATCGTCAGATGACGTTTGCGCTCCTGGAATGCCTGCACCACGGCCAAGCCACGGGCCAGGGAGGTCATGAAATCCGGGTCACCGGTAAACGCCTGGATACGCTTGGCCGGCGAGGCAACGATCGGCGGCGCCACTGAGGCGAAAGAGTTGCGCAATTGATCGTTCATCTCAGGTTCCTTTCTCTTATTGTCAACCGCAGGGATTGGGCAGGTATTACAAGCCGCACCGACCGATCTGCACAAGGCAGGGCCGGCAACATTGGGCGATTATCGGACGATCATGCGATTATCGCAATTTGGGGCGTACCTTAGCGACCGGCCTCGCGATGGCGCCTTGGCAAAGTAAAGTTACGGTGAAAGGCTTGAACCTTTAGTTGCTTGTTGAATTTATGGCGCCAGAATCTCAGCAACTACTCACGTGTGCGTGTAACAAAACGCTCACACAAAGTTGACGCTTTTCAACTTTATGCCGATAGTGTTATTCAAATGCGCCGCTATAATGCACCCTGTGCGGAGGTCAGCCCGGTTTCACTTTCGGGGCCAGAGCTCGCCAGGCCAGGCACATGCAGTGCATGGACAGTCGCAACTACCTGCTTTGAATGACAGCCATAACCAACGGTTTCCAGTATCCGTTGTTCAAACTTGAACGCATCAACTGCTCAACTTTGAACAATCCGAGGGCGACATTCAGGCATAACGCTGCAGCGTAATTACACTCAACTCAATTAGGTAACAATGTGACGAAAGATGAACTGCGCGCGGAACTTGAGCGCCAGGAGCAACGTTACAAGGATGTTTACGGCGGGGAAGTCACCACCTACGCCGCCCAGCCTGAACCTGAACGCAAACCATGGCGCAAGCGAGCCAGCCTGCTCGACCAGGCATTTGCCCAGGAAATCCAAAAGATTGAACAGGAACTCAAAGCCGAAGAGCCATAAGCGCTTCGGATTGAGCCTAGGGTTCGGCCCTGACTGCTGGCAGCTAGCCATCGGTCGGGCACCCTGAGTCCCACTCCCACCAGTAAAATTTCATACAAATGTTTCAAGGATGACGATTCGGTGACAAAACCGTGTCTTTTCAGCCCTGCACTTTATAAATCAAAGACTTGCTAAAGCCCCGAAAACCCTGGGATCGCCCGGTTTCGCCCCAGGCGTTTCAATGAAGATTGTTACCGATGAGCAGCTAATGCATCGATTACTGAGGTTTTCTGGCATAATCGCGCCCCCTTACGACCGGGTCAGAAAACCTTCATGATCGATTTATTCAGCGGACTGGATGCTTGGGTTCTAGTGAGCCTGTTGCTCGCCCTCGCCTTTGTCCTCGCCTTCGAGTTCATCAATGGCTTTCATGACACCGCTAACGCGGTGGCCACAGTCATCTATACCAAAGCCATGCCGCCGCATCTGGCCGTGTTCTTCTCCGGGGTGTTCAACTTCCTCGGCGTGTTGCTCGGTGGTGTCGGTGTCGCCTACGCCATCGTGCATCTGCTGCCGGTGGAGTTGCTGATCAATGTGAACACCGGCCATGGTTTGGCGATGGTCTTCTCGTTGTTAGCTGCGGCGATCACCTGGAACCTGGGCACCTGGTACTTCGGTATCCCTGCTTCCAGCTCCCACACCTTGATCGGTTCGATCCTCGGTGTCGGCCTGGCCAATGCCCTGATCAACGATATCCCCCTGTCTGACGGTGTGAACTGGCAGAAAGCTGTTGATATCGGCGCATCCCTGGTGTTCTCGCCAATGGCTGGCTTCCTGGTCGCAGCCCTGGTGCTGATCGGTCTTAAATGGTGGCGTCCGCTGTCGAAGATGCACAAGACTCCGGACCAGCGCCGCAAGCTCGACGACAAGAAGCACCCGCCGTTCTGGAACCGCCTGGTCCTGGTGATCTCCGCCATGGCCGTGAGTTTCGTGCACGGCTCCAACGATGGCCAGAAAGGCATCGGCCTGATCATGCTGGTGCTGATCGGCATCGTGCCGGCGCAGTTCGTACTCGACCTGGGCAGTACCACCTATCAGATCGAACGCACTCGCGACGCCACCGTGCATTTGAGCCAGTTCTACCAGCGCAATAACGCCACCCTCGGCGAATTCCTGGCCCTGGGCAAAAGCGTGAAAGACGATCTGCCGGGCAAGTTCCAGTGCAACCCGCAGCAGACCGAACCTACTATCAATGCGCTCGTCAGTACGTTGAAAGGTGTCTCCGACTACCATTCGCTGACTTCGGATCAGCGTATCGAAGTGCGTCGCTACCTGCTCTGCCTGGACGACACTGCGAAGAAAGTCGGCAAGCTGCCGGGCCTGGATGCGCGTGAGAAGTCCGACCTCGACAAACTGCGCAAAGACCTGACCGCCACCACCGAGTACGCGCCGTTCTGGGTGATCCTCGCCGTCGCACTGGCCTTGGGCCTGGGCACCATGGTGGGTTGGAAGCGCGTGGTACTGACCATCGGTGAGAAGATCGGCAAACAGGGCATGACGTATGCCCAGGGCATGTCGGCACAGATCACCACCGCTACCATGATTGGTTTTGCCAATATCTTCGCCCTGCCGGTGTCCACGACCCACGTGCTGTCTTCGGGCGTGGCCGGCACCATGGTCGCGAACAAAAGCGGCCTGCAAGGTGGCACTGTCAAGACCATCCTGATGGCCTGGGTGTTGACGTTGCCTGCGACTGTTGGGCTGTCGGCCGGGTTGTTCTGGTTGGCTTCCAAGGCGTTGGGTAGCTGATAGATTTGGGTTGGAAAAGAAGGCGTGATCCTGATGGGGGTTGCGCCTTTTTTTTGGTTTTTTTGGCGGGGGACCTATCCGTTGCTGCAGCGACGGATATACACACAAAAACAACTCAAAAAAAAAGGCGACCGAAGTCGCCCAAAATGCCTTGCGTGCTCATGTAACCCGGAAAGACCTAGGGTTTTTTACGCTTGTTTGCGTCTTTCCAGATGAAGAATCCAAACCCTACAAAAAACAACACCATGAGGCTTACAGTCAGCACTCCGGCGAATACCACATTATCGATAAACATGACCGGCCTCCTGCACTTGCCCTGTTGCGATAGGGCTAAGTTACTGGAGAAGGCGGATTGAAAAATTGACGGGGATCAATGTCGCCCGCAACGGGGCGTAAAGAAGGGGACTAACTGACCTGCATCAACAGATGCAGGCCGTGTTAACGCTTTTTCGGTTTGTTCTTTGATTTTTTCTTGCCTTTGCCTAAAGGCATCGCGTGTTCAAACGCCTGGCGCACTTCATTCAGGCGTTTGTCATTGAGGTCATGTACGCGCTTGGCGCGTTCGGCATTCAGGTCGATCAGCTTGTCGTCATCACTCATGGCTTGTCTTACGTCGTGGCGAGTAGGGTTCAATAATGCGGGCTGCTGCGCCCGACGGCAAATCAGCGCGCGACAAATGGCAGGCGGTCGCCCAAAATCGGCACTTTCCGCACGACCCAGGAGGCGCACTCAGGTGGCTCTGCACAAGGATCTTCCACCGTTGCTGGCACTACGAGCCTTTGAAGCCGTGGCCCGCCACTTGAGTTTTATCAAGGCGGCGAGTGAGTTATCGGTTACCCAAAGCGCCCTAAGCCATCAGGTGCAAAAGCTCGAACAGCATCTGGGTAAACCGCTGTTTATCCGACGCACCCGCGCGATCGATCTGACCGCCGACGGGCAGCGTTACTACGATGAAATCCGCCCCGCCCTTGACGCCATCGCTGCCGCGACCCGCGCCCAACGGCAGCTGCCCAGCGCCACTGTGTTGCGCATCGGCCTGCTGGCGTCTTTCGCCACCTTGTGGCTGGCCCCGCGCCTGGCGGGGTTTCTCAACCGCTATCCGCACATCCAGGTGGAGCTGTTGCCAGCGATTCAACTGGCCAACGTCGCCGCCGCCGAGGTCGACCTGGCCATTCGTTACGGCAAAGGCGATTGGCCGGACGTGCGGGCCACGCGGCTGATAGCTGAAGTGATTTCACCGGTGTGCAGCCCGGCATTCAAGGCCAGTCACCTGCACAACGGCCCCTTGCTGATGGCAACCTCGCACCGGCCGTTCGAATGGACGGATTGGTCCCAGCATTATCAAGTCGACCTCGAACACCACCCGCGCGTCATGCTGCATGACTACAACATCGTGGTCGAAGCCGCCGTCGCCGGCCAGGGCATTGCCATGGGCCGTCACCGCCTGATCCAACGCCGGCTTCAGGACGGCAGCCTGGTGGAAGCCTTCGACTGGCCGCCCTACCACAGTGACATCGGCTATTGGCTGATCGCCCCCCAAGGTTCCACCGGTGAAGCGGCCGAGTGTTTCAGCCAATGGTTAAAGGAGGTCTGCGCTGACGCGTGAGTTATTTCGATACGTCGCGTGAGATCTATCCGTTTGTCGCAGCCTCCCCCGGACCAACATGCTCAAACCTCTTGAAATCAGAGGATTCAGCATGAGCAACTCCATCCGCCAACGCGTGAACGCCCTTGGCTTGACGCTGCCAGCCCCCAGCCAGCCGATTGCCAACTACATCAACCATGTCATCAGCCAGAACCAACTGTTTATTTCCGGGCAGATCCCACTGCTCGACGGCAAGCCTGCTTACCTCGGCAGACTGGGGGAATCCCTCAGCGAGGAAGACGGCACCCAGGCGGCAGAACTGGCTGCACTGAGCTTGCTCGCGCAATTGAGCGATGCCTTGGGCGATGACCTGTCGCGCTTGGTACGCACCCTGCGCCTGGGGGTGTTTATCGCCAGCAGCGCTGACTTCCAGCACCAGGGCGCGGTGGCGAACGGTGCGTCGAACCTGCTGGTGAACGCACTCGGCGAACAGGGCCGGCATGTGCGAACAGCGGTGGGTGTTGCCAGCCTGCCGGCCGGCGTGGCGGTGGAGGTTGACGCAATTTTCGAGTTGCAGCCGTGAGCCCGCTGGATATTCAACGATTAAGGGAGGCCACTCCCGGCTGCCAATCGGGCCTCGTGCACTTCAACCATGCCGGCGCGTCCCTGCCAAGCCAGGCGACACTGGACGCCATCATCGACCAACTACAGCGCGAAGCCCGCGACGGTCCAATGGAGGCCGGTGAGCATGGCGCCATGCTGATGGAAAAAGCCCGCCACGCCGCCGCGCAACTGCTCAATGCGCCCACCGCGTCCATAGCGTTTGCCAGCAGCGGCTCAACTGCCTGGAACATGGCGTTCCAAGCCTTGGGCGCGTGGCAACCCGGTGATCGCATTCTGGTGGGGCGCCACGAATGGGGCGGCAATCTGGCGAGCATGCAGCTGGCCGTGCAGGCGGGTGCACGGGTGGAAGTCATTCCCTGCGATGCAACTGGCGCGGTTTGCCCCGTGGCGCTGGAGTCAATGATCGATGCCCATGTAAAGCTGATCGACCTCACCTGGCTCCCGGCCAACGGCGGCCTGATCAACCCCGCCCAGGCCATCGGCGCAGTGGCCAAGCGTCATGGCATCCCCTACTTTGTCGACGCAGGCCAAGCTGTCGGCCAAGTGCCGGTGGATGTACAAGCGTTGCAGTGTGACGTACTCAAGTCGGCCGGTCGCAAACACCTGCGCGGGCCGCGAGGCACGGCGCTGCTGTATGTACGGCCGGACTTTCTCAAGCACCTGGACCCGGCCCAGCGTGACGTGCTTTCTGCCCCCTTGGCCGCAACCGGTTTCGACCTGCGCGACGACGCCAGGCGCTTTGAAACCAGCGAAGTGTCCTTCGCGCTGTTAGCGGGTTTGGGAAATGCGCTGCACGAGATGAATCACCTGGGGATTGAGCGCGTATGGGAACGCGTCGCACAGACCAGCACACAAATTCGCGAAGCTCTACGTGAGATTTCGGGGATTTCCCTGCATGAACTGGGCACGCTTCAATCAGGGCTGATCGCTTTCAACCTCGCCGGCTGGGACGCCTTCGAACTAAAACGGCAATTGGGATTGAAGCGCATCAATATCGGCGCCAACGGCGTGGGCTACACCCCGCTGGATATGCAGGCGCGTGGCCTGGCAAGCGTTGCAAGAATCTCCGTCAGCCCCCTGAACAACGATCACGACATCAAGTCGCTGATGGCAGCCCTGCGGCAACTGAGCGCTTAAACTTCGACGTCAACCCACAAGCCCTGGCGCGGCGCGTCTTCGATCAACGGCACGACCGGTACGGTGTTGTCGGCATTGAGCAGGTCGCCCGGAATCGCCAGGTGCTGATCCGGGTTTTCATCGGCTTCGCGCCGACGTTTCTGTTGTTCCTGCTGGCGGCGTTGTTCCTCGCGCAGCAAAAAGGTCGACTGCTCGGCATCGCCCTTTTTCAGGTCGATCGTGCTTTCGTTGGAGCCCGCTTGCACAGGGACCACGGGCGGAATATCCGGTTTCTGGCGGACCGGGTCGAGTTGCGACGTAACCGGTACAACGCTGACGGGCAGCATGGGTGGCAGCATGATAGTTGTTCTCCTGTCAGCAGGCTGTCGGCGGACCGGGCGACGACTTGAGCACGGACTCGCCAACCTGTGACCTAGTCGACACTCGCAAGTGCCCGCCACCCGTCGATTCAGCGCTCGCCCCTGCACTCAAACGGAGTAGTTTTCGTCAGAGTCCTTTGGCTGAGGGCCTTGTTCCGTTAAGATAGTCGGCTTTTTCACGGCGGGAGTCAGGCAGCATGGCGCAGCAGTATCAACCGGGGCAACGCTGGATTAGTGACAGCGAAGCAGAGCTGGGGTTAGGCACCGTTCTGGCACAGGACGGCCGCTTGTTGACCGTGCTCTATCCGGCCACTGGCGACACTCGCCAGTATGCGCTACGGAATGCGCCCCTCACCCGCGTGAGGTTCTCGCCGGGTGACTCCATCACCCATTTCGAAGGCTGGAAAATGACCGTTCAGGAAGTCGACGACGTCGACGGTCTGTTGGTTTACCACGGCCTCAATGGGCAGAACGAGCAGGTCACCCTGCCGGAAACCCAACTCTCCAACTTCATCCAGTTCCGACTGGCCAGCGACCGTCTGTTCGCCGGCCAAATCGACCCGTTGGCGTGGTTCTCGCTGCGCTACCACACCCTGGAACACACCAGCCGCCAATTGCAGTCCTCGCTGTGGGGCCTGGGTGGCGTGCGTGCGCAACCCATTGCTCACCAACTGCATATCGCCCGTGAAGTCGCTGACCGTATCGCGCCGCGGGTATTGCTGGCGGACGAAGTAGGCCTGGGCAAGACCATCGAAGCCGGCCTGGTGATCCATCGCCAATTGCTGTCGGGCCGCGCCAACCGTGTGCTGATCCTGGTCCCGGAAAACCTGCAGCACCAGTGGCTGGTGGAAATGCGCCGCCGCTTCAACCTGCAAGTTGCGCTGTTCGACGAAGAACGCTTCATCGAAAGCGATGCCGCCAACCCGTTCGAAGACACTCAGTTGGCCCTGGTTGCACTGGAATGGCTGGTGGACGACGAGAAGGCCCAGGACGCGCTATTCGCCGCCGGCTGGGACTTGCTGGTAGTCGACGAAGCCCACCACCTGGTCTGGCATGAAGAAAAAGCCAGCCCGGAATACACGCTGGTGGAGCAACTCGCCGAAGTGATCCCCGGCGTACTGCTGCTCACCGCTACCCCGGAGCAACTGGGCCAGGACAGCCACTTCGCTCGCCTGCGCCTGTTGGACCCGAACCGATTCCACGACCTGCACGCCTTCCGCGCCGAGAGCGAGAACTATCGCCCGGTGGCCGAAGCCGTGCAGGAGCTGCTCGATAAGGGCCGCTTGTCACCGACTGCACACAAGACCATCCAAGGCTTCCTCGGCAACGAAGGCGAAGCGCTGCTCACCGCCGTCAACGATGGCGACGCCGAAGCCAGCGCGCGCTTGGTGCGTGAGCTGCTCGACCGCCACGGCACCGGCCGCGTGCTGTTCCGTAACACCCGTGCCGCCGTGCAGGGTTTCCCGGAGCGCAAGCTGCACGCCTACCCAATGCCGAACCCGGATGAATACCTGGAGTTGCCGCTGGGCGAACACGCCGAGCTGTACCCGGAAGTCAGCTTCCAGTCGCAACCGGACATCGATGAAGAAAACCGCTGGTGGCGCTTCGACCCGCGCGTCGAGTGGCTGATCGACCAGCTCAAAATGCTCAAGCGCACCAAAGTGCTGGTGATCTGCGCCCACGCCGAAACCGCCATGGACCTGGAAGACGCCCTGCGCGTGCGCTCCGGCATCCCGGCCACGGTGTTCCACGAGGGCATGAACATCCTCGAACGTGACCGCGCCGCCGCCTACTTTGCCGACGAAGAGTTTGGCGCACAGGTGCTGATCTGCTCGGAAATCGGCAGTGAAGGCCGCAACTTCCAGTTCTCCCACCACTTGGTGCTGTTCGACCTGCCGTCCCACCCCGACCTGCTGGAACAGCGGATCGGTCGTCTGGACCGGATCGGCCAGAAGCATGTAATCGAACTGCACGTGCCGTACCTGGAAACCAGCCCGCAAGAGCGCCTGTTCCAGTGGTACCACGAAGCGCTGAACGCGTTCCTCAACACCTGCCCGACCGGCAACGCCTTGCAGCATCAGTTCGGCCCGCGCCTACTGCCGCTGCTGGAAAACGCCGACGACGGCGAGTGGCAAGCCCTGATCGACGAAGCCCGTGCCGAGCGCGAGCGCCTGGAGCAAGAGCTGCATACCGGTCGTGACCGTCTGCTGGAGCTCAACTCCGGCGGCGCTGGCGAGGGCGATGCGCTGGTTGAAGACATTCTTGAACAAGACGACCAGTTCGCCCTGCCGATCTACATGGAAACCCTGTTCGACGCATTCGGCATCGACAGCGAAGACCATTCGGAAAACGCGCTGATCCTCAAGCCCAGCGAAAAAATGCTCGACGCCAGCTTCCCCCTGGGCGACGACGAAGGTGTAACCATCACCTACGACCGTAACCAGGCACTGTCGCGCGAAGACATGCAGTTCATCACCTGGGAACACCCGATGGTGCAGGGCGGCATGGACCTGGTGCTGTCCGGTTCCATGGGCAATACCGCCGTGGCGCTGATCAAGAACAAGGCGCTCAAGCCGGGCACCGTGCTGCTGGAGCTGCTCTACGTCAGCGAAGTCGTCGCACCACGCGCACTGCAACTGGGTCGCTACCTGCCGCCGGCGGCACTGCGCTGCTTGCTGGATACCAACGGCAACGACCTGTCCGGCCGCGTCTCGTTCGAAACCCTGAACGACCAGCTGGAAAGCGTGCCACGGGCCAGCGCCAACAAGTTCGTGCAAGCCCAGCGCGATCAACTCACCCCGCGCATCAACGCCGGTGAAGAGAAGATCACTCCGCGCCACGCCGAACGTGTGGCCGAGGCCAAGCGTCGCCTGGCGGCAGACACCGACGAAGAACTGGCACGCCTGACCGCGTTGCAAGCGGTCAACCCGACCGTGCGTGACAGTGAGTTGGTTGCCCTGCGCAACCAACGCGAGCAAGGCCTGGCCATGCTCGACAAAGCGGCGCTGCGACTAGAAGCGATTCGGGTGTTGGTGGCGGGTTGATTACCGCCCTGCCCTGCTGAACAAGAAGGCCCGCGCAATGCGGGCCTTTTTTATTCGCTGGAGAACAGCGTTGGCTTTGCGGGCTTCATCGGGGGCAAGCCCCCTCCCACATTGATCAGTGGTCGACATAACAACTCGGTCAACTGTGGGAGGGAGCTTGCCCCCGGTGGAATCACCGCGGTTTCAAGCAGTCGCTGCCGCAGCCGGCACCTCAACCGCCATCAAGCCTTCCTTCATACGCTTGGCATCACGCACAAAACTGCGTGACGCCTGGAACAGAAACAACATCGTCAAAAACAGCGCCACCGGAATCAGGTACATGGCGTCGTGCAAGCCCACGGCTTTATAAGCCTCGGTCATCTGCGCAGCCCCATCGGCATACATCGCCGAATGGGCAAAGTGGTCGGACAGCCCGCCCACCACAATCGGCCCCATCCCGCCGCCGAGCAAGTACAACCCGGCAAAGAACAACGCCATCGCCGTGGCCCGCAGGCGCGGCTCGACCACGTCCTGAATCGCGGTGTACACGCAGGTGTAGAAGTTATACGCAAACAACCAGCCCACACTGAACAGGGCCACAAACACGCCGATCTCGATGCGCCCGGCGTGCAATGCCCAGGCGGTGGTCACAGTGGAGATGATCAGGCTGAACGCCGCAAACAGCAGCCGGCCATTGGCAACACGTTGATGGATCTTGTCGGCAATCCAGCCCCCCAAGGTCAAGCCCACCAGGCCGGTCAACCCGACAATGACGCCAGTGGCGACCGCCGCGTCCTGCAGTGGCATAAGGAAATAGCGCTGCAGCATCGGCACCAGGAACGAGTTGCACGCGTAGGTGGCAAAGTTGAAGCACAGGCCAGCCAGCACCAGCCACAGGAAAGTCGGCACAGCCAGTACGCGGCGAATCGGGCGGTCGACGCGTTCCTGGGAGACTTGTACGGTTTCGGCGGCGCCGCGCTTGGGCTCCTTGATATAGAACATGAACACCGCAAGGATCATCCCCGGCACGGCGGCGATAAAGAACGGCGCGCGCCAGCTGTCGAAGGCCTTGACCATCCAGCCAATGGTAAAGAATGCCAGCAATAGGCCAAGCGGCAGGCCCAGCATGAAAATCCCCATGGCTCGAGCACGGCGGTGCGCCGGGAACAGATCGCCAATCAGCGAGTTGGCGGCAGGCGCATAACTGGCTTCACCGATACCGATACCCATGCGCACCAGCAAGAATGTCCAGAAACTACCGACCAAGCCGTTGACCGCCGTCAGGCCGCTCCACGCGAACAGGCCCCAGCCCATGAGTTTGCTGCGCGAGCCGGTATCGGCCATGCGCCCCAGCGGCAGGCCGGCAATGGCGTAGACGATAGTGAAAGCGGTGCCGATGATGCCGAGCTGGAAGTCGCTCAGGTGCCATTCCATGCGGATTGGCTCGATGATGATCGCCGGAATCGTGCGGTCGAAGAAGTTGAACAGGTTGGCCAGAAACAGCAGGAACAGAATGCGCCAGGCATTCGCCGCTTGGGTCGAGTTCTGCATGGGTCCGTCTCTTTTATTGTTATGAGAGCTGCGATGCCCGATGCATCCTGCCCGGTACCTGCAACATAGTCAGGCGAGCTCTGGTTGTCTGTAATGATTCGTAAAGCTGATAGGGCATGATTTCACCCGGTGCTGCGGGACTTCACCTACAAAAATATAAGTGCGCCACCCTCTTCCCAACGGCCATGACGCGGATAGAATGGCGAGCCTTCCCGCAGCACCCCCTTCTTACCTTTCTTATCGATGACGCCCATGTCCGAAGCCAGTCCGTGTCTGAGTTGCGGTGCCTGCTGTTCACACTTCCGTGTGTCTTTCTTCTGGGGTGAGTGTGCCTCATCGGGGGGCACGGTGCCGGATGACCTGGTGGTGCAGATCAACCCGACCCGCGTGGCGATGATCGGGACTGATCAGAAGCCCGCACGCTGCTGCAGCCTTGAAGGTGAAGTCGGCAAAGGCACCAGTTGCTCAATATATGAGCAGCGTTCAAGCCCCTGCCGAGAGTTCGATGCGTCGTGGAGTCAGGGCGAACAGAACGTCGACTGCGATGCAGCCCGTGCCGCATTTGGCCTGCCGCCGTTGCAAGCGCCGTTCGAATTGGAACTGCCCATCAGCGCTTAGCATTAATCGCTATGGGCGGCATGCCAAAATCATTCAGAGCAAAGTGCCATTATCCCTGGCAAATCCTTCGAGGCTTCTATACTCGACCCCATAGGTCATTGCCGCAGGCTGTGACGTGACGCTATGACGGGACATGCTATGGAATGGCTGGGTCTGCACTTCTTTACCGATCTTCCAGCGAACGGGCACTTATTACTCAATTGCAGTCATAACCCTTTCCTGGTGTTGCTGGCCTATCTGGTGGCCTGTGCGGCGGGGTTCGGCACCCTGGACATGGCGGAACGCGTTGGCCATGTCGAAGATCCCACCGCACGCCGCCACTGGCGCTGGCTGGGTGCCGGCTGCCTGGCGGGTGGCATCTGGTCTACCCACTTCATCAGCATGCTGGCCTTCCAGGCCCCCATTGCGATTCACTACGAACTGATTACAACATTCGCCTCGCTGCTGATCGCCCTGATCGCCTCGTTGTTCGCCATGAAAACCCTCAGTCATGCCAACCTGCGGTTCCACCAATACGTGCTGGCGTCGGTCTGGATGGGGTTTGGCATCGCGTTGATGCACTACGTCGGCATGTCAGCCATGCGCTCCCAGGCTCAGATGTATTTCGAGTCGGGGCTGTTCCTCGCTTCTGTGGGCATCGCCATGGGCGCCAGCCTTGCCGCGTTATTGCTGTCGAGTTACCTGCGCACCGGCACTGGGGTATTTCATCAACTGCTCAAATACGCCGCCAGCCTGGTGCTGGGCGCGGGCATTCTCAGCATGCACTTTACCGGCATGGCCGCGACGCAATTGATCGTGCCCACGGGTGCCGACCTTTCATTACCGCTGGACAACAACCCGATCCAATTGGGACTGTCGGTCGCCGTGATCACCCTGCTGGTAATCGGCAGCAGCATCAGCGCTGCTCTGGCGGACAAGAAACTGCAGCACAAGGAACGCGACCTGCGTCGGGTCAACGCACTGCTCAGCGAACTGGACCAGGCGCGCGCCTCTCTACAACAGGTAGCCCATTACGATGCCCTGACCAGCCTGCTCAATCGCCGGGGTTTCAATCAGATCTTTGCGGAGAAAATCGCCGAAAAAACCGCTTCAAACGGCATGATGGCCGTGATTTTCCTGGACATCGACCACTTCAAGCGCATCAACGACAGCCTCGGTCATGACGCCGGCGATCAATTGCTCACCGTACTCGCCAGCCATATCAAAGGCTCGGTGCGCAGCCATGCAGACGTGGTCGCCCGGTTTGGCGGCGATGAGTTCTGCATCCTGATCAGCGTCCACCACCGCGACGAAGCGCGGCACCTAGCCCAGCGCATCATGCAGAAAATGAAAGAGCCCATCGAACTGGCCGGCCGCCGCATGGTAATGACCACCAGCATCGGCATCAGCCTGTTTCCCGACGATGGCCTGACCTGCGAAGAGCTGCTCAAGACCGCCGACCTGGCGCTTTACCAGTCCAAGGATACGGGGCGTAACAGCCTGAACTTCTTCAGTTCCAACCTGAAGACCCGGGCCTTCCTCGAACTGCAATTGGAAGAAGAACTGCGCAGCGCCTTGCGCGCCCAGAACCAACTGGTGCTGTTCTACCAACCGATCTTTGACATGAAACTGGGCAAGGTCACGCGCCTGGAGGCCCTCGTGCGCTGGCAGCATCCGCAACATGGGCTGCTGGCACCGGACCGATTTATCGGCATTGCCGAAAGCAACGGACTGATCGCCGACCTCGACCACTGGGTACTGCGCCAGGCCTGCCATGACTTGAGCCTGCTAACTGACCGAGGCTATACCGACCTGACCATGGCGGTGAACTGCTCGGCCCTGAACCTGGCCCGCGATGAGCTGGCAGATGAGATAGAAGACGCCCTGCGCTTCAGCGGGATCGGCGCTAATCGCCTGGAGCTGGAAGTGACTGAAAATGCGCTGATGGGCAACATCAGCAGTACCCTGGCGCTGTTGAGGCAAATACGTTCGCTGGGCGTGTCGCTGGCCATCGACGATTTCGGCACCGGCTACTCCTCCCTCGCTTACCTCAAGCGCCTACCGCTCAACACCTTGAAGATTGATCGTTCGTTCATCCAGGACATTCCCAAATCGACCGCCGATATCGAGATCGTCCAGGCGATTATCGGCATGGCCCATACCCTGCACCTGCAGGTGGTGACCGAAGGCGTGGAAACCCATGCCCAGTTCGAACTGCTGCTCCAACACGGCTGTGATTACGTCCAGGGTTACCTGCTGAGCCCAGCAGTGGCCGCCAGTGACATCATCAGCGTTATGCAGGGCATCGACATACACAACCCGCTTTATTCGTTGAGCATGGCAGCCACCAAAGACACCATCGCGCCGAGAGAACCTGCCCCGGGCCGACCTGGGCCCACCTCTATCGTCAGGCCAATTCGCTGACGCCGACTCTTTGGCATTTCGCCATCATTCATCTAAAGATTCCCGACGAACGGCCGATTCATCAGAGTCCGGCCAGGTTTTCCCTGAGAACAAGGGTTCAACCCGATCGTCCCGGACAAGGACGCACTGCAAAGTCGCGAACTCCCATTCCGTGATGGCCCTTTGATTCTTTCCAGCCATCCGCCCAGGCACATGGCGCACAATGACTTCTAAAAATAACTCTGCCACCGTGGTATCCGACGTGTTGCTCGCAGCGCCTGCGCAGAAGCCCTCAGGTTCAACGTCATTGACCACTGCCCGCCCGCTGTCCACCCAGCAATACCTGTACTTCACCGAAACCAATACCGACCGTATCCTCGATAACCTCGATGGCCTGCGCGACATGGTGTTTCCACGCCCGCCTCATCTGGAAGTGGACGGCGAGCAGCGCAGCGAGCAAGAGTTTCCGTCGGTATGCCTGATCGGCCTGGGCCGCTGCGGTTCGAACATTGCGCTGGACGTGGCGGAGTTGGTGTACAACGCGCGCAAGTTCTACCTGAACGAGTTCAGCAACGAAGATAAGTCGTTGGACAAGGGTTACAGTCCGGCCCAGTGGATCCGCAATAACCTGCGCCTGGGCGGCGGCAAGGCCAGCAAGCCGGTGTTCCTGGTGGAACCGTTGGTGATGCTCGGCGACCTGGACAAGGACATCGCCGGGCGTATTCGCTTCTCACGCAAGGGCGAAAAAAGCGGCTTCCTGCGCGACTACAGCAAGATGAAAATCATGGACCTCTCCGAAGTCCATGCCGGTGGCGCCGGTAACGCGCCGATCCTCGGCCAATACCTGGCGAAGATCATCCTCAACAAAGACACCCAGCGCTTTTCCAGCCCCGACTGGAAGATGATCCATTCGTACCTGATCGATTCCTGCGGCATCAAGGCCAATCAGTCGCGCCTGTACTTCTCGATCTTCAGCGCCGGTGGCGGTACCGGCTCAGGAATGGCCTCGGAATTCGGCCTGGCCCAGCAGCACTCGTACATGAACAAGACCTTCGACACCAAGCCCGCCGACGAGCACGACAGCAAAAGCGGCCATGCTTTCGTCTTCGAGCCGATCTTCACCAGCGGTATTTGTGTGCTGCCGAACATTTCCGATCACCGCAGTGAAATGTCCGAGGCGCTGCACATCAACGCCGGCCGGCTGCTGTGCAAATACCTTTCGGAAGAGTGGGACTTCTCGTACAACTTTGACAACGAAGACAGCAGCGAAGCCAGCGTGAAGGGGCGTATCCGCCCATGGAACGCGATGATGCTGATCTCCAACGACATCATGCGCTATGCCGAAGAAAGCGATGACGGCAACATCCAGAACATTGACGTCAATGCCATGGAAAAACACGCCAACCAGTACATCTCCCAGCAGATCTTCAACATCCTCACCGCCCAGGCCGTGACCACCGACTACGACCAGAACTACTTCCGTCGCGCCGGTATCGACATCGGTGAAACCATCCGCCTGGACGCCAATGACCTATTCATGAGCCTGGCCGGCCCGGTGGCGATTGCCTACGCCGAGTCCGTGGTTCCGGAAACCCCAGTTCCTTCGAATGACAAGTTCAAAGTCTTCGAGAAGGAGCCCCAGCGCCTGAATATCGACGATCTGTTCTTCCGCTCCATCGACCTGCCGCACTTCAATAAGGTTACCCAGGCCATCGAAGGCATCAGCCTGTTGCCAATCGAGTCCAAGCGCTACAAAGCGTCCCTGGAGCAGTACAAGAATTCCGGCTATGACGCAGCGGCGCTGCACGACCTGCACTTCTTCAAGAACTGCTCGTCGGTGGTGTCCATCGTCTCGCTGCCCAAGGACTACAAACTGTCCTACATGGACCTGAACCGGCTCAAGACTCACCTCAACAGCCTGTTCCCCAATACCACGCTCAAGCGCTACGCCTTGGTCATCGGCGCGTCGGCCAACCTGTCGCTGACCACCCTGATTGCCAAGAGCCCCTGCCTGTCGGATGACTTCCTGACGCTGATCGTGGCGTTTATCAAGCGTTGCTTCGCGCGCAATCCGTACCGCTTCGATGACACGCTGGACAACTCGATCCTGGATTTCATCATCCACGAGGACTTCGACGAAGACCGTATCG
The DNA here is from genome assembly GCF_000632245.1 of Pseudomonas sp. RIT357. Taxonomy (NCBI): domain Bacteria; kingdom Pseudomonadati; phylum Pseudomonadota; class Gammaproteobacteria; order Pseudomonadales; family Pseudomonadaceae; genus Pseudomonas; species Pseudomonas sp. RIT357. The sequence continues at coordinate 29,136 of NZ_JFYX01000049.1, forward strand.
ACGAGCTGCTCAACGAGTTTGAAAACCCGGCCAAGATCCTCGACACCAACTGGTACGCGATCAAACCGATGTATGAGAAGAAGTACCGGGAGCTGATCAACGACAAAGACAAGTTCGTATCGATCAATGACATTCGCCTGTCACGGGACTGCGTGAAGAAAGCGATCAAGTACCTGCGTGAGATCTATCGTCACCGCATCGGTAAGACCAAGGTTATTTCGTTGAATAACCATACCGGCAAAACGGCCTGATACTGTGCGACGGCGCCGCGTGGCGCCGTCGCAACGTCATTGCGTCATGCGCTGGCGCAGGAACGCGAGGATGGTTTGTTCGTCAGCGCGCTTGGCAGGCCGGGGAATATGCTTCGGCCAGCCGGCGTCTTTCGCACCGAAAAACCGCTGCTGCTCCGCCTCATCCCAGCCGCGAATCTCCCGCGAAGCCGATTCCCACCAGCCATGTCGGCACACGTCGTAGTACGGATGCTCGGGCGCCGAGCTGCCGTAGAGCAAATCGCGGCCGACCTTTTTGACACGCTTGCACTGATTGCGCAGCTTCCATTTGATGCGCAGTCGCTGCCAGGGCGAGGGCACCGGCTTGACCCGCGGCACATCAAGGCAACGCGCTACCAGCTCAGGGCCGAATACCTCACCGTGCTGGGCGAAGAAGTGCGCCTGCATGGCATGGAAGAAGCGCTTGTCGGCATAGTAGTGATGCACGAACTTGCACGCCTCGCGCACCTTCTGTTCGCGCATCGCAAAGGAAATCGCGATTTGCTCGATGGTGTGGATATCGAACGAGTGCTGGGTCCACTCGTCGATCAGGCAGATGGACGCTTCGAGCAGCGGCGCATCACTGGCGCGGACACCGCACAGGCCACTGTTGTAGAGCTTGAAGCTGTTATCGGCAGAGATGCCATGGGCCTGTAGGTGCTCGCCCAACTTGAGGTAGTCAGGACGCTTGCACACGTAGCTCCAGTCGTATTCGAAGCCATCCATCACGTACTGGCCCGGCTCGATCAGCTCAAGCACGCGATGGGGGGATTTGAGAAACAGGGTGTCGGTGTCAACGAACAGGGTCTTGTCCGCAAGCGCAAGCCCGTGGGCAATCGCGCACGCCTTGCGGCGGTGGGCATAGCCGTTTTCACCCTGCCATTGGGTCAGGGTCTGCTCGGCCAAGGTGATGGTCTCAACCGGCCAGCCGAAGTAATCCTGGGGGCGATCGGTCATGACACGGATGCACAACGACTCGCCCGCTTTGAGCTGGGACAAGGCAGTGAGGATACTGAACTTGGCTTCGCGCCGATAAACGTCCTGATTACCGTAAATAAGGTAAAGCAGCTGGTGCGAGGACTTGGCTAAAGGGGGCAGCGCTGACGGCATGACGAGCTCCGGGTGACAAGCGGCGAACTTTACCGGAATTCACCCTTTCCCACGTCATGATCTGACAGCCGCTACGCTTTATTCACACTGAGAAACAATTCTCCCGCCTATTCGCTCGCAAGATAACTGTTCCCATGACGCGCACGTCACCCTGAGCTGTGACCTTTCTCCACGGCAAGATGCCATCACCGTATCTGCGGTTACTCGGCTACACACTTTTGCCACGGAAAAACACGCACCGTTTTAGTGCTCACCTCTATTGCACCGCCCTTTCCTGGATCAATATCCACGGCGAAACCACCACCGCCCACAAACTCGGGTCACGCTCCACCAGGTCCAATGCCCGCGTCGCAGACACTTCGCCCAGGCTACCCGAGGCCAGCCAGGCAGCGACTTTGTCACGGTTGTCCTCGGCCATTCCCTCGGCGGCTTCGATCAAATCCAAGCCGGTGTCGACCCACAATAGGGCACCCTTGGCAAAGAACGGTTCAAGCTCCTTCCAGGAAATTTCGGCGGTTTCACCGAGCAGCTTGGCATAGAGGGTGCTAGGTTCTTGCGTCATGGGAGTTCACCTTGGGAAAAAATCGGCGCAATCATAACGTCGCGACCGAGGTAGAAAAACCCAGTTGCAAATGAGTCATCGATAGAAAGTGTCAGGAAAGCCAAGGATTGCCCGAAACTCTGGCATCACCCCGCCGCAATTCTGTCTTTTTCTTTCATTTAAGCGACACGCCAAGGTTTTGCCCCCAGCAGCCAGCTTTTCAAGCGATGAACCGGCGCTCTACACTGTACCGGTACAGTTGCCAGGGCACTGCCGGGGGATATCCGAGATATCTGATCCGGTTCTGCAGCTCACAAGGCCGCTAGAACTATAAAAAATACAACAGTAAGAGTGGAGCACTATGAATAAGGCTACTAAGCAGATTTCCAAACTGTTTGCCGCTATGGTCCTGGCTGGGGTTGCCGGCCATTCGTTCGCAGCTGACACCATCAAGATCGGCATCGCCGGTCCAAAGACTGGTCCTGTAACGCAATACGGCGACATGCAATTCATGGGTGCCAAGCAAGCTATCGCCGACATCAACGCCAAAGGCGGCGTCGACGGCAAAATGCTTGAAGCCAAGGAATACGACGACGCTTGCGACCCTAAACAAGCCGTGGCTGTCGCCAACAAAGTAGTTAACGACGGCGTTAAGTTCGTGGTCGGTCACCTCTGCTCCAGCTCCACTCAGCCAGCGTCCGACATCTATGAAGACGAAGGCGTGATCATGATTACCCCGGCGGCCACCAGCCCGGAAATCACCGCCCGTGGTTACAAGCTGATCTTCCGTACCATCGGCCTCGACAGCGCCCAAGGCCCAGCGGCCGGCAACTACATCGCCGACCACGTGAAGCCTAAAATCGTTGCCGTCCTGCACGACAAACAGCAATACGGCGAAGGCATCGCCACCGCCGTCAAAAAGACCCTGGAAGAAAAAGGCACCAAAGTTGCCGTCTTCGAAGGCCTGAACGCTGGCGACAAAGACTTCTCCTCGATCATCCAGAAACTCAAACAAGCCAACGTCGACTTCGTTTACTACGGCGGCTACCACCCTGAGCTGGGCCTGATCCTGCGCCAAGCCAAGGAAAAAGGCCTGAACGCCAAGTTCATGGGCCCTGAAGGCGTCGGCAACGACTCCATCTCGCAAATCGCCCAAGGTGCTTCCGAAGGCCTGCTGGTGACCCTGCCGAAATCCTTCGACACCGACCCAGCCAACAAAGCCATCGTTGAAGAGTTCACCAAGAACAAGCAGGACCCAACCGGTCCGTTCGTGTTCCCGGCCTACTCGGCCATTGAAGTCATCGCCGGCGGTATTACCGCTGCCAAGAGCGAAGACACCGCCAAAGTGGCTGCCGCCATCCACGCGGGCACCTTCAAGACCCCTACCGGCGAGCTGAGCTTCGACGCCAAGGGCGACCTGAAGGACTTCAAGTTCGTGGTCTACGAATGGCACTTCGGCAAACCAAAAACCGAAGTTTCCCCTCAGTAAGCCAGGCGTTACTGGTCCAACAAGCCCACTGTGAGAGCAGTGGGCTTTGTTTTACGAGGTTTATGGGCCTGTCACCCGCGATCCGGGCGCTGGCTCACCTGAAAATCTTAAAACCGTCACCAGCGGTTCGCTGGCAAACGCTTTGTGCAAATGTGCTCACAGAACACAGCACAGGGCCGGAACATGACTCCACCAGTGAAATGCGTATCGGGTTTTTAGGAGCGCTGTAATGCCTGAGATCTATCATTTTTTCCAACAGCTGGTTAATGGCCTGACCATTGGCAGCACCTATGCCTTGATAGCCATTGGCTACACAATGGTTTACGGCATCATTGGAATGATCAACTTCGCCCATGGCGAGGTGTACATGATTGGTTCCTACGTGGCCTTCATCGCCCTTGCCGGGCTGGCCATGATGGGTATCCACTCCCTGCCGCTGTTGATGACCGCCGCGTTCCTTGCGTCGATCGTCGTAACCAGTGCCTATGGCTACAGTATCGAGCGCGTTGCCTACCGTCCCTTGCGTGGCAGCAACCGTTTGATCCCGCTGATTTCCGCCATCGGCATGTCGATTTTCCTGCAGAACACCGTGTTGCTGTCTCAGGACTCCAAGGATAAATCCATCCCGAACCTGATTCCGGGGAGCTTCTCCTTCGGCCCAGGTGGTGCGGAAGAAGTGCTGATTTCCTACATGCAGATCCTGGTCTTCGTCGTCACCCTGGTGGCCATGCTGGGCCTGACCCTGTTCATCTCCCGCTCCCGTCTGGGGCGCGCCTGCAGGGCCTGTGCCGAAGACATCAAGATGGCCAACCTGTTGGGCATCAACACCAACAACATCATCGCCCTGACCTTCGTGATCGGTGCTGCGCTGGCAGCCGTCGCGGCGGTACTGCTGAGCATGCAGTACGGCGTAATCAACCCCAACGCCGGTTTCCTGGTAGGCCTCAAGGCTTTTACCGCAGCGGTATTGGGCGGCATCGGCAGTATTCCGGGCGCGATGCTCGGCGGGCTGGTGCTGGGTGTGGCCGAGGCGTTTGGTGCCGATATCTTCGGCGACCAGTACAAGGACGTCGTGGCGTTCGGCCTGTTGGTTTTGGTGCTGTTGTTCCGTCCGACCGGCATCCTGGGCCGTCCGGAGGTTGAGAAAGTATGAGCAGATATCTTAAATCGGCGTTTTTCAGCGCCTTGCTGGTGTGGGCCGTGGCCTTCCCGGTACTCGGCCTCAAGCTGAGCATTGTCGGCATCAACCTGGAAGTGCATGGCACCGGTCCCGTGACCCTGACCATCATCGCCCTGTGTTCGGTGCTGATGTTCCTGCGTGTGCTGTTCACCCAGCAGGTCGGCGCTCTGTTCAAGAGCAACCGTGGTCCGTTGTTATCGCCTAAGGTCAGCCAATTCCTGACCCTGCCGCGCACCCAGCGCTACATCATCATCGGCCTGATCGTGGCCGCGCTGATCTGGCCGTTCTTTGGCTCGCGCGGTGCCGTAGACATCGCCACCCTGATCCTGATCTACGTGTTGCTGGGCCTGGGCCTGAACATCGTGGTGGGCCTCGCCGGCCTGCTCGACCTGGGTTATGTGGGTTTCTACGCCGTGGGTGCCTACACCTACGCGCTGCTCTCGCACTATCTGGGCTGGAGCTTCTGGATCTGCCTGCCGCTGGCCGGCATGGCGGCGGCCACGTTCGGCTTCCTGCTGGGCTTCCCGGTACTGCGACTGCGCGGTGACTACCTGGCCATCGTGACCCTGGGTTTCGGCGAGATCATTCGTCTGTTCCTGCGTAACCTCACGGACATCACCGGCGGCCCCAACGGCATTAGCAGCATCCCCAAGCCAACGTTCTTCGGGCTGTCGTTCGACCGCTCCGCTGCCGAAGGCATGCAGACCTTCCACGAGTACTTCGGGATTGCCTACAACCCGGTAAGCAAAGTGGTGTTCCTGTACCTGGTGGCGCTGTTGCTGGCGCTGGCGGCATTGTTCGTGATCAACCGCCTGCTGCGCATGCCAATCGGCCGTGCTTGGGAAGCGTTGCGCGAAGATGAAATCGCCTGCCGCGCCCTGGGTCTGAACCCGACCATCATCAAGCTCTCCGCCTTCACCCTGGGTGCTGCGTTCGCCGGTTTTGCCGGCAGCTTCTTCGCCGCGCGCCAAGGCCTGGTGACACCGGAGTCGTTCACCTTTATCGAGTCGGCGATCATCCTCGCCATCGTGGTATTGGGCGGCATGGGCTCGCAGCTGGGCGTGATCCTGGCCGCGATCGTGATGATCCTGCTGCCAGAAATGATGCGTGAGTTCAGCGAATACCGCATGTTGATGTTCGGCGCCATGATGGTGCTGATGATGATCTGGCGTCCTCAAGGTCTGCTGCCCATGCAACGTCCACACATGGAGCTGCGCAAATGAGCCGCGAGATCCTGAAAGTCGAAAATCTGAGCATGCGCTTTGGCGGTTTGCTGGCGGTCAACGGCGTGGCCCTGACCGTGAAAGAGAAACAGGTGGTTGCATTGATCGGCCCCAACGGCGCCGGCAAGACCACGGTGTTCAACTGCCTCACCGGCTTCTACAAGCCAAGCGGTGGCAGCATCCTGCTGGACGGCCAGCCTATCCAGGGTTTGGCCGGTCACGAGATCGCCCGCAAGGGCGTGGTGCGTACCTTCCAGAACGTGCGGTTGTTCAAAGACATGACGGCGGTCGAAAACCTGTTGATCGCCCAACACCGTCACCTGAACACCAACTTCTTTGCAGGCCTGTTCAAGACCCCGGCGTTTCGCAAAAGCGAGCGCGAGGCCATGGAATACGCGGAGTACTGGCTGGACAAGGTCAACCTCACCGAGTTTGCCAACCGTCCCGCCGGCACCCTGGCCTACGGTCAGCAACGTCGCCTGGAAATCGCCCGCTGCATGATGACCCGCCCGCGGATCCTCATGCTCGACGAACCAGCCGCCGGCCTGAACCCAAAGGAAACTGAAGACCTCAAGGCGCTGATCGGTGTGCTGCGTGAAGAAAACAACGCCACGGTGCTGTTGATCGAACACGACATGAAACTGGTCATGAGCATTTCCGACCACATCGTGGTGATCAACCAGGGCACGCCCCTGGCCGACGGGACGCCGGAGCAGATCCGCGACAATCCTGAAGTGATCAAAGCCTATTTGGGGGAAGCGTAAAATGCTGCAATTCGAAAACGTTTCCACTTTCTACGGCAAGATCCAGGCCCTGCACAGCGTCAATGTGGAAGTACGCCAGGGTGAAATCGTGACCCTGATCGGCGCCAACGGCGCCGGCAAGTCCACCCTGTTGATGACCTTGTGCGGTTCGCCACAGGCCCACAGCGGCAGCATCCGCTACATGGGTGAAGAACTGGTGGGCCAGCAGTCTTCGCAGATCATGCGCAAGAGCATTGCGGTGGTGCCGGAAGGCCGCCGAGTGTTCTCGCGACTGACCGTCGAAGAAAACCTGGCCATGGGCGGGTTCTTCACCGACAAGGGCGACTACCAGGAGCAAATGGACAAGGTGCTGCACCTGTTCCCCCGGCTCAAGGAGCGCTTCAGTCAGCGCGGCGGCACCATGTCCGGCGGCGAGCAGCAAATGCTCGCCATCGGCCGGGCGCTGATGAGCAAGCCCAAGCTGTTGCTCCTGGACGAACCGTCCCTGGGCCTGGCACCGATCATCATCCAGCAGATTTTCGACATCATCGAACAGCTGCGCAAAGACGGTGTGACCGTGTTTCTGGTGGAACAGAACGCCAACCAGGCGCTGAAAATCGCCGACCGCGCCTATGTACTGGAAAACGGTCGTGTGGTGATGCAGGGCACTGGCGAGCAGTTGCTGACGGATCCGAAGGTGCGCGAGGCGTACTTGGGCGGCTAAGAGACGGTTGCTGAATAAACCGGATCTAAATGTGGGAGGGAGCTTGCTCCCGATGGCGGACTATCAGGCACAGAGCATGTGACTGATAGTCCGCCATCGGGAGCAAGCTCCCTCCCACATTTGTTTTGCACCGTTTGAAAGTTTTTCAACTGCCTTTGTAACGAACTCAATCCTCCCTTCTCTAGTGGTGCATGCAGGCAATCAAGCCTGCCCACTCAACCACTGCTGGAGAAACACCATGACGACCAAACTGTCCGCCGCGTCCCTCGTCCTCGCCCTGAGTTCTGCCTTGAGCCTCTCCGCTCTGACCAGCACCGTCCACGCCGCCGACGACATGCAGAAATGCTTCGGCGTCGCTGAAGCCGGTAAGAACGATTGCGCCGCAGGCGCAGGCACCTCCTGTGCCGGCAGCTCGAAAACCAAGGATCAGGCCAACGCCTGGAAACTGGTCCCCGCCGGCACCTGCACCCAAACCCCCAGCTCCACCTCACCGACCGGTTTCGGCCAGGAAGCTGCCTTCACCGCCAAGTCGTGAAACCCTGCACAGCCTGAGTACGGATCATGACGCTTTCACGCCAGCACACGGTCTCACACGCTCAGGCGCCCGGCCTCCCCTGTCGGGCCGGGCTGGGGCTGAAGAGCGAGCACTTCACCGAAGTGCTCCAGACCCTTCCCGATGTCGGTTTTTTTGAAATACACGCCGAAAACTACATGGTGGCCGGCGGCCCGTTTCATCACTACCTAGGGTTGATTCGCCAACAGTACTCGCTGTCGCTGCACGGCGTGGGCCTGTCCATCGGCGGCGAAGGCCCGCTCAACCGTGAGCACCTGGCGCGCCTGGCAACGCTGATCGAACGCTACCAACCCCACTCCTTTTCCGAACACTTGGCCTGGTCCAGCCACGGCCCGGTGTTTCTCAATGACTTACTGCCCCTGGCCTACGACGCAGACACGCTGAACCGGGTATGCGAACACATCGACCAAGTGCAGAGCACACTCAAGCGGCCCATGCTGCTAGAGAATCCATCGACCTATTTGCAGTTCCAGCGCTCTACCCTGGACGAGACCGACTTCATCAGCGAGACCATCCGCCGCACTGGCTGTGGCTTGCTGCTGGATGTGAACAATGCCTACGTGTCGTGTATCAACCACCAGCGCGACCCGCTCACTTACATCGACGCCCTGCCGTTGCACGCGGTGGGCGAGATTCACCTGGCCGGCTTTGGCGAGGACACCGACAACCTGGGTGATCGCCTGCTGATCGACGACCATGGTGCCCCCATCAACAACGCCGTATGGCAACTGTACGAACAGGTGCTCACACGAACTGGCCCGGTCGCCACGCTCATTGAACGTGACAACCACGTGCCGGCCTTTAACGTTTTGCACGCTGAAGCCCAACAGGCCGAGCACTATTTATCGCAGGTCCGCCCATGAGCCTTCACGACGCCTTCACCAGCGCCTTGCTGGCACCCGACCTGCCTTGCCCGGACGGCCTGTTCAGCAGTAACGGTGCCGACCCGGCCAGTCGCTTTGCGGTATATCGCAACAATGTTCACAGCTCATTGATCAATGCACTGGCATCGGCCTATCCCGTGACAGTGCAATTGGTAGGCGATGAGTTTTTCCGCGCCATGGTCGGCGTTTACGTCCAGGCGCACCCGCCTACCAGCCCACTGATCAGTGAGTACGGCAGCACATTCGCCGACTTCATCCAGGGTTTCGATCCGGCCTCCAGTGTGCCTTATCTGGCCGACGTGGCCCGCTTGGAACGCTTGCGGGTTCGTGCCTATCACGCGGCAGATACGCCGGCGGTGAGTCAGCAAGACGCCCTGCAACAGCTGCAGGCCCAAACGGAGCTGGGCGCATTGCGCCTACGGCTGCACCCATCCCTTGCCGCTTTGAACTCAGCCTACGCCGTGGTTGCGGTATGGGCGGCGCACCAGACCGAGGGCGCCTTGGCCACTCTTGATCCTTACAAAGCCCAAAGTGCATTGGTGCTGCGCCAGGGGTTGATCGTCAAGGTCTTCGCCGTCGACGGCGGCTCTGTCGCTTTTATCAATAGCCTGAACCACGGCGCCGCATTGGAAATGGCCGTGGCGGATGCGCTTAAAGCCTGCGCCGAGTTCGACCTGCACCAGTGTTTGTCACTGCTGATCAACCACGACGCCATCACTCACTTGCTCCCAGAACAAAAGGTATCGCCATGAACACTAGCCCTTCGTGCCGGATCAAACAGGCCATCGTTCTTTTCGAGAAAATCCCCTACAGCCTGATCGCGTTTATTGCGCGCTTTTCAATCGCGGCAGTGTTCTGGAAATCCGGGCAAACCAAGGTAGAAGGCTTCGCCATCGATCTGGTCAGCGGCACGTTCCAACTCGGTGAACCCTCACTCGCCGCCTCGACACTGCCGCTGTTTCGCAGTGAGTACCACGTGCCGTTGATATCGCCGGAAGTGGCCGCGCACATGGCGGCGTTTGCAGAGCACTTTTTCCCGGTACTGATATTGGTGGGGTTCGCCACGCGCTTCTCGGCCCTGGCCTTGATTGGCATGACGTTGGTCATTCAATTGTTCGTGTACCCGGACGCCTACCCCACCCACGGCACTTGGCTTGCGCTGCTGTTGCTATTGGTTGCCAAGGGCCCTGGTTGCTTGTCCATCGACCACTTGATCGCCCGCCGCTACCGTTAAAGACGATCCAACGCCTCGCCGCTGCGCTTGAACCACTCCACCAGGTAGTCGGCCAGAACCTGGGTGCGCCTGGGCAGACCACCTTGATAAGGGTGAACCAGGTACATCGGCAGGCTTCGAGTCTGATAGTCACGCAGCAACCAGCGCAATCGACCGTCGGCCAGTTCCGTCGGCAGCACGTAGGACGGCAACCGGGCAATACCAGCGCCTACCAGCGCTGCCTTCTTCAGCAAGTTGTAATGGTTGGAGGCAAAGGTGCCGCTTACCCTGACCCGCAACAACTCGTGCTGCTGGTGATACAGCCATTCCTCGCGGCCGCTGTAGTGGCTGTTGAGCAAGCAGGTGTGCGCCGCAAGATCCGCCGGGGTCAGCGGTTCGCCGTGCTGCTCCAGATAGGCGGGGCTGGCGCAAGTCATCTCATGCCAGGCCAGCAGAGGCTTGGCCACCAGGCGCTCGTTTTCAATCGCACCCGAACGCACCCCCAAGTCGAATCCATCACGCGCGAGGTCTCGATAGCTGTTGTTGAGTTCAATCTCGATCTGCACCTGAGGGTACTGCTTGGAAAATTCCAGCAACAAGCCATCGAAGAAAGTTTCGCCTAATGAAACGGGAACCGTCATACGCACCGGCCCGGCCAGATCGTCCTTGAGCCTCGCCAGTGCCTGACGCGCACGTTCCACCTGCACCACCAATGCCTGGGCCTGTGGCAACAACGCCGCGCCGGCAGCGGTCAGGGTGAGCTTGCGGGTGGTGCGGTGCAACAACACCACACAAAACTGCGCTTCCAACTGGGAGATACGCTTGGATAACTGGCCCTTACTGCAGCCCAGTTGCTCGGCGGCCACCGTAAAACTGCCGGCTTCGATCAGTACGGCAAAGGCCGCCAGGTCATCCATCTCGCTCATGGATTGTTTCCATTTGAAAACCAAAGGTTGCCTATTACCACGTTTATCCAGCGAAAAAGCCACCCTAGACTGAGCCCTCACTTATCACTGGAGGAACAGCACCATGAAAATCCTATTGATTGGCGCGAGTGGCACCGTCGGCTCGGCAGTCAAGGCCGAACTGGCTCAGCGTCATGAAGTGATCAGCATCGGCCGCACCAGCGGCGACTTCCAAGTGGATATCAGCGACAGCGCGTCAATCCGCAGGTTGTTTGAGCAAACCGGTAAATTCGACGCCCTCATCTGCGCGGCCGGTAGCGTGAATTTCGTGGCGCTGGGTGATATGAGCGAAAACGACTTTGAACTTGGCCTGCGTGACAAGCTGATGGGCCAGGTAAACCTGCTGCTGATAGGCCGCGAGTATGCTAACGACGGCGCCTCGTTCACCTTCACCAGTGGCATTCTCAACCGTGATCCGATTCGGACTGGCGCTTCTGCGGCGCTGGTCAATGGCGCACTCGATGCGTTTGTCAAAGCGGCAGCGATCGAATTGCCACGAGGCCTGCGCATCAACTCCGTGAGCCCCACAGTGCTGGAAGAGGCCATGGGCAGCTACGCACCTTACTTCCGAGGCTATAAGCCGGCTCCGGGCGCTGACGTGGCCTTGGCCTACGCTAAAAGCGTAGAAGGCCTACAGACCGGCCAGACATTTATGGTTGGCTGAATGTAAGGGTTGTAAGAATTACCTGAAGCGGGACAGCGGGGTTGTGATGCACCGCCAGCCTGCGTAACGTGGCGGCACTTGCCTGGAGACCCCGATAATGCGTGCCGCCCGTACCTTTGCTTTGTGTGCTTTGCTTCCCTTTCTAACCGCGTGTCAGGTCTTCGAGAGCGAGCCGGCCAAGCCGTCTACGGTTGGGCTGACCCGCATGCAGGGCCAACTCACAGCCGTAGGCGACAAACTGTTGTTCCAAGCGTGCCACGACCAACGTAACTACGTGGTCAAGGACACCGGCGGCACCAGCATCCTGCAGGAAGCCGCCTCCCTGGCCGGCCAGCAAGGTGCGCTGTTTGCCGACCTGCGCGGTAAGTTTTCGGGCGTCGCCACCGGCACTCAGGGCGAAGTGGAGTTGCAACAGCTCTACCGTGTCGAACGGTCGACCTCGGCCTGCGACGACCCCGATTTCAAACGCATGATCCTGCGCGCCAACGGCCACAAGCCGGCCTGGGCGATGAACGTCACCGCCAAGGGCATGGTGCTGGAACGTGAAGGCCAGCCGCCTTTGGCCGTACCTTATGTAGAAGAGCAGATCGGCGACGGCCGCTTTAACCTGATGACCGAAGCCAACAACCAGCACATCGAGCTGTGGGTGGCTCCGCAACGTTGTGTGGACAGCGTCAGCGGCAGCCTGCAACACATGACCGCCGAATTGCGGATCAACGGTCAAGTCCAGCGTGGCTGCGCGGCTTTCGGTGGTTCGCGGGACGATTGATAGTGTCCTGCGCTTTTTAGCATGACGGGACACCACCGTTGGGGCTTATAATCGCCGGTTTGCAAAACCGCCGGCCTTACCGAATGCCGCACACCGGATCCCGTCATGTTACGAATCACCGAACTCAAGCTGCCCATCGACCATCCCGAAGAAGACCTGCGGCCTGCCATCCTGGCGCGCCTGGGCATCGCCAGTGATGACCTGCTCGATTTCACCCTCTTCAAACGCAGCTACGACGCCCGTAAAAAATCGTCGGAGCTGTGCTTCATCTACACCATCGACTTGGATGTGAAGGGTGAAGCCGCCCTGCTGCTCAAGTTTGCCGATGACCGCAACGTCAACCCGGCGCCGGATGTCAGCTACAAAGTAGTCGGCCAAGCGCCCGAAGGCCTGGCTGAACGACCGATCGTAGTCGGTTTTGGCCCCTGCGGGATCTTCGCCGGGCTGCTGCTGGCGCAGATGGGTTTCAAGCCGATCATCCTCGAACGCGGCAAGGAAGTGCGCCAGCGCACCAAAGACACCTGGGGCCTGTGGCGCAAAAGCGTACTGAACCCCGAGTCCAACGTGCAGTTTGGTGAAGGCGGCGCCGGCACCTTCTCCGACGGCAAGCTTTACAGCCAGATCAAAGACCCCAAATTCCACGGCCGTAAAGTACTCCACGAGTTCGTCAAAGCCGGCGCGCCGGAAGAAATCCTCTACGTCAGTAAGCCGCACATCGGTACCTTCCGCCTGACCGGCGTGGTGGAACACATGCGCGAGCAGATCATCGCCCTGGGCGGTGAGGTGCGTTTCGAGCAACGCGTGACTGACGTGCTGATTGAAGACGGCCAACTGAACGGGGTGGTGGTGGATGGCGGCGAGCAGATCCTGTCCAGGCACGTGATCCTGGCACTGGGCCACAGCGCCCGCGATACCTTCCGCATGCTTCACGGTCGTGGCGTATACATGGAGGCCAAGCCGTTTTCGGTGGGCTTCCGCATTGAACACCCTCAATCGCTGATCGATGCCGCGCGCCTGGGTAAATACGCCGGGCACCCGAAGCTGGGCGCCGCCGACTACAAACTGGTGCACCACGCGAAGAATGGTCGCTCGGTCTACAGCTTCTGCATGTGCCCTGGCGGCACTGTGGTGGCGGCCACCTCCGAGCCGAACCGCGTCGTGACCAACGGCATGAGCCAGTACTCACGTAACGAGCGCAATGCCAACTCCGGCATCGTGGTCGGCATCACGCCGGAAGTGGACTACCCCGGTGGCCCGCTGGCGGGTATCGAGTTGCAGGAACGCCTGGAGTCCCACGCCTACATTCTCGGTGGCAGCAACTACGAAGCCCCGGCACAACTGGTGGGTGATTTCATCGCCGGCAAGCCGTCCACCGCCATCGGCAGTGTGGAACCGTCCTACAAACCTGGCGTGGCCCTGGGCGACCTGGCGTTGGCGCTGCCGGACTTCGCCATCGAAGCCATCCGCGAAGCGCTGCCGGCGTTCGAGAAGCAAATCAAAGGCTACTCGCTGCACGATGCGGTACTGACCGGTATCGAAACGCGCACCTCGTCGCCGCTGCGGATAACCCGTGACGAATCGATGCAGAGCCTGAACGTGAAAGGCCTGTTTCCGGCCGGTGAAGGCGCGGGTTATGCCGGTGGGATTTTGTCGGCGGGTGTTGATGGGATTCGAATTGCCGAGGCGTTGGCGCGGGATATGTTGGGCATCGAGGCCTGAGCACATCCGTGTTCACAAGTGGGAAGGGGCTTGCTCCCGATAGCAGTGGATCAGTCAGGACACATGTGACTGGTCCACCTTCATTGGGAGCAAGCTCCCTCCCACACGGTTTTTGCGTGATTTCAGATGTTAGCGCGCAGGATGCAATCCGGTAGCGGCTCGCCCCGCTCCACACTGGCCGCAACGGCCGCGATCAGCCCTTGCAACTCGTACCCCTGCCCCGCCAACCACACCGGGTTGTAATAGGTTGTGGCGTATCGCTCGCCACCATCGCACAAGATCGCCACGATAGAACCCGACTCCCCCGCAGCCTTCATCTGCTGCGCTGCCACCAGCGCGCCAACCAGGTTGGTCCCGCTGGAACCGCCCACTCGCCGCCCCAATCGCTCTGCCAAGTAATGCATGGCTGCCAGTGACAGCGCATCCGGGACCTTGACCATTGCGTCGATCACCTTCGGCAAAAACGACGCCTCGACCCGTGGCCGGCCAATGCCTTCGATACGCGAACCGCAGTCCAGGCGCAGGCTGGCGTCACCCGTCTGGTAATAGTCAAAAAACACTGATCGCTCAGCATCGGCACATAGCACGCGGGTGGCGTGCTGGCGATACCGCACGTAGCGACCCAATGTCGCCGTGGTGCCGCCAGTGCCGGGGCTGGAAATCAGCCAGCTCGGCTCGGGATGCTGCTCGAAACGCATCTGTTGGAAGATCGACTCGGCGATGTTGTTGTTCGCGCGCCAGTCGGTAGCGCGCTCGGCGTAGGTGAACTGGTCCATGAAGTGACCGCCACTTTCCCGCGCCAAGCGCTCGGATTCTGCATAGATCTGTGTGGGATCTTTTACCAGATGGCTCTTACCGCCATAGAAGGCAATCTGCGCGATTTTTTCCTGGGAGGTGGTGGCCGGCATCACCGCGATAAACGGCAGGCCGAACAGCCGAGCAAAGTAGGCTTCGGAGATCGCCGTGGAGCCGCTGGAGGCTTCAATCACCGGTGCTCCGGGCTTGAGCCAACCATTGCACAGCGCATACAGAAACAGCGAGCGGGCCAGCCGGTGTTTGAGGCTGCCGGTGGGATGGCTCGACTCGTCCTTGAAGTACAACTCGATACCCGGCAAACCTGGCAGCGGCAAGGGGATCAGGTGGGTGTCAGCGCTGCGCTGGAAGTCTGCTTCGATGATACGAATGGCTTCGCGAGCCCAGGGACGATGGTCACTCATGGTCGGTTTCTCTAAGAATTTCCAGGTCAATATTAGGATCTTTCCTACACTCGACACAGATACAGTAACGTCTCAATTGGACACACAATTTCAAGCCCCTGACGCAACGCTGAACCTGCCCATTGCTTATAACAAATAAGAATATAACTTTTGTTTTAACAACTAACGGTACGGGTTAGGGTACCCGCCTATTGAATCCGGATTGGAGAGCACCCCTTGGCTCTGCGTAGCACTTTCACTCGTTTCTTCCAGCTGGAAGCCGCCAGCGGTCTGTTGTTGATCGCCGCTGCGGCCCTGGCATTGATCATCAATAACTCACCGTTGTCCCACCTGTACGGCGCGTTTCTCGACGTGCCGGTGGTGGCGCAGATTGGCGCGTTGAAAATCGACAAGCCAGCCTTGTTGTGGATCAACGATGGCCTGATGGCTCTGTTCTTCCTGTTGATCGGCCTGGAGGTCAAGCGCGAGTTGCTTGACGGCCATCTGTCCAAACCGTCGCAAGTTGTCCTGCCCGGTGCAGCCGCCATCGGCGGTATGGTGGTGCCGGCGCTGATCTACTGGGCGATCAACAAGGACTACCCCGCCGCCCTCTCCGGTTGGGCAATCCCCATGGCCACCGACATTGCCTTCGCCCTGGGCGTGTTGGCGCTGCTGGGCAAGCGCGTCCCGACGTCCTTGAAACTGTTCCTGATGACCCTGGCGATCATCGATGACCTGGGCGCGATCATCGTGATCGCAGTGTTTTATTCCGCCGATTTGTCCGGTGCAGCCTTGGCTGGCGCGGGCGCCTGTCTGGTGGCCTTGATCGCGATGAACCGCCTCGGAGTGATCAAGCTCTGGGCCTATCTGATCGTCGGCCTGATCCTGTGGGTATGCGTGCTCAAAAGTGGCGTGCACGCCACACTGGCCGGCGTGACGCTGGCGTTCTGCATCCCGATGCGCACTAAGAACGCCGAGCCCTCGCCGCTGCTGTCCCTCGAACACGCTCTGCACCCGTGGGTGGCGTACGGCATCCTGCCGCTGTTCGCCTTCGCTAACGCTGGCGTTTCCCTCACCGGCGTCAGCCTGGAGAGCTTCACCCACCACGTGCCCATGGGCATTGCCGCCGGCCTGCTGATCGGCAAGACCATCGGTGTGTTCGGCCTCACTTGGCTGGCCATCAAGACGGGGCTCGCCACACTGCCTAACGGCGCCAACTGGGGCCAAGTCTTCGGCGTGGCGATCCTGTGCGGTATCGGCTTCACCATGAGCCTGTTCGTCGGCTCCCTGGCATTCGTGCCGGGCGCCAGCGAATTTGCCGGCGAGGATCGAATGGGGATTCTGACCGGGTCGATATTGGCAGCATGTATTGGATATCTGGTGACGGCGATGGCGAGTCGTAAAAAAGCCTGATCCCCCAGAAACAGCGCCCACAAAAAAACCCCAACCGGTCACCCGGTTGGGGTTTTTCTTTACCTGCTGCTTACCGATTAACGGGTAACGCGACTGGTACCATCGACCGTCATGATGCGCACGCGGTCGCCAATGCGGAAGATTTCGTTCTCCTGCACAGCCTGGACGTAAGCGCGCATGCTGCCATCGTCTTCGCGAACGGTGATTTCCACGCCTTGAGTGCGGGTCAGGCCTTCTTCAGTGGCCGAGCCCAGCAGGCCGCCAGCAACTGCGCCGATCACAGCAGTGACGATGCTGCCACGGCCGCCGCCGATGGCGCTGCCGCCAACGCCGCCGATGACTGCGCCGGCAGCGCCGCCGATTGGGGTCTTGGTGCCTTCGATTTTCACCGGACGCAGGGATTCGATGGTACCCATGCGCACGGTCTGTACACGACGCGCTTCATCACGGGAATACGAATCGCCGGTCAAACTTGAGGCGCAGCCACCCAGCAGCAGCGACAGGGTGGTAAAGCAGGCAACCAGTAAAACGGACTTACGCATAGCATCAACTCCAAAGGACAGGTGTTCATTAGACGCTGCGGCTTGGCGCCTGTCACGGCAAGCACCGCAGAAAACTGCTTTCATTCAGCCTGAGTACAGACTGCGTACACCGGAAAACTCGACAAACGGTAGCTCAGTTCGTGTACCAAGAGATGTCACAACGGTTTCATCATTGTAGCCGCGCAGCCGCATGCGACCGAAGTCTCTCCCATAGAGACGTCGGTGCTGCGAACAACATTCAGATGAAGTGACGAAAGGTGACGCTCAGGGCGCCAGGCGCTCGCGGGTCCACTCGCCCCCTTGCAGGCGGTAATTCAAGCGGTCATGCAGGCGGCTGGCGCGACCTTGCCAGAACTCAATACGCTCCGGCAGCAGACGATAGCCACCCCAATGCTCGGGGCAGTCGGGCTGGGTATCGCTGAAGCGCTGCTCAGTAGCCGTGAGCAGGTCTTGTAGTTCTTCACGGTCACGAATGACCTGGCTTTGCGGGGAAGCCCAAGCGCCGAGACGGCTGCCCAAAGGACGGACCTGGTAATAAGCGTCCGACTCCTGAGGCGTGACCTTGACCACCCGCCCTTCGATGCGCACCTGGCGCTCCAGGGTCGGCCAGAAAAACGTCATGGCTGCAAACGGCCGCGCCGCGAGTTGTTCACCCTTCGCGCTCTGATAGTTGGTGAAGAAGGTAAAGCCCTGCGTATCCAAGCCCTTGAGCAGCAGGATGCGGCAGTGCGGGCGACCTTCCTGGTCGACCGTAGCCAGGGTCATGGCATTGGCTTCCACCGGAGGCTGCTCGGTTTTCACCGCATCGGCAAACCACTGGTGGAACAACGCAAACGGCTCGCCCGGGGCCTGGGCCTCGCTCAAACCGTCCCGTGTGTAGTCACGGCGCATATCGGCCAGTGCCTGGGTCATGCGGCTTTATCCTTCTGGTTCAGCAGATCAGTTTTTTGCCTGGTCGTTCGCCGGTGCAGCAGCCTTGGCTTTGGCCGGGGCAGTTTTCTTGGCAGCTGGCTTGGCCGGCGCCTTTTTAGCAGCTGGCTTGGCGGCAGCTTTCTTCGCGGCCGGAGCTTTTTTCGCCGCAGCTTTGGCTGCCGGAGCCGGTGCAGGTACGTTCTGCACGGCAACCATTTCAGCAACAGGCGGCGTCTTGCCCGAGTTGTACTTGCTCAGCAGCGCCAACATAGTTGTACGCTGAGTGAACATAATTTCCATGCGACGGTTCAGCGCACGGCCCTGGGTGCTGTCGTTGGCGGCACGTGGCATCAGGTCACCCATGCCACGCAGCATCAGGCGATCCTGCTTCAAACCGCTGAGGCTGAAAATCGAAGCGATAGACTGCGCGCGCTCCCTGCTCAGCGCCTGGCTCGCCGGGGCGGTGCCGGTGGCGTCAACGTGACCCAAGACCAGTACGGCGGTCTTGGGATCTGCTTCAACAGCCTTGGCAACACGCGTGAACGGGCCAAGGGTAACCGGCAACAGCATGGCTGGACGTTTTGGGTTGTAGGAGCCATCGACCGGCACAATCACGACGAGCACGTTGTCGCGACGTTCCAGTTGCAGGTTGCTGTCCTTGATGGCGGCGCGCAGGCGCGGCTCATAGTCGTCCAACCAGGCCTGGGTGATTTTCGGGTCCGGCATCGGCACGTTGGTCACGTCGACCTTGGACAATGGCTTGGGTTTGCTTTCGAACGGCCACCACCAGTGAGTTTCGCTGTCGGTCTTGGCGACGGCTGGTGCAGCGGCAGCGGCCGGAGTGGCGGCCTTGAGGTCGGCTTTCAGGTCTGCGGCCTTGGCATCGGCAGCCTTTTCGTCGGTGCTTTTGGAGGAGAACGGCCACCAGCTGGAGCCGGTGTCAGCCTTGGCTGCCGGAGCAGGCGCAGCGGCTACAGGTGCGGCAGGCTTGGCGCCAGCTGCGGGTTTGGCATCCGGCTTGGCCTCGGTCTGGGTCACGACGTCCTTGGTAGCGGCCTTATCAGATCCAAATGACCACCAATGCCCACCCTCGGCATCATTCTGTGGAGTTTGTGCGCAGCCGGTAATGGTGAGGCAAAGCGCCAGTGCCAAGGACTTGTTCGATAACATGAGATATCCACAAAATGAGAAAAGAAACGGGGGTCTGGATGACCCGTTAAACAGACGCTTACAGAACATTAAAGTTACATCATTTCGTTCAGCGTCTTCTTATAGTTGCCTTTGTAACAAAAAAATGTGAAACAGCAAGGGGTTTACAGACAACCGGCCAATATTCCGACCAACTTCTGTGCACGAGGGTCCATAAGTACATAAGGCCCCAATGTATTAGTCACGAAACCAAACGCTACATCGTGTTCGGGGTCGGCAAAACCTACCGATCCACCTGCACCAGGATGCCCAAAAGCACGCGGGCCAAGGCCGAATGTGGCATTAGGCAACTGCGGTTGATCCAACATGCATCCCAAACCAAAGCGAGTTTGTGTCAATAATGTTTTATCCGGCCCGATACTGTGTTCACGGGTCAACTCTTCGAGCATGTCGGCTTCCAACAAACTACCGCCCAACAAACCACTATAAAAACCCGCCAGGCTACGCGCATTACCGTGACCATTAGCCGCGGGCTGCTGCATGCGTCGCCATTCAGGTTTATTAGTACTGGTCAAAATAGACGGTGGATTGGCAAATGCCCGTGTGGTCATGGCGGTGGGTTCACGCATCATTACTTGCAGTAAACGTTGCGCAGCTTCATCGCCCATATTGCCTTTGCTGCGCGCTATATGGGCAACACGATAAAACTCTTCATCCGCCAGGCCCACATGAAAGTCCAGGTCCAACGGCCGTGCAACGCGCGCCACAATGGATTCACCGGGCCCACGCCCATCGGCGCGGCGCAGCAGTTCGCCGACCAGCCAGCCGTAGGTGATCGCCTCGTAACCATGGCCTTGGCCCGGCGTCCACCAGGGTGCTTCGGCCGCGAGGGTGTCGACCATCAGTTGCCAGTCATACAGGGCCTCGGTGGGCAGCATCTCGCGGATCGCCGGCAAACCCGCCTGATGGCAGAGCAACTGGCGCAGCGTGATGCTTTCCTTACCGGCAGCGGCAAATTCCGGCCAGTACTTGGCAACTGGAGCGTCCAACTGCAACTTACCCTCAGCCACCAATTGCAGGGCCGTGACGGCAGTAAATGTCTTGGTGCAGGAGAAAAGATTGACGATGGTGTCGCTGTGCCAGGCCTCGGCACCGTCCTTGTCAGCGGTGCCGGCCCACAGATCGACCACGGTTTCGCCGCCGATCTGAATGCAAAGCCCGGCGCCACGCTCCTGTGGGTCATCGAACAGCGCGGCAAACGCTTCACGTACCGCTTCGAACTGGAGTTCGTAATGACCCTGAATCTGCACGTAAGCCGCCTCGAAAAACACCATGGAAAGTGGCCGACATTGTTCCAGCCCTTGTAGGTTTTGTGAACCCGTCAGCGATCAATCAATGACCGTTGGCGGAGTGCCCACCGGCATGCCCGGCGCCCTGCCCTGCGCCTTTGCCGTCATGCCCAGACTTACCGCCTTCACCTTCACGGACAGCGCTTGCCGCCTTGGCCTTTTCCGCCTCCTTGCCCAGTTGGTCCACCGCCGCCAGGTTGCTTTTACGCACGCTGTCGACAAAGCCCTGATAAGGCACGTCGGTGATGCCCACCAAGCCGAAGTGGCCGTTTTCACCGTCCAGCAAACGGCCGGTCACGGGTTGGTCCAGGTACTGGAACCAGTGCACACCCACAATCGAAGGTTCGGCCATGGCTTGCTTGAGGAAGTTGGCGTACGCCGCGCCACGGTCCTCTTCCCTGGCCAACTGGGTTACGCCGCCCCAGAACGGGCCACGGTCGGCAGAGCCAAAGTTGAATTCAGTGATCAGCACGGGTTTATCCAACGCGCGCAGCGCAGCGAAGTCGTAACCGTCCTGGGGCTTGAGGGTGTACATGTTGAAGCTCAGCACATCGCAATACTGTGCACACGAAGCCACAGCCTCGGGCGTGCTCACCGCATAGCGACCACCCAGCAACAACTGGTTCGGCGCGTGCCATTTCAGTGAATCGGAGATGGTCTTGAAATAAGCATCGGCAAAGGTTTTCTGGAAGTATTTAAAGTCGGCCTCGATTTCCGGGTGCTCAGGGTTGGGAATCGGTGGTTCAAAGCCTGGATCTTCCATCAGCTCCCAACCCGCCAATTCGATGCCCCAGGCTTTCGACAAGCCTTCTTCATTGCGGTACTTGTCCCGCAATTGTTTGAGGAAAGCGCGTTTGGCTGGAACGTCGGTGGTCATACGCAACGTGCCGTAGGCCAAGGCGTAGCGGGATTTCGGATCATCACCCGGCCCTGCCCAGGCCAGTTCGTTATCGGCAAAGAAGCCGATCAGCCACGGGTCGTCGCGATGGTCGCGGGCAGCAATCGCAACGGCACGCTCGGTCGCCATGGCGAAGCGTGGGTCAAACGGATCGGGCATGCCGCCCCACCAGTCGGTGCCGGTGCTGATGCTGGCGTAATCGCCGACGATCGACAGCGGCAAGGTATAGGGGACGCGGTCGGCACGGGCCAAAGCCTCGTCGCTCCAGTTGCCCACGGTGTTGAAACCCCAGGCTTGCAGGCGGTCTAGGGTGTGAGTCACCCAGCGTTTCTGGTCGAAGCCTTCGCCACCATAGGCCCGCTGCAGGTTGGCGCCATAGAAATCGTACCAACGCCCGGCGCCAAAACTGCGCCCCTCACCCGCACCGTTACCGGTGCGGTTATCGCCGCTGCCGTAATACTTATCCAAGGGCTCACCAGCCTTGGGCAACGCCGCAAACATCCATTCACGACCGGCCACGTAGGTCTGGCTGTTATCCGGGGCCACGGTATTGACGCCCAGGGAGTAGAACGGATGGCCCTCAGGCGTTACCAGATACCAGCGGCCGTCACGCTTCTCCGTGTGGAAAAATCCGCTGGCCTTGAATGCAGGGCCTTTGTTCCAGCCACCAAACTTGTCCAATGCGGACTTATCCCGCGCAGCCAACCAGCCTTGAAGCTGGGTTTGCTCTTTGGCCGCGGCGGCCTTGAGCTGCTCGTCGCTGCTGACCTTCTCTGGCCAACGCGCACGGGTGGATTGGCCATACGTATCCACTAACTCGCTGTAGGCGGCCTTCAATACCGGCTCACTGTCCTGCACACCAAAGCGCTCCAGCAGGATGCTTTGGGCCGCGTTGGGCTTGATCATCGACAACGTCACCGAGACCACCTGGCTGCGGTCGATTTCCCCAGCGCTGCCAGCCAGCAACACACGCTGGCCATCAACAGTAATCGGCATCGGCGGGCCGGCCTTCATGCCCTGACTCAGCGGCGAGTTGGCTTGCAGCGGGATCAGCAGGGTCTGTGCCGGACCGGCCGGCAGGTCGATTCGACTGACCAACGTCTTGCCGTCACTGCTCTGCACCTTGACGTAAAGGGTCAGCGCCCAGTCCATGGCACTCTGAATACGCAGGCTCATGGCGCTGGACTGCGACCAGTCCCACACCCCCGTCTGCGGGCTAAGCACCAAGCTGGGTTCAGCGGCCGGGTTGAAGGTGATACGGCGCAACACCTCACCTTCGGGGGTTTGCTCGGCGTTGTATTGCGGCAGGCTGGCGTCCTGGGTCGCCACCTTGACCACATCGGCAGGCCGGACGAAGTTGAACAGGGTTTGTTGCCCTGCGGGCGCCGCCATCAAGGGCGCAGCGAACAGCAGAGCAAAAAGGGCGGGCAGCGTGCGAATCATACGAGCAAGGTTCTCCCAAACGGCCGGTGAATGGCCTGATGACATTGATGAGATAGACCACGAAGTGGGCGAATCCGCCCACAGTGGCTTAAGAAATTTCGCGCCGGAACGGCGGTAACGCATTCAGGATAGCTTTGCCGTAGCGCTGGGTGACCAAACGACGGTCGAGCAAGGTGATGGTGCCGCGGTCTTCTTCCGTACGCAGCAACCGCCCGCAGGCCTGCACCAGCTTCAACGAAGCATCCGGCACCGAGATTTCCATGAACGGGTTACCGCCCCGCGCTTCGATCCATTCGGCCAACGCGGCCTCTACCGGATCATCCGGCACCGAGAACGGGATCTTGGCGATCACCACGTGCTCGCAGTACGCGCCCGGCAAGTCGACACCTTCGGCAAAGCTCGCCAGGCCGAACAATACGCTGGAGTCCCCGCCGTCGACGCGCGCCTTGTGCTTGTTCAGGGTTTCCTGCTTGGACAGGTTGCCCTGGATAAACACCTGCTTGCGCCAGTCGCGGTCGAGGCCGTCGAACACGTCCTGCATCTGCTTGCGCGACGAGAACAGCACCAGCGTGCCCCGAGAGCCTTCGACCAAGCCCGGCAAGTCACGAATGATCGCGGCAGTGTGGGCCGGCGCGTCCCGAGGATCGGCCTTGAGGTCCGGCACCCGTAACACACCGGCGTCGGCGTGATGGAACGGGCTCGGCACCACGGCGGTGACGGCTTTTTTCGGCAGCCCGGCGCGCATGCGGAACCGGTCGAAAGTGCCCAGGGCCGTCAGCGTGGCGGAGGTGACGAGGCAGCCGTAGGCCACGTTCCACAGATTGCGCCGAAGCATTTCGGCGGCGAGGATCGGGCTGGCATTGACCTCAATATCAAACAGCGCGCCGCTTTCCGACAAGGTCAGCCAACGGGCCATGGGCGGGTTGTCTTCCGGGTCTTCGACGGTAAACGCGGTCCACAGCTCCCAGTTACCTTGGGAACGGGACAACAGGCTGCCGAACAGTGGGTACCACTCCTCGGCCTGGTTACTGGCGATGCCGATATTGACCTCGCCATCCATGCCTTCCTTGAGCAAATCCGTGAGACGGGTAAACAGGTCAGTCAGGCGTGAAAAGCCTTTCTTCAGTTCAATGCCCATTTCGCGCATATGCTCGGGGATCATCCCGCCGACAAAGCGGTGACGTGGGCGCTCACGGCCCTCCACATCTTCGCCGGGCTTGAAGTCGGCGACCTGCTCGCAGGCGCTGAACATGAACTGCTGCTGGGTCTTGATCTCCCGCGCCAGCTCCGGCACCTGCTCAATCAGCTTGCCCAAGTCGCCGGGCAGCGGGTGCTGGGCGAGCAATTTGGTGAGGTTCTTCGCGGTGGTTTCCAGCCAGTCGGCGGTGGAACGCAGGCGCGTGTAGTGGGCGAAGTGGCCGATGGCCTTGTCGGGCAGGTGATGGCCTTCGTCAAACACATAGAGCGTGTCGCGAGGGTCCGGCAGGACGGCGCCGCCGCCCAGGGCCAGGTCGGCCAGGACCATGTCGTGGTTGGTGACGATTACGTCGACTTTGCCCATGCCCTCGCGCGCTTTGTAGAAAGCGCACTGACCGAAGTTCGGGCAATGGCGGTTAGTGCATTGGCTATGGTCGGTGGTCAGGCGTGCCCAGTCGGCGTCTTCAAGGGCGGTGGGCCAGCTGTCGCGGTCGCCGTCCCATTTATTGCCGGCCAGTTTCTCGATCATGCTGGTAAACAGCTTCTGGCTGACTTCATCAACCTCAATCTTGAAGCCTTCTTCTTCGAACAGCGACGCCGTGGCGGTCTGCGCGTGGCCTTCCTGCAGCAGCACATCGAGCTTGGACAGGCACATGTAGCGGCCACGGCCCTTAGCCAGGGCAAACGTGAAGTTCAGGCCACTGTTGCGCATCAGGTCGGGCAGGTCTTTGTAGACGATCTGCTCTTGCAGGGCGACGGTAGCGGTGGCGATCACCAGGCGTTTGCCTGCGGCCTTGGCGGTCGGGATCGCAGCGAGGCTGTAGGCAACGGTCTTGCCGGTACCGGTGCCGGCTTCGACGGCCACGACCGCTGGGTCACCTTCGCGGCGACCTTCGTCGTCGGTGTCGATATCCCCGAGGACCTTGGCCACTTCGGCGATCATCAGGCGTTGGCCGTAGCGCGGTTTCAAGCTCTTGGCTTCGAGAAAACGCGAGTAGGCGCCCTGGATCGTGGTTTTGAGTTCAGTGCTGATCATGGATAGTCGGGCGCAAAAAACGCTGGATAAATTTTCAGTGGTTCGGATCGGCCGCTATCATACCCCGCTAATTAATCCCGCGCAGAACGGAGTACCACAATGACCGCGTTTAGCCTCGCTTACACCCTGCATGTATTGGCCGCCCTGGTATGGGTGGGCGGTATGTTTTTCGCCTGGATGATCCTGCGACCCGCCGCCATGGCGGCACTTGAGGGCCCTGCCCGACTCAAGTTGTGGGCAAATGTGTTTCAACGTTTTTTCGTGTGGGTATGGGTGGCGGTGCTGGTTTTGCCGATCAGCGGTGTGGGCCTGCTGCAACTGCGTTTCAGCGGGTTTGAGACTGCACCGCGTTACGTGCAGGTGATGATGGGCTTATATCTGGTGATGACCGCGTTGTTTATCCGCATCCAGGCGTTGAAATTTCCGGAGTTGAAGGCGGCGGTGGCGGCTGAGGATTGGCCGGCGGGCGCGGCTGCGCTGGGGCAGATTCGCAAGTTAGTGGGGGTTAATCTGATTGTTGGGTTGGTGGTGGTCGCGATTGCTTCGGCTCGGCCGATGTTCTGAGACGACCTTTAGCCCGCTATCGGCAGCAAGCCCCCCACACCCGGAATGCATTCCAAGGTCGGAGGGGCTTGAAGTATCAGAGACGCTGAATAGTCACAGTCCCCGCAGGCCCGACCGGCCCCGGTTGTCCTTCCAAACCAGGACGGCCCTTTTCGCCGCCATCGGCGCGATACACCAGGCAGCCTTTGGATTCCCCGCCTTTGCCCGGTTTGCCCGCTGTACCCGCCAGCCCGCCAGCGCCGCCGTCCACCCAGACCTTGATATGTTCAGCCGGGAAGTCCTTAGGCAACTCCACGCGTACCTGCGCACCTGCGCCCCCCGGCAGGCCATCACCGCCATTATCACCATTGAAACCGCGCCCGGCTGAACCCCATGTGCAACCCGGGTCCACACCATTGGCACCATCAAGCCCGGCATAACCCTGAGCACCGGCGCCGCCACGGGCATCCACCGACAGCTCTTCAGCCGCCAGCGAATTGATGCGCAAGGTCAGGTCTCGACCGGCTTTCGCAGGTTTTTCATGGGTGCCTGGCGCGCCGCGCGAGGTGATCTGGCTGCCATGTTCCAGTTGCGCATGACCCACCTGCAATTGCAGTCCGACAGCGCCGGGGACAATGGCGATACGTGCATCGCGCCCCAAATGCAGCTCATCGACGGTGACCTGGCTGATGGTCGAGGGGATCAGCAAGGTGCCGTAGTCCGCCACTTCCAAGCGTTCCAGCTGCAACACACTGGTGCTGCTGGGCAGGCGCATCAACGAGTTGGTTTCGACACTGACGCTCTGGGCCAGGGCAACGGGGCTGGCCAACAGAGCCAACAGAAAAACCTTACGCATCATGGGGCTCCTGAGTGTTTTCAAATTTTTCTTTGATCGCACAGTAACGACTTCTACAGGCGATTTGCCAGTGAAGGTTCAAAAAACTTGAAAGGGCGGCGATTAAAGAGAGGATCTGTGCCGCGGTACCCCATCCCCGTATTCATTGAGGATGAACATCAAAGTAGGACTTTTCGCCATCACCTGCTCTAGGCCCACACGCTCAGCCGCGCTAGTCTCTACGGTCCTGATGTGAGGATCTCTGATGACCGCTGGTATTTCTGCCCGTACCCCCCAGCAAGCCCTGGCCGCATTGCTCGATCTGCACCAGCCCAAACGCCTGTTGCTGTTGGGTGCCAGCCAGTTCCCGGCGCTGGATGCCTTTAAGGAAGCGCATCCCGACACCCAAGTGTTTGTGGCAACGCCTGGGCCGTTGCCCGCAGAGCTGGCCGCGCTGCGCTTTGACCTGGCATTGGTGGTCGATTGCCTGGAGCACCTGTCAAAACCCCAAGGCCTGACCCTGCTCGGCGGGATTCGCAACCTCAACGCCAGCCGCATTGCGGTGCTGGTGGACCTGGGCGCCTGCGACTGGAAGGACACCGACTTCTTCTCTCTGGCCCTGCAGGCCGGCGAACGCTTCCAGCGCGATGAGCAGGTGCTGACGCTGTTTACCTACGATCTGCTTGACTATAAACAGGTGCCGGACTGGCTCAATGCCCGCTTCTGGGCCAACCCGGAAAATTTCGGTAAGTATTGGTGGTAACCCAATGAGTACATCCATTTGTCCCTGCGGCAGTGGCAACCTGCTGGATGCCTGCTGCGGCCATTATCACGCCGGTCACCCGGCGCCCTGCGCCAGCGCGTTGATGCGCTCGCGCTACAGCGCCTATGTGCTGGGCCTGGTGGACTATTTGGTGGCGACCACATTGCCCGCGCAACAGGCGGGTTTGGATCGCGAATCCATCAGCGCCTGGAGTGCCCAGAGCACCTGGCTCGGCCTTGAGGTGGAAAGCTCGGAGGTGTTCGGCGGCCAGCCGGAACATGCCTTCGTGACCTTTACAGCGCGCTGGCACGACAGCACCGGCGAACATAGCCACCGCGAACAGTCTTCTTTCGTACAGAATGACGGGCGCTGGTACTTCATCGATCCGACGGTGGAGGTGAAGGCTGGACGCAATGACGCGTGCCTCTGCGGCAGCGGGCAAAAATTCAAGAAGTGCTGCTCCAGCTACTTCTAACCACAATAGGACCAACGCCATGCTCCGGATCTACAGCTTGATGCTGGCGTTAATCTTCGGTCTGAGCGGCTGCGCTTCGTGGTTCGAGGACGACGCGCCGCCGCCCCACGTCTCTCTGGTTAAGGTCGAAGTGGTGCGGGCCAAGTTGCTGGAACAGAAATTCAAACTGTACTTTCGCGTAGACAACCGCGACGACGCCGACCTGACCGTGCGCGGCCTGATCTACAAGGTCACCCTGGATGATTTTGTGCTGACCGAAGGCGAGTCCAACGAATGGCTCACCGTGCCGCCCCGAAGCCATGCGTTTTTCAAAGTTTCCGTACGCACCAACCTCTGGCCGCAGATACGCAGTGTCGTGCAGTTGTTGAAAAAACCCGACCAACCCGTGCCCTATCGCTTGGAAGGCGAGCTCAAAACCGGATTATTCATCGGTTATGACGTGCAGGTGGCCCACAATGGCGTGATAATCCCCGGCGATTTTATTCCGGAGCGACATCAATGACTCAGCAACCCCATGTCCATGGTCCTGACTGCAACCACGATCACGATCACGATCACCATGATCACGACCACGGCCACGATCACGGCCATGTCCACGGCCCGAACTGCGGCCACGCTCATCAAGAGCCAGTGCGCAACGCGTTGAAGGACGTTGGCCGCAACGATCCTTGCCCATGCGGCAGCGAGAAAAAATTCAAGAAGTGCCACGGGGCGTAAGCTCGATACTGTAATAGGCGCCCGGCGACGGTTCGGGCATATGAATGGGCACGGAAGGCCAATCCGCCCAAGTCCTCTTGGGCCGTTCATGAAAATAAGGCTGAGCTCCTGCTTGCGTCGGTTCGCCGCGCTCACTAACGTAGCGCCTTTACTGACGCTACCCCCCGCAGGAGCTTTGCCATGGCCTCGCCAGCCCTCTCACATTTTCTCCCCCGGTTCGGCGTTGCCGCGGCAGTGGCCAGTGCATTAAGCCTGGCCGGTTGCCAGCTCCAGAGCACCCAGGACACCTTGCCGCCCGTTGCGGGCGTACAGCCGATCAAAGGCCTGGCACAAAACGTGTCCGTGCGCCGCAATGCCCAAGGCATGCCGCTGATCGAAAGCAACACATTCCACGACGCACTGTTCAGCCTTGGGTATGTGCACGCCAGTGACCGCATCACCCAGATGGTCACCCTGCGCCTGCTGGCCCAAGGCCGTCTGGCAGAAATGTCCGGCCCAGAGGTGTTGGATGTCGACCGCTTCATGCGTGCGGTCAACCTGAAAAAAAGCGCCGGCGAGCTGTACAACGCCTCATCGCCGCGCCTCAAGCGCTTCTTCGAAGTGTATGCCCGTGGCGTCAACGCCTACCTGTTCCGCTACCGCGACAAGCTGCCGCCGGACCTGGCCCAGACCGGCTACAAGCCCGAATACTGGAAGCCGGAAGATTCGGCGCTGTTGTTCTGCCTGCTGAATTTCAGCGAGTCGGCCAACCTGCAAGAAGAGCTCGCCTCTTTGGTGCTCGCGCAAAAAGTCGGCGTCGACAAACTCGCCTGGCTTACCCCAAGCGCACCGGACGAGCCAATCCCACTGGCCGAAGCCGAGAAGCTCAAGGGTGTGAACTTCAGCCAGATCACCGGCCTGGCGGGGCTGGACACCGTCAGCCAGCAACTGGGCAGCCTCAATGCCCTGGCCGTGACCACGTCGAGCAACTGGGCCATCGGCCCGCAGCGCAGCCGCAGTGGCAAGAGCCTGCTGGCCAACGACCTCGCCGCCCAACCGCAAGCACCGTCGCCATGGAGCTACGTGCAGATTCGCGCCCCGAAATACCAGGCCGTCGGCGCCTCGATTGCCGGCTTGCCAACGCTGCTCTCCGGGTTCAACGGCAAAGTCGCGTGGAGCATGAGCACGGTCAAGGGCGATACCCAGGACCTGTTCCTGGAAAAGGTCAAACGCCAAGGCAACGCGCTGTACTACGAGAACAACGGCAAATGGCTGCCGGCCGGCGTGCGTAATGAAACCTTCTTTGTCAAAGGCCAGCGCTCGACTCGCGAAGTTGTCTACGAAACCCGTCACGGCGCCCTGCTCAACAGCAGCCAGGCGCTCACCAGCGGTCTGGGCCTGGCGTTGCAAACAGCCGACTTTAAAGACGACAAGAGCCTGGATGCGTTCTTCGACCTGTCCCGCGCGCAAAACGTCGCCAAAGCCTCGGATGCGACCCGCGAGATTCGCGCCATTGCCTTAAACATGGTGTTCGCCGACGCCACCAATATCGGCTGGCAGGTCACCGGCCGTTTCCCCAACCGCCGCGAAGGCGAAGGTCTGCTGCCGTCGCCAGGCTGGGATACGCGTTTTGACTGGGACGGCTACGCCGACGCGATGCTGCATCCTTATGACCAGGACCCGGGCCAAGGCTGGATCGGCACCGCCAACCAGCGCACCGCGCCGCGTGGCTATGGCATGCAGTTGTCCAACTCCTGGGACGCCCCGGAGCGCAGCGAGCGCCTGGCGCAATTGGCCAATGCCGGCAAGCACGACAGTCGTAGCGTGATCGCCATGCAATACGACCAGACCACCACGTTCGCCGCCAAGCTCAAGACCATGTTCCAGGCTCCGGGCATGGCCCAGCCGCTGAAACAGGCGATTGATGGGTTGCCTGCAGCCGAACAGGCCAAAGCGCGTGAAGCGCTGAATCGCCTGATGGCCTTCGACGGTCGCCTCGTCGCGACATCCGCCGACGCGGCTCTCTATGAGTTATTCCTGCAGGAAAGCACCAAGCAGATCTTCCTCGACGAACTCGGCCCGGAAAACAGCGCCAGTTGGAAAGCGTTTGTCAGCAACGCCAACCTCTCCTACGCCGCCCAGGCCGACCACTTGCTGAGCCGCGAAGACAGCCCGTTCTGGGACGACGTGCGCACACCGCAGAAAGAAGACAAACCGGCGATCCTGGCCCGCAGCCTCGCGGCCGCGATCACCGCGGGCGACATCCAGCTGGGCGCCGATCACAAGGCCTGGCAGTGGGGCAAGCTGCACAGCACCACCTGGAAGAACACTGCTGGCCAAGTCATTCGCGGCCCGTTGGCGTCCGGCGGTGACCACAACACCTTGAACCCGGCGCCGTATAGCTGGGGCCAGGATTTCAACACCACCCAAGTCCCGGCGCTGCGCATGATCGTCGACTTCGGCCAGGTGGAACCGATGATGGGCCAGGGCGGCATCGGCCAATCCGGCAATCCCGCCAGCCCGAGCTACGCCAATGGCATCGACCCGTCGCTCAAGGCGCAATACCTGAGCTTCCCGATGCAGCCGCAGAACTTTGAGAAGGTCTATGGGAAAGCTCGGTTGACCCTGACTCCAGGCAAATAAACCGGCTTTCTCCTGAAGAACCCGGGTCAAAATGTGGGAGGGTGCTTGCTCCCGATAGCAGTGGGTCAGCCAATACAAATTTGACTGATCCACCGCCATCGGGAGCAAGCACCCTCCCACATTTGGCTCTCTGCATTTAGATAGAACTTCTCCAGGTTCATTCTCCTCCTACTGATAAGCCCATCGCCCACGGCACACCCCATGGACCTTGTCATCGCCCGCCCTGAAGGTCTCTACTGCCCCGCCGGTGATTTCTACATCGACCCTTGGCGCCCGGTAGAACGCTCCGTCATCACCCACGCCCACGGCGACCACGCCCGCACCGGCAACCAGCATTACCTGGCCGCCGCGCCCGGCGAAGGCATCCTGCGCTCGCGCCTGGGGCAGGACATCAACCTGCAAACCCTGGCCTACGGCGAGAAACTGCAGCATCACGGCGTGACGTTGAGTTTCCATCCGGCCGGGCATGTGCTCGGCTCAGCCCAGGTGCGCCTGGAATACCAAGGTGAAGTCTGGGTGGCGTCTGGCGATTACAAAGTCGAGCCTGATGGCACCTGCGCGCCCTTCGAACCGGTGCGTTGCCACACCTTTATCACCGAATCCACCTTTGGCCTGCCGATCTACCGGTGGCAGCCCCAGGCGCAGATTTTTGCCGGGATCAACGACTGGTGGCAGGCCAATATCGCCGCCGGCAAGGCCAGCGTGTTGTACTGCTACTCCTTCGGCAAAGCCCAGCGCATCCTGCATGGCATCGACGCCAGCATCGGCCCGATCCTCAGCCACGGCGCAGTCGAACCGCTGAACCGGGTGTACCGCGAGGCCGGCGTCTACATTCCCGAGACGCTCTACGCCGGTGACTTCACCAAGACCGACCCGCTGCTGCGCCAAGCCCTGATCATTGCCCCGCCCTCCGCCGGCGGCAGCAGTTGGATCAAGCGTTTCGGCGACTACAGCGACGCATTCGCCAGCGGCTGGATGCGCCTGCGCGGCACACGGCGGCGGCGCGGTGTGGACCGAGGTTTTGTGCTCTCGGACCACGCCGACTGGCCCGGTTTGTTGTGGGCCATCGAACAAACCGGCGCGGAACGGGTGATGGTGACCCACGGCTCAGTCGGCGTATTGGTGCGCCACTTGCGGGAAAAAGGCTTGGATGCCCAGGGTTTCACCACCGAGTACGGTGACGACGAAGAAGAGGTCAGCGCATGAAGGCCTTCGCCGAGCTGTACGCCAACCTCGACGCCACCACCTCCAGCAACGCCAAGCTCGCGGCCCTGCAAGCCTACTTCCTGAAGGCGCCGCCTGAGGATGCGGCATGGGCAGTGTATTTCCTGTCCGGCGGACGCCCGCGACAACTGGTGCCGACGCGCCTGCTGCGGGACATGGCCACCGAAGCGTCCGGCATCGAGCCTTGGCTGTTCGAAGAGAGCTATCAGTCGGTGGGAGACCTGGCCGAAACGATTTCCCTGCTGCTGCCGGAATCAACCTACACCTCAGAAGACGGCCTCGCCGTGTGGCTGGAAGAAAAACTCCTGCCCTTGCGCGGCCTCTCACCTCAGGACCTGGCAGAGCGCCTGCCAGCGTTATGGGCACAGCTGGATCAACCGAGCCTGATGGTGTGCATCAAATTGATCACCGGCAGCTTTCGTGTGGGCGTCTCCAAATTGCTGGTCACCCGCGCCCTTGCCGCCATGGCCGGGCTGGACAGCAAACGCGTGGCCCAGCGGCTGGTGGGCTACACCGATCTGTCCAACCGCCCTACACCCCAGGGCTACCTCAAACTGATCGCCGCAGAATCGTCCGACGAACATGCGCAACGCGGCGGTCAGCCGTATCCGTTTTTTCTTGCTCACGGGTTGTCGCAGCCGGTAGAGCAATTCGATGCATTGCTTGGCTCCCCAGCCGACTGGCAGGTGGAGTGGAAGTGGGACGGCATTCGAGCGCAACTGGTCAAGCGCGAGGGGCGCCTGTGGGTCTGGTCCAGGGGTGAAGAATTGGTGACTGACCGTTTTCCCGAACTTCACAGCCTGGTAAGTGGCCTGCCCGATGGCACGGTGATCGACGGCGAAATCGTGGTGTGGAAAGAATCAGTGCAACCCTTCGCTCTGTTGCAGCAGCGTATCGGTCGCAAGACCCTGAGCAAAAAAGTCCTTGAGGATGCGCCGGTGGCGGTGCTGGCCTACGACCTGCTGGAACATGCGGGCGACGACTGGCGCAACCACACCCAGGCCGAGCGCCGCGCACAGTTGGAACAGGTGATTGCTGTGTGCAACCAACCGGTATTGCAGCCCTCACCGCTGCTGACGGGTGCAACTTGGCAGGACCTTGCGCAGCAACGCGAAGCCTCCCGCAGCCTCGGCGTCGAGGGCATGATGCTCAAGAATCGCCAAGGCCTGTATGGCGTCGGCCGCACCAAGGACATGGGCCTGTGGTGGAAGTGGAAAGTCGACCCGTTCAGCGTCGACGCCGTGTTGATCTACGCCCAGCGCGGCCATGGCCGGCGCGCCAGCCTCTACAGCGACTACACCTTTGCCGTGTGGGACGGCCCGCCCGGCAGCGAGCGCAGCCTGGTGCCGTTTGCCAAGGCCTATTCCGGACTGACCGACGAGGAGATGCGCAAGGTCGACGCGATTGTGCGCAAGACTACGGTGGAGAAGTTCGGCCCGGTCAGCAGCGTCACGCCAAGTATGGTGTTCGAGCTGGGGTTTGAGGGGATCGCCCTGTCCAAGCGGCATAAAAGCGGGATTGCGGTGCGCTTTCCGCGGATGTTGCGGTGGCGCCAGGACAAGGCGGTAGAGGAAGCCGACAGCCTCGCCACTCTGCAAGATCTCCTGGCCTGACGTAACGCCCGCTCCCAGGTTTTAATTTCCGTATGACTCGTAATGGTGCACTCATTTTCCGATGCCCACTTTCGGGCATCTCCTACACTCAAGATTCCCTCTGCCCACCTTTTAAAACGATCATTCGGAACTATGGTGCAGAAATTGCTACTTGTGTTCCGTCTGACACCGTTCAGTAACAGTCCTAAACGCGCCACAAGCGCTTATCTTGGTTTCCAGGGATTACATAATGAAAAAAGCATTGCTGACCCTTTCTGCACTGGCTCTGTGCATGGCCGCCGGTACCGCGCTGGCCAAGGAATACAAGGAATTGCGTTTTGGTGTCGATCCGTCCTACGCGCCCTTCGAATCCAAAGCTGCTGACGGCAGCCTTGTGGGCTTCGATATCGATCTGGGCAATGCCATCTGTGCCGAGCTGAAGGTCAAGTGCAAGTGGGTCGAAAGCGACTTCGACGGCATGATCCCAGGCCTGAAGGCCAACAAGTTCGACGGCGTGATCTCGTCCATGACGGTGACCCCGGTGCGTGAAAAGGCCATCGACTTCTCCAACGAGCTGTTCTCCGGCCCAACCTCGCTGGTGTTCAAGAAAGGCGCTGGCTTCTCGACACCTGAGTCGCTCAAAGGCAAGTCCGTGGGCTACGAGCAAGGCACCATCCAGGAAGCCTATGCCAAGGCTGTGCTGGACAAGGCCGGTGTGACCACCAAGGCCTACGCCAACCAGGACCAGGTTTATGCTGACCTGACTTCCGGCCGTCTCGACGCTTCCGTACAGGACATGCTGCAAGCCGAACTCGGTTTCCTGAAGTCGCCAGCCGGTGCCGGCTACGAAGTCAGCGCGGCTATTGACGACCCATTGCTGCCGTCGAAAACCGCAATCGGTATCAAAAAAGGTAACACTGAACTCAAGGCGCTTTTGGATAAAGGTATCAAAGCGTTACACGATGATGGCACCTACGCCACTATCCAGAAGAAACACTTTGGCGATCTGAACCTGTACAGCGGCAAATAATGCCCGGGGCGCCCCTCCAGTGGAGGGGCGCTTTTTTATCGCCATAGGTCCTGATTTATGTTCGAAGATCTGTTGCAAACCCTCGGGCTGAGCGCGTTCAGCTTGAAGGGTTTCGGCCCGCTGTTGCTGCAAGGCACCTGGATGACCCTCAAGTTGTCGGTGTTGTCCCTGGCCGTCAGCGTGTTGCTGGGCCTGCTCGGCGCCAGCGCCAAACTCTCCAGCCTGCCCTTCCTGCGCATTCCCGCCCAGCTCTACACCACGTTGATCCGTGGCGTACCCGACTTGGTGCTGATGCTGCTGATTTTTTACAGCCTGCAAACCTGGCTGACCGGCCTGACCGACTTTATGGAATGGGAATACATCGAGATCGACCCATTCAGCGCCGGGGTGATCACCCTGGGCTTTATCTACGGTGCCTACTTCACCGAGACCTTTCGCGGCGCGATCCTCGCCGTGCCCCGTGGCCAGTTGGAAGCCGCCACTGCCTATGGGCTCAAGCGCGGGCAACGCTTTCGCTACGTGACCTTCCCGCAGATGATGCGCTTCGCCCTGCCGGGCATCGGCAATAACTGGATGGTGATGCTCAAGGCCACCGCACTGGTATCGATCATCGGCTTGGCGGACTTGGTCAAGGCGGCCCAGGACGCGGGCAAAAGCACTTATCAGTTGTTTTATTTCCTGGTGCTGGCCGCGCTGATCTACCTGGTGATCACCAGCGTCTCCAACTTTGTCTTGCGCCGTCTTGAACGTCGCTACTCCGCAGGCTCCCGGGAGGCGGTGCGATGATCGAACTCTTGCAGGAATACTGGCGCCCGTTCCTTTACAGCGACGGCCAACACATTACTGGCCTGGCCATGACCATGTGGTTGCTCAGCGCCGCACTGGTGATCGGCTTTCTGGTGTCGATCCCGCTGTCCATCGCCCGCGTGTCGCGCAACCCGCTGGTACGCTGGCCAGTGCAGTTCTACACCTACCTGTTTCGTGGCACACCGCTCTATATCCAGTTGCTGATCTGCTACACCGGCATCTACAGCATCGCCGCCGTGCGCGAACAACCGGTACTGGATGCGTTCTTTCGCGATGCAATGAACTGCACGATCTTGGCCTTCGCCCTTAACACCTGCGCCTACACCACGGAGATTTTCGCCGGGTCCATCCGCAGCATGGCCCACGGCGAAGTCGAGGCGGCCAAGGCCTACGGGCTCAGCGGCTGGAAGCTGTACGCCTATGTGATCATGCCGTCCGCACTGCGCCGTTCGCTGCCGTACTACAGCAACGAAGTGATCCTGATGCTGCATTCGACCACCGTGGCGTTTACCGCGACGATTCCGGACATCCTCAAAGTGGCACGAGATGCCAACTCGGCGACCTTCATGACCTTTCAATCGTTCGGCATTGCCGCGCTGATCTACCTCGCCGTGACCTTTGCCCTGGTCGGCCTGTTTCGGCTGGCGGAACGTCGCTGGCTGGCCTTTCTCGGGCCGAGCCATTAAGGAGCCTTCATGCGTCATCAGCTACATGAACTGATTGCGCCGGTGCCAGGCACGGCGCGGCAAATCCACAGTTTCCACTTCGGCCCGCAGCAGGCCGCAGGCAAGGTTTACATCCAGTCGTCGCTGCATGCCGATGAGCTGCCCGGCATGCTGGTGGCCTGGCACTTGAAGATGCGCCTCGCCGAATTGGCGGCGGCTGGGCGGCTGTTGAGCGAGATCGTGTTGGTGCCCATCGCCAACCCGGTGGGCCTGGAACAGGTGTTGATGGATATCCCCCTGGGCCGCTACGAGTTGGAGAGCGGGCAGAACTTCAATCGCCTGTTTGTCGACCTCAGTGATGAGGTGGGCAACCAGGTCGAGGCGCTGCTCGGAGATGATCCGCAACACAATGTCGAACTGATTCGCGCCGCATTGAGCACCGCCTTGGCCGGGCAAACCGCCGCAACCCAGTTGCAGTCTCAACGACTGGTACTGCAGCGCCTGGCCTGCGACGCCGACATGGTGCTGGACCTGCATTGCGACTTCGAAGCCGTTGCGCACCTGTACACCACACCAGAGGCCTGGCCGCGGGTGGAGCCGTTGGCGCGCTATATAGGCTCGGAAGCCAACTTGCTGGCCACCGACTCCGGCGGGCAGTCTTTCGATGAGTGCTTCACCCTGGTCTGGTGGCAGTTGCAGCAACGTTTTGCCGGGCGCTTTCCGATTCCCATGGGCAGCTTTTCGGTAACCGTCGAACTGCGCGGCCAGGGCGACGTCAACCACGGCCTGGCCAGCCTCGATTGCCAGGCGATCATCGATTACCTGATTCACTTCGGCGCAATTGCCGGCGACCCGGCACCGCTGCCCGACCTGCCCTACCCGGCCACGCCCCTGGCAGGCGTCGAACCCGTGGCGACGCCGGTGGGCGGCCTGTTGGTGTTCAGCGCCCTGCCCGGTGAATACCTGGAAGCCGGGCAACTGATCGCTGAGATCATCGACCCCATTACCGACCGCGTAACGCCCGTGCACTGCCACAACGCAGGCCTGCTTTACGCCCGTTCGCTACGCCGCATGGCCACTGCGGGGATGGTCATCGGCCATGTCGCAGGCTCAGAGGCCTACCGCAGCGGCTATCTACTTTCGCCTTGAGGATGCACGCCCCATGTACAAATTGACCGTTGAAGGCCTGCATAAAAGCTATGGCGACAATGAGGTGCTCAGAGGTGTCTCGCTCAAGGCCAAGACCGGAGATGTGATCAGCCTGATCGGCGCCAGCGGCTCGGGCAAAAGCACCTTTTTGCGCTGCATCAATTTCCTGGAAACCCCCAACGACGGCGCCATGACCCTCGACGGCAAACAGATCCGCATGGTCAACGACCGCCACGGCATGCGCGTGGCCGACGACGCCGAATTGCAGCGCCTGCGCACGCGGCTGGCGATGGTCTTCCAGCACTTCAACCTGTGGAGCCATATGAGCGTGCTGGAAAACATCACCATGGCCCCGCGCCGGGTATTGGGTTGCAGCAAGAAAGACGCCGAGGACCGTGCTCGCCGCTATCTGGACAAGGTCGGCCTGCCGGCACGGGTGGCCGACCAGTACCCGGCGTTTCTCTCCGGTGGTCAGCAGCAACGCGTGGCCATCGCCCGCGCGTTGGCCATGGAGCCGGAAGTGATGCTGTTCGACGAACCCACCTCAGCCCTGGACCCGGAACTGGTGGGTGAAGTGTTGAAGGTGATCCAGGGGCTGGCTGAGGAAGGCCGCACCATGATCATGGTCACCCATGAGATGAGCTTTGCGCGCAAGGTGTCGAACCAAGTGCTGTTCCTGCACAAGGGCATGGTCGAAGAGCAAGGCGCGCCTGAGGATGTGTTGGGCAACCCGAAGAGCGAGCGCTTGCAGCAGTTCCTGAGTGGCAATCTGAAGTAAACCTTTGCGGTGCCGGGAGGGTCTGTGGGAATAGACCCTCCAGAGCGTCAGGCACCGCATGGCAAAACCCCACGACTTCGCCAAGACATGGTTCGCCGCCAAGGGCTGGAAGCCGTTCGACTTCCAGAAAGCGGTTTGGACGGCGGTCAAAGATGGCCAGTCCGGGCTGCTGCACGCCAGCACCGGCGCCGGTAAAACCTATGCGCTGTGGTTTGCTGCCCTCAATCGCTTCGCCAACATCCGCCCGCCTGCTACGGGCAAACGCAAACCGCCTGCCGAGCCCCTCACCGTCCTGTGGATCACGCCGATGCGTGCGCTGGCCGCCGACACGGCTCGCGCCCTTGAAGCGCCGCTGGCGACCTTGCAGATTCCCTGGAGTGTCGGCCTGCGCACGGGCGATACCAGCAGCAGCGAGCGCGCCCGGCAAACCCGCCGCCAACCCACCGCACTGATCACCACCCCGGAAAGCCTGACGCTGATGCTCGCCCGCGCCGACAGCGAGTCGAGCCTGGCGCACCTGCGCATGGTGGTGGTGGATGAATGGCATGAGCTGATCGGTAACAAGCGCGGCGTGCAGTTGCAATTGGCGTTGGCGAGGCTGCGGCGCTGGCATCCGGATCTGATGGTGTGGGGCATTTCGGCGACCCTGGGTAATCAGGCCCACGCGCTTGAGGTTTTGGTCCCACAAGGCGGTGCAATCAATGTGCAGGGGCAAACGGCCAAATCCCTAAAAGTCGACACCTTGTTGCCGCTGGTTACCGAGCGTTTTCCCTGGGCCGGGCATATCGGTTTGAAGATGTTGCCGCAGGTGGTCGCCGAGGTGGAGGCCAGCAGCAGTTGCCTGGTGTTTACCAACACGCGGGCGCAGTCGGAAATCTGGTACCAGGCCTTACTGGAGGCGCGGCCCGATTGGGCTGGATTGATTGCCCTGCACCACGGCTCGCTGTCCAGGGAAACCCGCGATTGGGTAGAGCGCGCCTTAAAAGACGGCCAGCTTAAAGCGGTGGTGTGCACTTCCAGCCTGGACCTTGGGGTGGATTTTTTACCGGTGGAGCGGGTACTGCAGATCGGTTCGGCCAAAGGCATCGCCCGCCTGATGCAACGCGCCGGGCGCTCCGGCCACGCGCCGGGGCGACCGTCGAGGGTGACGCTGGTGCCGACCCACAGCCTGGAGCTGGTTGAGGCTGCGGCAGCCCAGGATGCAATTGCAGCGCGGCGCATCGAAGCACGCGAATCGCCCTACAAACCGTTGGATGTACTCGTACAACATTTGGTGAGCATGGCCCTGGGCGGTGGCTTTACACCGGATGCCTTGCTGGCGGAAGTGCGCGGCGCCTGGGCGTATCGCGACCTTACGGATGCGGACTGGGCCTGGGCGCTGGGATTTGTGCGCCATGGCGGCTTGTCGCTCACCGCTTATCCGGATTACCGCCGTGTGGAGCCCGACGAGCATGGCATCTGGCGCGTCCCCGACGCTCGGTTGGCGCGGCGCCATCGCATGAGCGTAGGCACCATTGTCAGCGACGCGAGTATCCAGCTGAAGTTCTGGAGCAAAGGCGGCGGCGGCAAGAATCTGGGCAGTGTTGAGGAAGGTTTTATCGCACGGTTAAAGCCCGGCGATGGTTTTCTGTTCGCCGGACGTCTGCTGGAGCTGGTGCGGGTAGAAAACATGACCGCTTACGTACGCCGCAGTACCGCAAAAAAGGCAGCCGTACCGCGCTGGAATGGCGGGCGCATGCCGCTTTCCAATGAACTGGCCCAGGCCGTGGTGGAGCGCTTTGACGCTGCGGCCCATGGGCATTTCGAAGGCCCCGAGATGCGGGCGGTGCAACCGTTGTTGCAGACGCAGTTGCGCTGGTCCGGCCTGCCGACACGGGAACACTTGTTGGCCGAAGTGCTGAAGTCCCGGGAGGGGTGGCATCTGTTTTTATACCCGTTTGCCGGGCGTCAGGTGCATTTGGGGTTGGCGAGTTTGCTCGCCTGGCGGGTCAGCCAAGGGCAGGCGGTGACCTTCTCGATTGCCGTCAATGACTATGGTCTGGAGCTACTGAGCGCCACGCCGTTGGATTGGACAGTGTTGCTGAACGAGACCCTGCTTAGTCCGGCGAATTTGCTGACGGATGTAGCCGCCAGCCTGAATGCCGGGGAACTGGCGCTGCGGCGCTTTCGTGAAATCGCCCGTATCGCCGGGCTGGTGTTTGCCGGTTACCCCGGTGCGCCGAAAAGTACGCGGCAGGTGCAGGCCTCCAGTGGATTGTTCTTTGAAGTGTTCAAGCAATATGACCCGCAAAACCTGTTGCTGGCCCAAGCAGGGGAAGAAGTCCTGCGTGACGAGTTGGATATTCGCCGACTCGAAGAGACCTTGCTTCGGTTATCGGCGCTGAAAATGGATGTGTATGTGATCGAACGTCCAACGCCCCTGGCGTTCCCGCTGCTGGTGGAGCGGATGCGCGAAAGCATGAGTTCGGAAAAACTTTCAGAGCGCATTGCGCGGATGGTCAAGGACTTGGAAAAAGTTGCGGAGAAACGATGACGCATTACTCGGTGACGCTTGGGGGCGAAGAGCTGTGGTTGCTGGCGGAGAAAGCGGTTTACTGGCCTGCGCGCCAGTGCCTGTTGATTGCCGATGCGCACTTTGGCAAGGCATCGGCCTATCGAAGCCTGGGGCAACCGGTGCCACAAGGCACGACCTCCGACAATCTGCAACGATTGGACCGCGTGTTAAACGCCCTGCCGTGCGCGCAGGTGATCTTTCTCGGCGACTTTCTGCATGGTCCAGGCTCCCACGCCAGCGGCACGCTGAGCGCACTGAGGAGCTGGCGAGCGCGCCATAGCGACCTGGCGATGACCTTAATCCGCGGCAATCACGATAAACGCGCGGGTGACCCGCCTGCCGACTTGAGGATCGAAGTGGTTCCTGAGCCCCTGTTGATGGGCCCTTTCGCCCTGCAACACGAACCGGACGCCCATGCCACCCACCTTGTGTTGGCGGGGCATGTGCACCCGGTGTATCGCTTGCGCGGCAAGGGCCGGCAAAGCCTACGCCTACCGTGCTTCCTGCTGAGCTCGAGCGTCAGCCTGTTGCCGGCGTTTGGCGCGTTTACGGGCGGATATACCGTGGAGCAAGACAATGATCACCAAATCTTTGTGATTGGCGACCATCAGGTCTGGCCAGTTGGCTGAAACACCGACTGGCCTGGCTGGTATCAAGCGACAGGTGCGGGTGGCGGCTCGTCCGGAAGAGTCGGCTCGCCGGGTTCGGTGGGCTGCGGGTAATCCGGCTCGGGTTGGCCAGGGATGCCGCCCGCGTAAGCGGGATCGGCCATCAGGGACCAGGCCAGAACACCAATCTGGTTGGGTTCAAGCCGGGCAAGTTCTGCGCTGATTCGCGGGTCGATCTTCATAAGGTACTCCTCAAGCGTGGCCCGACGCGTTTTGCACGCGCCGAGGCAGTACACCCAATAGAGTCACTTTCTTCGGACTAATTCCCTTTACGCGTAGGACCTTTCGATCAAGCGCGTGGCAAGGTGACGCCGCGCTGGCCTTGGTACTTGCCTGCGCGGTCTTTGTAGGACACTTCACAGGCCTCATCAGACTGAAGGAACAGCATCTGCGCTACGCCTTCGTTGGCGTAGATCTTGGCCGGCAGCGTGGTGGTGTTGGAGAACTCCAGGGTCACGTGACCTTCCCACTCAGGCTCAAGCGGCGTCACGTTGACGATAATGCCGCAACGCGCGTAGGTGCTTTTACCCAGGCAGATGGTCAGTACGTCACGCGGAATACGGAAGAACTCCACGGTGCGCGCCAGGGCGAAGGAGTTTGGCGGAATGATGCACACGTCGCTCTTGACGTCGACGAAACTCTTTTCGTCGAAGTTCTTCGGATCGACGATTGCCGAGTTGATGTTGGTGAACACCTTGAACTCATCGGCGCAACGTACATCGTAGCCGTAGCTGGAAACGCCGTACGAAATCACTCGGTCATCGCCTTCACCACGAATCTGGCGCTCGACGAACGGTTCGATCATGCCGTGCTCTTGCGCCATGCGGCGAATCCACTTGTCCGATTTGATGCTCATGGCGGGTGTCCTGAATAGCGAGGTGGAAAAATTCTGTGTGGCATCTTACCGGGGCCGGCGTTGGGGTTCAAAGGCCGTGGGGCTTTTCTTGATCAATACCCCGCCGCTTATAAGGCGCAACCAACGGGGCCGGGGCCGAACTGCCGGATCAGGGGTCTGTAAATACCACCGCCAGTCACGAAAATAGAGAAACCTTCGGAAATACCATTGGCACGTTCCGGAAAAAGGGTTAAGGTGGCGCCACTGTGCTGCTTGTGTCACTGAGAATCTCTACACGATATGTTGAATTTCGATCCAACCATCTCCAAGAATTTTTCCTGCTCTTTGCACTCAGTCTCGGCCAGGGCTTTTCCTGAGTCGCAGTTAACTTTGTCCAAGGAGATACACCATGTCTAATCGCCAAACTGGTACCGTTAAGTGGTTCAACGATGAAAAAGGCTTCGGCTTCATCACTCCACAATCCGGTGACGACCTGTTCGTTCACTTCAAAGCTATCCAATCCGACGGCTTCAAAAGCCTGAAAGAAGGCCAACAGGTTTCTTTCATCGCTACCCGCGGTCAGAAAGGCATGCAAGCTGAAGAAGTTCAAGTTATCTAACTTGTACTGACTTAGTCGAAAAGACCCCGCCCTTAAAAGCGGGGTTTTTTTATGCCTGGGATTTGGTATTCGCACCAACTTTATGCCCGGCACAAAAAATGTGGGAGGGGGCTTGC
This sequence comes from Pseudomonas sp. RIT357, assembly GCF_000632245.1. Lineage (NCBI taxonomy): Bacteria > Pseudomonadati > Pseudomonadota > Gammaproteobacteria > Pseudomonadales > Pseudomonadaceae > Pseudomonas > Pseudomonas sp. RIT357. The sequence continues at coordinate 72,330 of NZ_JFYX01000049.1, forward strand.
CCCCGATAGCGGTGTGTCAGTCAATGCAAGTATCGACTGCTACGCCGCCATCGGGGGCAAGCCCCCTCCCACATTCAAGCATTCAAGCCGTGTCGTTATTGAAACAACGACTCACTCGACAAGCCATTCTTCTCCAGGATCTCGCGCAAGCGCTTAAGCCCTTCCACCTGGATCTGCCGCACCCGCTCACGGGTCAGGCCGATCTCCAGGCCTACGTCCTCCAGGGTGCTGCTCTCATGGCCGCGCAGGCCGAAGCGGCGAATTACCACCTCACGCTGCTTGTCCGTGAGCTCCGACAACCACTGGTCAATACTTTGGGACAGATCATCGTCCTGCAACAGCTCGCAGGGATCTGTAGGCCGATCATCCGTCAGGGTGTCCAACAGGGTTTTATCCGAATCCGGACCCAGCGAGACATCGACCGAAGACACACGCTCGTTAAGGCCCAGCATGCGCTTGACCTCCCCTACCGGTTTTTCCAGCAGGTTGGCGATTTCTTCGGGCGAGGGTTCATGATCGAGTTTTTGAGTGAGCTCACGCGCTGCCCGCAGGTAGACGTTGAGCTCCTTAACCACATGGATCGGCAACCGGATCGTGCGGGTTTGATTCATGATCGCCCGTTCGATGGTCTGGCGGATCCACCAGGTAGCATAGGTTGAAAAGCGGAAGCCCCGCTCTGGGTCAAACTTCTCCACCGCGCGGATCAAGCCCAGATTGCCCTCCTCGATGAGGTCCAACAAGGACAACCCACGATTGACGTAGCGTCGGGCGATTTTCACCACCAGGCGCAGGTTGCTTTCAATCATGCGCTTGCGCCCAGCCGGATCCCCCTTTTGCGACAACCGCGCAAAATGGACTTCTTCTTCGGGGGTAAGCAGGGGGGAAAAGCCGATTTCATTGAGATACAGCTGGGTCGCGTCGAGCGCCCGTGTGTAATCAATGTATTTATGCTGCTTTAAAGCGGTAGAGTTCTTGGATTTGGTACGAACTGAAGGTGTTGCAGGTCCCTCATTCGACATCGATTCCATAGCGATACCGGTCTCCATAAGGAGAACCTCATCGTCGATGTCAAACTCCGGCGCTTCTTTACTGAGAGCCATTGTTATAGTCCTTTGGTGAGTTCGACCTCAAGCTCAAGCGACGCCTTTATCCTTGGCAACGCTGGAGCCTGTTCCTTCTACGTGAGGGAACAGGCTGGCAACACATCAACGACGGGGTAAGAATTGCAGCGGATCTACAGGCTTCCCTTGACGGCGAATCTCAAAGTGCAGTTTCACCCGGTCTGTACCCGTTGAACCCATTTCGGCAATTGTCTGTCCGACTTTGACCTGCTGCCCCTCCCGAACCAACAGCCTGCGGTTATGACCGTAAGCACTGACGTAGGTATCGCTGTGTTTGATGATGACCAGCTCGCCGTAGCCCCGTAAACCACTCCCGGCGTACACCACCGTCCCATCAGACGCAGCTAAAACAGGCTGTCCCAAATCACCGGCGATATCAATGCCTTTATTCAAACTACCGTTTGAAGAGAATTTTCCAATTAATACTCCGTTTGAGGGCCATCCCCAGCCCGTCGGAGCAGGCCCGGCAGGCGGCAACGGCGCGGCTGTTGGCTTGCCTGAGGCCGCCGGGACAGCAGTGCCGGCAGGGCGTGTAATGATGGTGGTTTTGCTAGAAGACGACGGCGAAGATCCTGTGTTTGTCACAACCGTCGTAGGCGTGGAACCGGTGCGACCGTCAAAGCGAATCGTCTGACCCGGATGTATGGTGTAAGGCACAGGAATATTGTTACGAGCTGCTAGTGCCTTGTAATCCCACCCGTAACGGAAGGCGATTGAGAACATCGTGTCGCCTTTGCGCACCACATATTGCCCGGTGGTTACCGTGGGCTTTTGCGGTGCCGCACTATTACGGTCAACGACCCGTGCGCCGCTGCTTGGCGAGCTGGAACAGCCGACCAACAAGGAACCGAAGACAAGGCCAAGCACCAGTCGTTGAAAACTTGTTTTACCCATACGCTGCGCAAGACCTGTGAGACTCACCCGCCGCTCCCTTTGTGGTGGCTGAACATGAATGCCTGTATCAGGCTTGAAATATGTCGCAAGTATAACTGGGCACTGAAGTTTTACCGGCACGCGACTGAAACGAATCATTCAGCGTGTTGAATCACCGCACCTATCATGTTGACTTGATAGACCCCGCCGTAAGACAAATCCCCGTCCGCAGAATTCAGTAGCGTCGAAAATTCGTCAGGCCAGCGGTCCGTTGAGCAACGGAACAAAACGCACGGCGCCCAATACATGCCGGGAAAAACCGTCGTCCTCACGGACAATAAGCATCAATTGTTGCACTTCGCCGGAACCGACCGGGATGACCAGGCGCCCGCCTGGCGCCAATTGGTCGAGCAACGCTTGCGGAACATCGGTGGCCACGGCGGTGACGATAATGCCGTTGTACGGCGCCAGCGCCGGCCAGCCTTCCCAGCCATCGCCCCAGCGAAATACCACGTTGCGCAAGTTCAGCTCCACCAGGCGCTCCTTGGCACGGTCTTGCAGCACCTTGATGCGCTCCACCGAGAACACGCGCTCCACCAACTGCGACAGCACGGCGGTCTGGTAGCCGGAACCGGTGCCGATCTCCAGCACCTTGTCCAGCGGGCCCGCCGCCAGCAGCAGCTCGCTCATGCGCGCCACCATGTAGGGCTGGGAGATGGTCTGGTTATGTCCAATCGGCAACGCCGTATCTTCATAAGCGCGATGGGCCAGGGCTTCATCGACAAACAAATGACGAGGGGTGCGGCGGATCACTTCCAACACCTGAGCGTTGGACAACCCCTCTTCATAAAGGCGCTGGATCAAACGCTCACGGGTGCGCTGGGAGGTCATACCGATGCCACGACGCAGCAGGTCGTCTTGTTCACGAGCCATCAGCGCAATCCCTCCAGCCAGACTTCAAGACCACTGAAGGCATCGCTGAAGGTGCGGTCGAATTGCAACGGAGTAATCGACACATAACCCTGCATCACCGCGTGAAAGTCCGTGCCCTCGCCACCGTCTTCGGCATCGCCAGCTGCCGCTATCCAATAGCCTTCCTTGCCACGCGGGTCGACCACCTTCAACGGGGCCGCCGCACGGGCACGGTGGCCAAGACGTGTCAGCTTGATGCCGCGAATGTGATCGAGGGGCAAATTGGGAATATTGACGTTGAGCACCGTGCGCGGCGGCAGGTCCAGGGAGGCATGAGCCTCCACCAACTTGCGTGCGAAATAGGCGGCGGTGGGCAAATTGTCCAGTTGCCGCGAGGCAAACGAAAAAGCGAACGAGGTACGACCCAGAAAGCGCCCTTCAAGCGCTGCCGCCACGGTGCCGGAATACAGCACATCATCGCCCAGGTTGGCGCCGAGGTTGATGCCCGACACCACCAGGTCCGGCTCTTGATCCAACAGGCTGTTGATCGCCAGGTGCACGCAGTCGGTGGGCGTGCCGTTGACACTGATAAAGCCATTAGCCAGAACCTGCGGGTGCAGGGGACGGTCGAGCGTCAGCGAACTGCTGGCGCCGCTCTTGTCCTGGTCGGGGGCAACCACCACGCACTCGGCGTAATCTTCCAGCGCAGCATAGAGCGCAGCAAGACCGGGTGCGGTGGCACCGTCATCATTTGATATCAGAATACGCATGGGCTGTCCGTCTGCCCCACCGGCACCAGATCAACGAGCTCGCGCACCAAGACAGTGGCGAAGCATCCGGCCGGTAGGACGAATTCCAATTGCAGAATGTCAGGCCCGGGATAATGCCACGTCAACCCGCCAATGGGCAGTCGCAGAATGCGACGTTCCTGGCTCATGCCGGCATTCACCAGCCAATCACGCAGGTCGGCTTCACCGGCGGCAACCGCCTGCTCCAACTCAAACGTGGCACCCGTCGCCGGAGAATCACCCTCGCCCCACTGCGGGCCGGTGGGGTGCAGATCCAGGATCGCCAGGCGCGGGTCGCTGCACTCAGCCTCACCCGCCGGAAAAAAACTGCGGCTGTCAGTAAACGCCAGCAGATCACCCACTTGCGCACGCTGCCAGGAACCGTCGGCGACGCGCGCCGCCAGTACTTTGTTGAAGAGGAAACTACGCGCCGTAGACAACAACCGCGAACGCACATTGCGCTGCTCCGGCAGGGCCTTGCGCGCAGCCCATCCACGGGCGTCGACAACGTTGCCACCGTCGTGGCCGAAACGCTGGGTGCCGAAATAGTTGGGAATGCCGTGCTGGGCAATCAGTTGCAGGCGCGCGTCGATGGCGGCGGTATCACCCACCAGTTGGGTCAGGCGCAAGGTGAATCCATTGGCCGCGTGCGCGCCGCGCTGCAGCTTGCGCTTGTGACGGGCAGTCTTGAGGATCTTGAGCGTGTCGTTTTCAGCAGTGCTCATGTCCGGGTCGGCCTTGCCCGGCAGTTGCACGCTGAACCACTGCCGGGTCAGCGCCTGACGGTCCTTGAGACCGGCATAGCTGACGGTGCGCAACGGCACACCGGCGGCCTTGGCGATACGGCGCGCAGCTTCCTCGGTGTTGAGGCCACGTTTTTCCACCCACAGCCAAAGGTGCTCGCCCTCGCCGGTCAGCGGGATATCCAGCACTTCGTCCACCTGAAAATCTTCGGCAGTGGCCTTCAGGACGGCGCTGCCCAAAGCTTCGCCGTAGGCACGCGGGCCCAGCAGTTCCAGATCATTCATGCGCGCAGCAACAAGGCGACGGAGTGCACCGCAATGCCCTCTTCACGACCGGTAAACCCGAGCTTTTCGGTGGTGGTGGCTTTCACGTTCACTTGATCCAATTCAATTTGCAGGTCTGCGGCAATCAGTGCACGCATTGATTCGATATGGGGCGCCATCTTCGGCGCCTGGGCCACGATAGTGTTGTCGACGTTACCGACCTTCCAGCCCTTGGCGTGGATCAGGCTGACCACGTGGCGAAGCAATACACGGCTGTCAGCGCCCTTGAAGGTGGGGTCGGTGTCCGGAAAATGCTTGCCGATATCACCCAACGCCGCCGCGCCGAGCAAGGCATCGCTCAAGGCATGCAAGACAACGTCGCCGTCGGAATGAGCCAGCAACCCATGGTGGTGTGCTATGCGCACGCCGCCCAGGGTGATGAAATCGCCTTCAGCGAAACGGTGCACATCGTAGCCGTGGCCAATACGCATAAAAAAACGCCCCGATTTAATTCAGGGCGTGATTCTACCTACTTTTGCCTCACATTAACCGAGCAAAGCGCGGCCATGGTGTCGCAAATGGTCTTCGATGAAGCTGGCGATGAAGAAGTAGCTGTGGTCATAGCCGGGTTGCAGGCGCAGTTCCAGCGGATGCTTGGCCGCCTTGGCCGCTTGCTGCAAGGCCTCAGGCTTGAGCTGCACCGCGAGGAAATCATCGCGATCGCCCTGATCAACCAGCAAGGGCAGCTTTTCCGAGGCTTCGCTGATCAATACGCAGGCATCCCATTCACGCCACTTAGAGCGCTCTTCACCCAGGTAACGGGAGAAGGCTTTCTGGCCCCACGGGCAATCCATCGGGTTATTGATAGGCGAAAACGCCGACACCGACAGATAACGTCCGGGGTTGCGCAACGCACACACCAGTGCGCCGTGTCCGCCCATGGAGTGGCCGCTGATACCACGCTTGTCCGAAGCGGGGAAATGCGCTTCAACCAAAGCCGGCAATTCCTGCACCACATAGTCATGCATCCGATAATGCTTGGCCCATGGTTCCTGGGTGGCATTCAGGTAAAAGCCAGCGCCCAGGCCAAAGTCCCAGGCGTTATCCGGATCACCCGGGACACCGGGACCGCGAGGGCTGGTATCCGGCGCCACGATGATCAGCCCCAGCTCGGCGGCCATGCGTTGCGCGCCAGCCTTCTGCATGAAGTTCTCATCGGTGCAGGTCAACCCGGAGAGCCAATACAACACCGGCAACTTGCCGCCCTGCTCCGCTTGCGGCGGCAGGTAAACGGCGAAGGTCATGTCGCAATCGAGCACATCGGAATGATGCTTGTAGCGTTTATGCCAGCCGCCGAAGCTCTTCTGGCAGGACAGGTTTTCCAGACTCATGGGCGACCTCAGAAGTGGATGACGGTACGAATGCTCTTGCCTTCATGCATCAGGTCAAACGCTTTGTTGATGTCTTCCAGGCCCATGGTATGGGTAATGAACGTGTCCAGCGGGATTTCGCCGGTCTGGGCCATTTCCACGTAGCTTGGCAACTCGCTACGACCGCGTACGCCGCCGAATGCCGAACCGCGCCAGACGCGACCGGTCACCAACTGGAATGGGCGCGTAGCGATTTCCTGGCCCGCACCGGCCACACCGATGATCACCGACTCGCCCCAACCTTTGTGGCAGCACTCAAGGGCAGCACGCATCAGTTGCACGTTGCCGATGCACTCGAAGGAAAAATCCACACCGCCGTCAGTCAAATCAACAATCACGTCCTGGATCGGGCGATCGTATTCTTTCGGGTTGATGCAGTCGGTGGCGCCCAATTGCTTGGCGATTTCGAACTTGGCCGGGTTGATGTCGATGGCAATGATGCGACCGGCCTTGGCTTTCACCGCGCCAATAATGGCCGACAGACCAATACCACCGAGACCGAAGATGGCCACGGTGTCGCCCGGCTTGACCTTGGCAGTGTTGATCACCGCGCCAATACCGGTGGTAACGCCACAGCCCAGCAAGCAGACTTTTTCCAGCGGCGCTTCTTTAGGAATCTTGGCCACGGAAATTTCCGGCAGCACGGTGTACTCGGAGAAGGTCGAGGTACCCATGTAGTGGAAAATCGGCTGACCCTTGTAGGAAAAACGCGTGGTGCCATCTGGCATCAGGCCTTTGCCTTGAGTGGCTCGAATGGCTTGGCACAGGTTGGTCTTGCCCGACAGGCAGAATTTGCACTTGCCACATTCCGGGGTGTACAGCGGGATGACATGGTCGCCGACGGCAACTGAAGTCACACCCTCGCCAATCGCTTCAACCACCGCACCGCCCTCGTGGCCGAGAATCGACGGAAAGATGCCTTCCGGGTCAGCACCCGACAGGGTGTAAGCGTCGGTGTGGCATACGCCGGAGGCCACAACGCGCAGCAGGACTTCGCCAGCTTTGGGCATGGCGACATCCACTTCAACAATCTCAAGGGGTTTCTTGGCTTCGAAGGCGACAGCGGCGCGGGACTTAATCATCCGGTATTTCTCCAGGGCGTTAAAAATTGAGAGGGAGAGTGTAAAACATGGCTCACTGATTAATAATCCAGCCAAAAGCAAAACATTATTGCTGTACAGGGACAATCATGATGTCGGAGAACCGCTGGGAAGGCATCGACGAGTTCGTCGCCGTGGCTGAATGCAGTCAATTTACAGCTGCCGCCGAGCGCCTGGGGGTGTCGTCGTCCCATATCAGTCGCCAAGTCGCACGCTTGGAGGAACGGCTGCAGACACGGTTGCTTTATCGCAGTACACGCAAAGTGACCCTGACCGAAGCCGGGCAAACCTTCCTCCAGCATTGCCAACGCTTGCAGGACGGCCGCGAAGAAGCATTGCGAGCGGTGGGCGACTTGACCAGCGAGCCAAAAGGCATGTTGCGCATGACGTGCGCCGTGGCTTATGGCGAGCGATTTATCGTGCCTTTGGTGACGCGGTTCATGGGGCTTTACCCGCAGTTGCGGGTGGATATCGAACTGAGCAACCGCCAGCTCGATCTGGTACACGAAGGCCTGGACCTGGCAATTCGCTTGGGGCGCCTCTCAGACTCAAGAATGGTTGCCAGCCGTCTCGCGCCGCGGCGCATGTATTTGTGTGCATCGCCGTCCTATCTCGAACGCTATGGGCGCCCCCATAGCTTGTCGGAATTGAGTCGGCATAACTGCCTGATTGGCAGCTCGGATATCTGGCAACTGGCTCAGGACGGCCGGGAGTTTTCCCAGCGGGTGCAGGGAAACTGGCGTTGCAACAGTGGACAAGCGGTGCTGGATGCTGCATTGCAGGGCGTGGGATTGTGCCAACTGCCGGATTATTACGTGCTGGAACATTTGCGCAATGGTGCACTGGTGTCGCTGCTGGAAGCGCATCAGCCGCCGAATACAGCGGTGTGGGCGCTGTATCCGCAGCAACGGCATTTGTCGCCAAAGGTGCGCAGTTTGGTGGATTACCTAAAAGAAGGCCTATCAAACAGGACAGAATACAAAGCCTCTGACGCCCTGCTCTCCCACGACTTCATATGATGACCAGCGCTACTGTCAACTCTGACAGTAGTGGGCAAAGATGAATGGTGGTTCCCTACGGTTTCACTGCTGGCGCTGCATCATCAATTTTACGGCGCTGCCCAGTGAGGCCTATCAAGATGACGCAGGGAAACTGCCATGAAAAATGTAAACACCGCAGATATCGAAAAGCAGCTTGAACAGAACATAGCTGCATATAAAAAGCACAACGTCGATTCAGAGGGTTCAGCCGACTTAAGGATCGAAAGTACTGAACGCTATGCGACCAAAGACGCACATTTTTATCAATTCGACAATCATGAAGTGATTCAGATAGGAGTGCCCGCAACAGACCCTGAAGCCCCCGGTCATCCGGTAATCATCGATATTCTTTCTTTTAGCCCACCCTTTGAATCGGGAAGGTTCGATCTCATCACCGGATTCCCCATCCGGCTAAACGTTCACCATCCTTTGCTACGCGACGCCAAAATGAAGCATGGGCACTTGGTACTGACAGTAGAAGATAGACAACTAAATGGCCAACTCAGCTGCGAGTTCACCCATGAACACCTTGAACTTAAAATGAACACGGCATTCGAAATCACAAAACCATAGGAAGACGACGTATCAATAATCGGTGCTACACGCGACCGGTGCCCATGACAGCGGTATGGGCACTTTCAGGTCAAACATACCGAAGATGAAGACGCCGCCGAGAGCAGCGTTTGCCTGGCACAGCCTCTCAGCCAACAATCACTGCCGATTTGCCCAGCGTAACCGTAACCACTCCAGATCCTCGGGCCGGGTCACCTTGATATTGTCCGAACGCCCCTCAATTAACCGCGGCGCCTGACCGGACCATTCCATTGCCGAGGCCTCATCGGTGATGACCGCATCCGCTACCAGGCTATCGGCCAAGGCACGATGCAACGCACCGAGTCGGAACATCTGCGGCGTGTACGCTTGCCAGATCAGGCTGCGGTCGACGGTTTCATCGACACGACCGTGTTTGTCGGCGCGCTTTAGGGTATCGCGGGCCGGGACGGCCAGTAGGCCACCGACAGCATCATCGGCCAGTTCGCTTAACAGTTTGTCGAGATCATCGCGGCTTAAATTGGGCCTGGCGGCGTCGTGCACCAGCACCCAGTCGTCATCGCTCGCGCCCAGGGCATTGAGGTGCAACAGAGCGTTTAGCACCGAACCCGAGCGCTCCGAACCGCCGTCCGCACGCTGTATACGTGGATCAATGGCGCATGCCAGGTTGGGCCAATAAGGGTCATCCATGGCAAGGCTGACCACCAACCCCTTGAGATTGGGGTGGTCGAGAAAACAGTAGAGGCTGTGTTCAAGAATAGTGCGCCCGCCCAGTTGCAAATATTGCTTGGGACGGTCCGCAGCCATACGGGCACCGACGCCCGCGGCGGGAATTACGGCCCAGAAGGCCGGCAAACTGTTGCTCATTGGGCCAACTGGTAGAGGGTTTCGCCCTCCTTGACCATGCCCAGTTCGTGACGAGCCCGCTCTTCAACGGTCTCCGTGCCTTTTTTCAACTCAAGCACTTCAGCGTCCAGGACGCGGTTGCGCTCCAGCAGGATCTCATTTTCGGCGTGCTGTGCAGCAATTTGCTCAGTCAGGTCTTTTACCTGCGCGAAGCTGCCATTACCCACCCACAGGCGGTACTGCAGGCCAGCCAGCAACAAGAGCAAGACGAGGAACAACCAATTGGGACTGCGCATCGAATATCGGGTATCCAGTGAAAAAAGACAGCCATGCATAACTTTTGAAGCAACTGATAGCACGAAGCCTGGAAGAACCAGGCTTGTGCTTGATAGCCATCAGATTAGCGCCGAAATGTTCACTATCGTGAACTTTCCGACGCAATCCGCCGACTTTTTACCATTTACAGATTAGCCGCGAAACTCGCCGCGACCGTTGTACTTGGCTTTGCCAGCCAGTTGCTCTTCGATACGCAGCAATTGGTTGTACTTGGAAACGCGATCGGAACGGCACAGCGAACCGGTCTTGATCTGGCCCGCCGAAGTGCCCACAGCCAGGTCGGCGATGGTCGAATCTTCGGTTTCGCCGGAGCGGTGGGAGATCACGGCGGTGTAGCCCGCAGCCTTGGCCATCTGAATGGCTTCCAGGGTTTCGGTCAAGGTGCCGATCTGGTTGAACTTGATCAGGATCGAGTTGGCGATCTTTTTATCGATGCCTTCTTTCAGGATCTTGGTGTTGGTCACGAACAGATCGTCGCCCACCAATTGGACTTTCTCGCCGATCTTGTCGGTGAGGATTTTCCAGCCGTCCCAATCGGACTCATCCAGGCCGTCTTCGATCGAGATGATCGGATAGCGCTGGGTCAGGCCTTTCAGGTACTCAGCAAAACCTTCGGAGTTGAACACTTGGCCTTCGCCGGACAAATTGTATTTGCCGTCTTCGTAGAACTCGCTGGCCGCGCAGTCCAGGGCCAGGGTCACGTCAGTGCCCAGCTTGTAGCCAGCGTTGGCCACGGCTTCGGAGATCACTTTCAGCGCATCTTCGTTGGATGCCAGGTTTGGAGCGAAGCCACCTTCGTCGCCTACAGCAGTGCTCAGGCCACGGGCCTTCAGAACAGCTTTCAGGTGATGGAAAATCTCGGTACCCATGCGCAAGCCTTCGGAGAAGGTCTTGGCGCCAACCGGCTGCACCATGAATTCCTGGATGTCGACGTTGTTATCAGCGTGCTCGCCACCGTTGATGATGTTCATCATCGGCACCGGCATCGAGTAAACACCCGGAGTGCCGTTCAGGTTGGCGATGTGAGCATACAGCGGCAAGTCCTGGTCCTGGGCAGCAGCCTTGGCAGCGGCCAGGGAGACGGCGAGGATAGCGTTAGCGCCCAGGCTACCTTTGTTTTCGGTGCCGTCGAGCTTGATCATCGCGTGGTCCAGAGCTTTCTGGTCCAGCGGATCCTTGCCCAGCAACAGGTCACGGATCGGGCCGTTAATGTTGGCTACAGCCTTGAGTACACCCTTGCCCAGGTAACGGCTCTTGTCGCCATCACGCAGTTCCAGCGCTTCGCGCGAACCGGTAGAAGCACCGGACGGCGCGCAGGCGCTACCGATGATGCCGTTATCGAGAAGCACGTCGGCTTCGACGGTGGGGTTGCCACGGGAGTCGAGAACTTCACGACCTTTGATGTCGACGATTTTTGCCATTGTTGTAAACACTCCAAAGTTGACGAAAACGACGCAGCTGAAGGGAAACTTTTGACCGACCGCAAGGGTGGAACAACGGGGCAGGCTTGCAGGCGACAAGGCTCAGGCCCGAGGGCCTGAACAGAAAACGTGGGAAAGTCTACCGGAGAAACGACGCTTACGCGGTCTCTACTGTCGGAAAACTCTTGACCAGTTCGTCCAACTGCTTGAGCTGGGCCAGGAATGGCTCCAGCTTGTCCAGGCGCAGGGCGCATGGACCGTCGCATTTGGCATTATCCGGGTCCGGGTGGGCCTCCAGGAAAAGGCCAGCCAGGGACTGGCTGATGCCAGCCTTGGCCAGGTCCAGCACCTGGGCACGGCGCCCGCCTGCGGAATCGGCGCGACCACCGGGCATTTGCAGCGCGTGGGTCACGTCGAAGAACACGGGGTATTCGAACTGCTTCATGATGCCGAAACCGAGCATGTCCACCACGAGATTGTTGTAGCCGAAGCTCGAACCACGCTCGCAGAGGATCAACTGGTCGTTACCCGCTTCCACACACTTGTTAAGGATGTGCTTCATCTCCTGAGGTGCGAGGAACTGGGCTTTCTTGATATTGATCACTGCGCCGGTCTTAGCCATCGCGACGACCAGATCGGTCTGGCGCGACAGGAAGGCCGGCAACTGGATGATGTCGCACACCTCGGCGACCACGGCAGCCTGTTCAGGCTCGTGGACGTCGGTGATGATCGGCACGCCGAAGGCTTGTTTGATGTCCTGGAAGATCCGCATGCCTTCTTCAAGGCCTGGGCCGCGGTAAGACGTTACGGACGAGCGATTGGCCTTGTCGAAGCTGGCCTTGAACACGTAAGGGATACCCAATTTCTGGGTAACCTTGACGTACTCTTCACAGACCTGCATCGCCATGTCGCGGCTTTCCAGCACGTTCATGCCGCCGAACAGCACCATGGGCTTGTCGTTGGCAATCTCGATGTCGCCTACGCGAATGATCTTCTGGGCCATCAGGTTTACGCCTTCTTCTGATGTTGCGTCAGTGCAGCTTTGACAAAACCGCTGAACAACGGGTGACCGTCGCGTGGAGTCGAGGTGAACTCTGGGTGGAACTGGCAAGCGACGAACCATGGATGATCCGGTGCTTCGACCACCTCAACCAGCGCGCCATCACCGGAGCGACCGGAGATTTTCAGGCCGGCTTCTTTGATTTGCGGCAGCAGGTTGTTGTTCACTTCGTAACGGTGACGGTGACGCTCGACGATCACGTCCTTGCCATAGCAATCGTGAACCAGCGAGCCCGGCTCCAGCAGGCAATCCTGCGCGCCAAGGCGCATGGTGCCGCCCAGGTCGGAGCTTTCGGTACGGGTTTCAACAGCGCCGGTGGCGTCTTCCCACTCGGTAATCAGGCCCACGACCGGGTGACCGCTCTTGCTGTCAAACTCGGTGGAGTTGGCGTCTTTCCAGCCAAGCACGTTGCGGGCGAACTCGATAACCGCCACTTGCATGCCCAAGCAGATACCCAGGTACGGCACCTTGTTCTCACGAGCGTACTGTACGGCGGTGATCTTGCCTTCCACGCCACGCAGGCCGAAACCGCCTGGAACGAGGATTGCGTCAACACCTTCGAGCAGCGCGGTGCCCTGGTTCTCGATGTCTTCGGAGTCGATGTAGCGCAGATTGACCTTGGTACGGTTGCTGATACCCGCGTGGCTCATCGCTTCGATCAGCGACTTGTACGCGTCCAGCAGCTCCATGTACTTGCCGACCATGGCGATGGTGACTTCGTGCTCAGGGTTGAGCTTGGCGTCAACCACAGCTTCCCACTCGGACAGGTCCGCACCGTTGCATTGCAGGCCGAAACGCTCGACCACAAAATCGTCCAGGCCTTGCGAGTGCAGGATGCCCGGGATCTTGTAGATGGTGTCGGCGTCTTCCAGGGCGATCACCGCACGTTCTTCAACGTTGGTGAACTGCGCGATCTTGCGACGCGAGGAAATGTCGATCGGGTGATCGGAGCGGCACACCAGCACGTCCGGCTGCAGGCCGATGGAACGCAGTTCCTTGACCGAGTGCTGCGTAGGTTTGGTTTTGGTTTCGCCAGCGGTGGCGATGTACGGCACCAACGTGAGGTGCATCAGCATCGCGCGCTTGGCGCCGACTTCGAAACGCAACTGGCGGATAGCTTCGAGGAATGGCTGGGATTCGATGTCACCCACGGTGCCACCGATCTCGACCATCGCCACGTCGGCATCGCCTGCACCCTTGATGATGCGGCGCTTGATTTCATCGGTAATGTGCGGAATCACCTGGATGGTTGCACCCAGGTAGTCACCACGGCGCTCTTTGCGCAGAACGTGCTCGTAGACACGGCCGGTGGTGAAGTTGTTGTTCTGGGTCATGGTCGTGCGGATGAACCGCTCGTAGTGGCCCAGGTCCAGGTCGGTCTCGGCGCCGTCGTGTGTGACGAACACTTCACCATGCTGGAACGGGCTCATGGTGCCCGGGTCGACGTTGATGTACGGGTCCAGCTTGAGCATGGTGACTTTAAGCCCCCGCGCCTCCAGGATGGCCGCCAATGAAGCGGAGGCAATGCCTTTCCCCAATGAAGAAACAACACCGCCCGTGACGAATATGTAGCGCGTCATGAAAAACCCTAGAAGTCTGCGTTAAAGCGGTCCGAGCCGCCGGGGAAAGCGAAGAGAGGCCGAAGCCCCCGATCACCAGCATTAATCACAGTGCACCTTTCAAAAAAACCGCCGCGTTGTGACAGACCAGCAGTGAAACACCGGTGCGTTGATCGCTACACATTTTTTGGAATCGCCCAGCAAAGACGGCTTGGTAATCGGCAACTGCTGCGATTCAGGCGAATCCACAGAAGTTGTATCAAGAAGGGAGCGTAGTCTACCGGAAAGGCTCTATCAGCTCAAACCTTGATCGCAGCTCTGTGGCATCCAATGTAATTTCCAGCCATCACTCGGTGAGGCCCAGAGTCCAGTGAGGTTGGGCACGCCGAGCAATTGCTCGCCCTGATACAGCAGCGGCAATCTGCCACGGACGAAGCCCGGCACTCCATGCTCATTGAGCAGGCGCTTCAGGTCACGCCGGCCTCGGCCTGGCACTTCAAGCATTTCACCGCCCTGGCGATAACGGACCTCCAGCGGGACTTCGGGCACCTTGCCGATAATTTCCAGCAGGCCATTGCCGGGTAACTCTAGTGGGTTTTGCGGGCGAGGCCAGCTCACCGACGCGCGGGAAAATTCCGACCAGGCGCGAGACAACCACCAGATGCGTTCGCCACAACGGTGCAATTCTCCATCGGCCAGGCGCCACAAGGGCTGTGCGTCGCCCTTGGCATCGCGTAGGGAATACCAGCCAGCCCAGTGGTCGGTGTCGGGCAACCGGGTCAGCGGCGCCAGCCAATGGCGTAGGACGTTGCGCTGACGAGCATCGGAAAGTTCGCGCAGTGGGCCGAGGGCCAATGACGGCAAAGGCAGCCAAGGAAACCGTGAAGGTTGATCCGCGGCTTGTAGGTCCATGCAGGCTAAATCACCCAGCAACGCCTGGGCTTCACCGAGGTGTTCAGCAGTGCGGGCCAGGCTGGAGACGGCTTGGGGCCAACGCTCCGCCAGCGTCGGGATCACGCGGTGACGCAGGTAATTACGGGAGAACTGCATGTCGGCGTTGGAAGGGTCTTCGATCCACTTGAGTTGATGTTCATCGGCGTAGGCCACCAGCTCGGCGCGCGAGACATCCAGCAACGGCCGCACCAAATGGCCGCCCGCCAATGGACGGTGCACAGGCATTGCCGCCGCCCCCCGCACGCCGGCCCCGCGCAACAGGCGAAACAGCAGGGTTTCAGCCTGATCGTCGCGATGCTGGCCCGTGAGCAACACCTCCCCTGCCCCGATCACCTCGGTAAACGCCCTGTAACGTGCATCACGCGCTGCACGCTCAAGGCTGGCGCCGGGCTGTACCTGCACACGCATTACGCGCAGGGGCACGCCCAGCCTGTCGCAAATGGACTGGCAATGGCTCGGCCAGGTGTCGGCGGCGGATTGCAGGCCATGGTGGACATGGACAGCGCTTAGAGGCGGAAGGGCTTCGGCGCTGGCCAGGAGATGCAGCAGGACAGTGGAATCAAGACCACCAGAGAAGGCGATATGCCAAGCCGGGGCTTTGCGCCAAGGGGCTAGGGCGTGCAGGAGTTTGGCGGATAAAGTCGGTTTCATCACAGGTTACCGCCGCAAATCTGGAATACCCAAGCCAAGCATACACAAAGCAAATGTGGGAGGTGGCTTGCCCCCGATAGCGGAGCATCAGCCAGTGAATACAGTGACTGACACTCAGCAATCGGGGGCAAGCCCCCTCCCACATTAGTACCGCTGCGGCCTTAGAGGCCGTAGCTCATCAGGCGTTCGTAACGACGGGCCAGCAGCGCTTCGTTGTCCAGTTTTTTGAGCATCGCAAGCTGCGAACCCAACTCGGCACGGATAGTCGCGGCGGCAGCAGCCGGGTCGCGGTGGGCGCCGCCCAATGGCTCGGCGATCACTTTGTCCACGATACCAAGGCCCTTGAGGCGATCAGCAGTGATGCCCATGGCTTCGGCAGCGTCCGGTGCCTTTTCTGCAGTCTTCCACAGGATCGAGGCGCAACCTTCTGGCGAGATCACCGCGTAGGTCGAATATTGCAGCATGTTCAGTTGGTCGCAGACGCCAATGGCCAATGCACCGCCGGAACCGCCTTCACCAATCACCGTGGCGATGATCGGGGTTTTCAGGCGAGACATGACGCGCAGGTTCCAGGCAATCGCTTCGCTCTGGTTGCGTTCTTCAGCGTCGATACCTGGGTATGCACCCGGCGTGTCGATGAAGGTCAGGATGGGCATCTTGAAGCGCTCAGCCATTTCCATCAAACGGCAAGCCTTACGATAGCCTTCCGGACGCGGCATGCCGAAGTTGCGGCGGACTTTCTCGCGCACTTCACGGCCTTTCTGGTGACCAATCACCATTACAGGCTGGTCGTCCAGGCGAGCGATACCGCCCACGATGGCCGCGTCGTCGGAGAAGTGGCGATCGCCATGCAACTCGTCGAACTCGGTGAAAATGTGCTGAATGTAGTCCAGGGTGTACGGACGGCGCGGGTGGCGGGCCAGGCGCGCGATCTGCCAGCTGGTCAGCTTGCCGAAGATGTCTTCGGTGAGCGTGCTGCTCTTGTCTTGCAGGCGAGCGATCTCATCGCCGATATTCAGCGAATTGTCATTGCCGACCAGGCGCAGTTCTTCGATCTTGGCTTGCAGGTCAGCGATCGGCTGTTCGAAATCAAGAAAATTCGGGTTCATAAGCGTCCGTCTTGGGTCGACGGCCAGGGAGTGCCTGGCCAGCCGGTTGTCTGTTCGCGCCCTACCTTAAGGGAGAGGCGCGTTCAGGTCGAGATTAAATGTTCAGCCGAGGTCAGACGTTCTGACCGTCAGCGGTATTGGAGGAAGACGTTGTCTCGACCGAACTGGTCACGCAAAGCTTGAATCAAGCCATCAGCCGGATCAATTCGCCAGGTCTCGCCGAACTGCAACATCGCCTTGGCGTCGTCGCCGGTGTACTCCATGGTCACCGGGCATGCGCCACGGTGACGCTTGAGCAAGTCACCCAGCCAGCGTAGCTGATCGCCCTTGAGCGCCTCGGTCTTGACCTTCAAGCGCAGGCTTTCAGCCAGGTTGGTGCGCGCATCTTCCATGCTCATCACCCGCTTGATACGCAGGCGCAGGCCACCGGAGAAGTCATCGTTGCTGACCTCCCCTTCCACAACCACCATGGCATCGGTCTGCAGCAGCGACTGCGCCGAATGGAAGGCATCGGCAAACAGCGAAGCTTCGATACGGCCCGAGCGGTCATCGAGAGTGATGAAACCCATCTTGTCGCCCTTCTTATTTTTCATCACCCGCAGGGCGATAATCATGCCGGCGACGGTTTGGGTGTCCCGCGCCGGTTTCAGGTCGATGATGCGCTGACGGGCGAAACGGCGGATCTCGCCTTCGTATTCGTCAATCGGGTGACCGGTGAGGTACAGGCCCAAGGTGTCTTTTTCACCCTTGAGGCGCTCCTTGAGAGTCAACTCTTTGGCCTTGCGGTGATTGCCGTACACGTCCGCGTCTTCTTCGACGAACAACCCGCCAAACAGGTCGGCGTGGCCGCTGTCATGGGTACGGGCGGTCTGCTCGGCAGCTTTGATCGCTTCTTCCATGGCAGTGAGCAGCACCGCGCGGTTGCGGTCGATATTTGCCTGGTAGGCCTTCGGTTCATCGTGAAAGTAAGGGCCGAGACGGTCCAGCGCACCGCTGCGGATCAAGCCATCAAGGGTTCGCTTGTTGATGCGCTTGAGGTCAACCCGCGCGCAGAAGTCGAACAGATCCTTGAACGGCCCGTCCTGACGCGCTTCGGTAATCGCCTCCACTGGGCCTTCGCCCACGCCTTTGATCGCGCCCAGGCCATAGATGATGCGGCCTTCGTCATTCACCGTGAACTTGAACTCCGAGGCGTTCACGTCAGGCGCGTCGAGGCGCAGCTTCATGGTGCGCACTTCCTCGATCAAGGTCACAACCTTGTCGGTGTTGTGCATGTCCGCAGAAAGTACCGCAGCCATGAACGGCGCCGGGTAGTGGGCTTTCAGCCAGGCGGTCTGGTAAGACACCAGGCCGTAGGCGGCGGAGTGAGATTTGTTGAAACCATAACCGGCGAATTTTTCCACCAGGTCAAAAATGTTACCGGCCAGATCGGCGTCGATATTGTTGGTGGCGCAACCCTCAATGAAACCGCCGCGCTGCTTGGCCATTTCCTCGGGTTTCTTTTTACCCATGGCTCGACGCAGCATGTCCGCACCGCCGAGGGTGTAGCCCGCCATTACCTGAGCGATCTGCATCACCTGTTCCTGGTACAGAATGATGCCGTAAGTTGGCGCCAGCACAGGCTTGAGGCCTTCGTACTGGTAGTCGGAGTGCGGGTAGGCCAGTTCGGCGCGGCCGTGCTTACGGTTGATGAAGTCGTCAACCATGCCAGACTGCAGCGGGCCCGGACGGAACAGGGCCACCAGTGCGATCAAGTCTTCCAGGCAGTCGGGCTTGAGCTTTTTGATCAGCTCTTTCATGCCCCGCGACTCAAGCTGGAACACAGCTGTTGTTTCAGCTTTTTGCAGCAATTGGTAAGTCGGCTTGTCATCCAACGGGATGAACGCAATATCCAGCGGCTCTTCGTCGACCTTGGCGCGCTCGCGGTTGATGGTCTTGAGCGCCCAGTCGATGATCGTCAGGGTCCGCAGGCCGAGGAAGTCGAACTTCACCAGGCCGGCCGCCTCAACGTCGTCCTTGTCGAACTGGGTAACCAGGCCGCCGCCTTCTTCATCGCAATAGATCGGCGAAAAGTCAGTGAGTTTGGTCGGCGCGATCACTACGCCACCGGCGTGTTTACCGACGTTACGCACGATACCTTCGAGCTTGCGCGCCATGTCCCAGATCTCGGCGGCTTCCTCATCGATCTTGATGAAGTCACGCAGGATTTCTTCCTGCTCGTAGGCCTTTTCCAGGGTCATGCCGACTTCGAACGGGATCATCTTCGACAGCCGGTCGGCCAGGCCGTAGGACTTGCCCTGCACCCGGGCCACGTCGCGGATTACCGCCTTGGCCGCCATGGAACCGAAAGTGATGATCTGGCTTACCGCGTTGCGGCCGTATTTCTCGGCCACGTATTCGATCACGCGGTCGCGACCGTCCATGCAGAAGTCGACGTCGAAGTCGGGCATGGAAACCCGTTCCGGGTTCAGGAACCGTTCGAACAGCAAGTCATATTCAAGAGGGTCGAGGTCGGTAATCTTCTGCACATACGCCACCAGCGAGCCGGCACCCGACCCACGGCCAGGGCCTACGGGCACGCCGTTGCTTTTAGCCCACTGGATGAAGTCCATTACGATCAGGAAGTAACCGGGGAACCCCATCTGGATGATGATATCCAGCTCGAAATTCAGCCGGTCGACATACACCTGGCGCTTGGCTTCGTAATCTTCAGTGGTGTCCTTGGGCAACAGCACGGAAAGCCGTTCTTCCAGGCCATCGAACGACACCTTGCGGAAATATTCATCGATGGTCATGCCATCGGGAATCGGGAAGTTGGG
Source organism: Pseudomonas sp. RIT357 (assembly GCF_000632245.1). Taxonomy (NCBI): domain Bacteria; kingdom Pseudomonadati; phylum Pseudomonadota; class Gammaproteobacteria; order Pseudomonadales; family Pseudomonadaceae; genus Pseudomonas; species Pseudomonas sp. RIT357. The sequence continues at coordinate 91,908 of NZ_JFYX01000049.1, forward strand.
CAGGAAGTGCGTACCCAGCTTCACTTCAATGTTGCAACGCTTAGCGATCTCGACAGAGTTTTCCAGGGCCTCAGGCAAGTCGCTGAACAACTCGGCCATCTCTTCGGCGCTTTTGAGGTATTGCTCTTCGCTGTAATTTTTCGAGCGACGCGGGTCATCCAGGGCCCGGCCTTCACCGATGCACACACGGGTTTCGTGGGCTTCGAAATCTTCTTTCTTGATAAAGCGCACGTCGTTGGTGGCGACCAGTGGCGCGCCCAGCTTTTCGGCCAGGGCAACGGCGGCGTGCAGATGTTCTTCATCATTGGGGCGATTGGTGCGCTGCACTTCAAGGTAGAAACGGTCGGGGAAGACCTGCATCCACTCCTTCGCCAGCACTTCGGCTTCCTGGGGATTACCCCCCAGCAGTGCGAGACCAATCTCCCCCTCTTTAGCGGCCGACAGCATGATCAGGCCTTCGCTGGCCTCCGCAACCCATTCACGCTCGATAATGATCGAACCGTTGCGTTGACCATCGATGAAGCCACGGGAGATCAGTTCAGTGAGGTTGCGATAACCCACGCCGTTCATCGCCAAAAGGCTGATGCGGCTCAGCGCGTTATCCGGATCTTTGTTGGACAGCCACAGGTCGGCGCCGCAGATGGGCTTGATGCCGGCACCCATGGCGTTCTTGTAGAACTTGACCAGGGAACACATGTTGTTCTGATCGGTAACCGCCACCGCGGGCATGTTCATGCCCACCAGGGTTTTGACCAGAGGCTTGATCCGTACCAGGCCGTCGACCAGGGAGTACTCAGTGTGCAGGCGTAGGTGAACGAATGAAGCCGGCATAGTGATCCTGTCTTATACGTGGAAACAACAAGGCCCGGATTGTACCGGGCCTTGGCAAAAACATCAGCCTCGCGACTACACCTCGCTGAGACTCTCCCGCGCTTCGTAAGCCAGGCGCACCGGGGCAAACGAGCGGCGGTGGATAGGCGTGGGGCCGAGGCGGGCCAGGGCTTCCAGATGAACGGGCGTCGGATAGCCTTTGTGACCACCGATGCCGTAGCCGGGATAGATCAACTCGAACGCGGCCATTTCCCGGTCACGACTGACCTTGGCCAGGATCGATGCCGCTGCGATGGCCGGAACCTTGCTGTCACCTTTGACCACTGCCTCGGCCGGCATCGCCAATTTAGGGCAACGGTTACCGTCGATCATCGCCAGTTTGGGTGTGATGTGCAGGCCTTCAACAGCACGCTGCATGGCAAGCATGGTGGCGTGGAGAATGTTCAGCTCGTCGATTTCTTCGACTTCGGCCCGGGCGATATGCCAGCTCAGGGCTTTTTCACAAATCTCGTCGTAGAGCTTTTCGCGACGAGCTTCGGTGAGCTTCTTCGAATCGTTGAGGCCAAGGATCGGACGGTTCGGATCAAGAATCACAGCTGCGGTGACCACCGCACCGCAGAGGGGACCGCGCCCTACTTCATCAACACCGGCCACCAGTTCATGGGCCTGTGCAACCAGGCTGAAATCCAGGCCCATCTGCGTACTCATAACGTTTCCTGTTTGTGGCCGATCAAACTCAACACGGCGTCAGCTGCCTGGTTCGACGCATCACGGCGCAGGGTGCGATGAATCTCATCAAACCCTCGGGTCTGCTCTTCGCCGCCATCGATCAGGGGCAGCAGTGTCTGCGCCAAGGCCTCCGGTGTCGCATCGTCCTGCAGCAACTCCGGCACCAACAAGCGCTGGGCCAGCAAATTGGGCAAAGAGATATAGGGGCTTTTGACCATGCGTTTCAGAATCCAGAACGTCAGCGGTGCCAGGCGATACGCCACAACCATCGGACGCTTGTACAACAAGGCTTCCAGGGTTGCCGTGCCTGAAGCAATCAGCACCGCATCGCAGGCCGCCAATGCCAGGTGCGATTGACCATCAAGCAATGTCAACGGCAGGTTACGACCTTCCAGCAGCGTTTCGATCTGTGCGCGACGCTGTGGGCTTGCACAGGGCAGTACGAAACGCACACCTGGCTTCAAGGCTTGCAGGCGCTCGGCGGCATCGAAGAACACGCTGGCCAGCCGACCGACTTCTCCCCCCCTGCTGCCCGGCATCAACGCGACGAGCGGGCCATCGGGCAAGCCCAACTGCCCACGGGCCGCCACGCGATCGGCCTGCAAAGGGATGTCGTCCGCGAGCGTATGCCCAACGAACCGTACCGGCACGCCCTTTTCTTCGTAGAACCTGGCCTCGAACGGCAACAGGGTGAGCATCAGGTCACAGCCTTCACGGATCTTCAGCACACGCTTTTGTCGCCACGCCCACACGGAGGGGCTGACGTAGTGCACGGTTTTGATCCCGGCCTGACGCAGCTTGAGTTCGATATTGAGGGTGAAGTCCGGTGCATCGATTCCGATAAAGACGTCGGGTTTTTCTTCGATCAGGGTCTGAATCAGCAGCTTGCGGCGCGCCAACAGTTCACGCAGGCGACCCAGCACTTCCACCAACCCCATAACCGACAGGCGCTCCATGGGGAAATAGGAAGTGAGGCCTTCAGCCTGCATCAATGGGCCACCAACACCGATGAATTCAACCGCCGGATGCTGGGCCTTGAGGGCCCGCATAAGACCTGCGCCCAGGATATCGCCGGAAGCTTCTCCGGCCACCAGCGCAATTCGCAGATTAGCCATGATCAGCGAGTGATGCCGCGAGTCGACGCCTGGATCGAATCACGGAACACCGCGACTTCCGGGAACAACGCTGCCGGCTCGGTCAGTTGGGTCAACGCCTGATCTACTGTCAGCCCCTGGCGATAAACGACCTTATAGGCACGACGCAGTGCGTGAATGGCCTCTTCGCTGAAACCACGACGGCGCATGCCTTCGAAGTTCATGCTGCGAGCTTCAGCGGGGTTGCCGAACACCGTGACGAACGCCGGGACGTCCTTGCCGATGGCGGTGCCCATGCCGGAGAAGCTGTGGGCCCCAATGTGGCAGTACTGATGGACGAGCGTGAAGCCTGACAGGATTGCCCAATCGTCCACGTGCACGTGGCCAGCCAACGCCGTGTTGTTGACCAGGATGCAGTGGTTGCCGATCACGCTGTCATGCCCGATATGGGCATAGGCCATAACCAGATTGTGATCACCCAGTGTGGTCTCGGCACGATCCTGCACGGTGCCACGGTGAATGGTCACGCCTTCACGGATGATGTTGTGATCACCGATTACCAAGCGTGTTTCTTCACCCTTGTACTTCATGTCCGGGGTGTCTTCGCCTACCGAGGAAAACTGGTAGATGCGGTTGTGTTTGCCAATGCGGGTCGGACCTTTGAGGATCACGTGCGGCCCGATGACAGTCCCCTCGCCGATTTCCACACCTGCGCCGATGATCGACCAGGGGCCGACCTCAACGTCGGCGGCCAGTACGGCCGACGGATCGATGATTGCGCGAGGGTCAATCAAACTCATAGTTTGCGTTCCGCGCAGATGATCTCGGCAGAGCACACTGGCTTGCCGTCTACCGAGGCCTGGCATTCGAACTTCCAGATCTGGCGCTTGCAGCTGATGAATTTGGCTTCCAGGATCAACTGGTCACCCGGAGTAACCGGGTTGCGAAAGCGCAGCTTGTCGGAGCCCACGAAATAGTAAAGCGTGCCGTCGGCAGGCTTAAGGTCAAGCATTTTGAAACCAAGGATACCGGCAGCCTGGGCCATCGCTTCGATGATCAACACGCCCGGCATGATGGGATGCGCGGGAAAGTGACCGTTGAAGAACGGTTCGTTGATGCTGACATTCTTGTAGGCACGAATGCGCTTTTCCTCAACATTGAGGTCCACTACGCGGTCCACCAGCAGGAACGGGTAACGGTGAGGCAGGTATTCGCGAATCTCGTTGATGTCCATCATTTCGGGGGGAAGCCTGTAATAAAGATTGGGGGCGGGCGACTAAACGCACGCCCCGCTAGCAAATCAAGGAGGCAGTCTAGCGGCTGTGCACACTTGATATGGAAATGGTATCAGCCTTCAGATGAAGCATTACCGCCAGGGGTCACGTCCCCAACACGCTTTTCCAGCTGTTTGAGACGTCGAGCCATGTCGTCGAGCTGCCTCAAACGTGCTGCACTCTTGCGCCATTCAGCCGCTGGCTGCATGGCGGTACCGGATGAATAGGCCCCAGGCTCGGTAATCGAGTGAGTGACCATGGTCATTCCGGTGATAAAAACGTTGTCGCAAATATCAATATGCCCCACCAGACCGACGCCACCGGCGAGCATGCAATGCTTGCCGATTTTGGTGCTGCCGGAAATCCCCACGCATGCGGCCATGGCGGTGTGATCACCAATCTGTACGTTGTGAGCAATCTGGATCTGGTTGTCGAGCTTCACACCGTTGCCGATCACGGTATCGGCCAAGGCCCCGCGATCGACAGCTGTATTAACACCAATTTCCACGTCGTCGCCGATCAAAACGCCGCCGACCTGGGCAATCTTGTTCCAGATACCTTTGGAGTTGGCAAAGCCAAAGCCTTCCCCTCCGATCACCGCACCTGACTGGATAACCACCCGCTCACCGATACGCACATCGTGGTAAAGGGTCACGCGAGGCGCCAGCCAACCATTGGCACCGATTTCACAACGCGCACCAATAAAGCAATGCGCACCAACAGTTACACCGGCCGCAATGCGCGCACCACTCTCGATCACCGCAAAAGCGCCAATGCTCGCCGCAGGATCAACGCGGGCATCATCGGCGATCACCGCCGACGGGTGAATGCCGCTGGCTGCTTTGGGTTTTGGATCAAATAGGTGCGAAACCTGCGCATAGGCCAGATACGGGTCAGCTACCACCAGCGCATCCCCGGCAAACCCTTCGGCGTCAGCTGCCTTGAGCAATACGGCTGCGGCTTGGCTATCGACGAGGTATTTACGGTATTGAGGGTTTGCGAGGAAGCTCAACTGAGATGGGCCAGCCTCCTGCAAGGTGGCTAGCCCAGTAATTTCCTTCTCCTGGGAGCCACGCAAGGTGGCCCCCAGGAACTCGGCCAACTCGCCGAGCTTGATAGTCGCGGTCATGGCTTACTTCAGCTGGTTCATGCGCTCGATCACCTGGCGGGTGATGTCGTATTGAGGTTTGACGTCAATTACTGCGCCACGCTCGAACACCAAGTCAAAGGCACCTTTCTTGATGACTTCTTCCACAGCGCTGTCGAGTTTCGGCTTGAGCTGCTTGAGCATTTCACGGTCGGCAACAGCCTTGGCTTCGTTCAGCTCCTTGGATTGGAACTGATAGTCACGGGCCTTTTGCTTGAACTCAAGCTCCAGACGCTCGCGCTCGCCTTGCTGCATTTTGTCCCCACCCGCTACCAGACGATCCTGGATGCCCTTGGCGCTGCTTTCCAGCGTCTTAAGCTTGGTCAGTTGCGGACCGAATTTCTTCTCGGCATCCACGGCGTATTTTTTGGCCGCATCGGATTCCAGCAATGCCATCTGATAGTTCAGAACAGCGATTTTCATTTCGGCGAAGGCCGGGGTGGTCACCAGCACGGTGGCCAGCAGAACCAATTGAGTCAACTTACGCACGATGTACTCCTACAGAATCCGTTGTCGTTATCTTGGGTCAGACGCTTAGAACGTCTGGCCGAGGGAGAATTGGAAAATCTGGGTTTCAGCGTTATCCGGTTTCTTGATCGGCATGGCCAGAGCAAAGCTCAACGGACCAAGCGCAGTCACCCAGGTAACACCTACACCCACGGAGCTCGCCAGGTTGGACAGGCTCACGTCGTTGCACTGAGTGTTGGATTTAACACCGCTCGGGTTTCTAATCTGCTCGCACTTGGAGTCGAACACGTTACCCACGTCCCAGAACACGGACGTACGCAGCGAACGCTGATCCTTGACGAATGGCAGCGGGAACAAAATCTCCGCGCCGCCCTGGATCAACACGTTACCACCGAACGGCAGTGGGTCGTTGTCGGAGTCAGCCACAGTGCCTTGGTTACCGGTTACGCCAGCACCTCGGCTCGGAGTACCACGAGGACCCAAGGTGCTGTCTTTGAAGCCACGTACGGAGTTGAAGCCACCCGCATAGTAGTTCTCATAGAACGGCAAACCATTGGTCGAACCATAACCGTCGCCATACCCCAGCTCAGTGTGCAGGCGCATGGTGTAGTTGTCGCTCAGCGGCTGGAACAACTGACCACGGTAGTCGAGCTTGAAGAACGACAGGTCGCTGCCTGGCGTAGTGGTTTCCAGAGTCAGGCTCTGGGAATGGCCACGGGTTGCCAGTACGCCTTTGTTCAGGGTCGACTCGGACCAGCCAGCAGACGCCTTGAAGTTCAGGAACTTGTCACCTTCACGACGAGTGAAGTCGAAGATTTCGTCCACGGTGTAGACACCGGTCTTGATCTCATCCTGCTGCGCAGTCAGGCCGAAGGTCAAACGCGAGGTTTCGCTGATCGGATAACCGACGTTGACACCCGCACCCAGGCTGTCGATTGCATAGCTTGCAACGTCAACATCGAGGTCTTTGTAGTCGGTGGTGCGGTAGAAGGCGTTGTAGCCCAAGCTCACACCGTCAGCAGTCCAGTAGGGGTCGGTATAACCAAAGTTATATCGGCTCTGGTATTCGCTTCGAGTCAGGCCGATAGACACACGGTTACCGGTACCGAGGAAGTTGTTCTGGGTGATGGAACCACCGAGGATCAGACCTGCGCTTTGTGCAAAGCCGACGCTGGCAGTGATAGAACCCGATGCTTGCTCTTCTACTGCGTAGTTAACGTCAACCTGGTCATCCACGCCCGGTACAGCCGGGGTTTCAACGTTGACTTCCTTGAAGAAACCCAGGCGCTCAAGACGGGTCTTGGATTGGTCGATCAAGTACGTCGACGCCCAGCCACCTTCCATCTGACGCATTTCACGGCGCAGCACTTCATCCGCAGACTTGGTGTTGCCACGGAAATTGATACGGTTCACGTAGGCACGCTTACCTGGGTCGACCACAAAGGTAATGTCCACTGTGTGATCATCATCGTGCGGGGTCGGTACGCCGTTGACGTTGGCGAAGGTATAGCCTTCGTTACCCAGACGACGGGTGATCAGTTCGGACGTGGTGGTCATCAGCTTACGCGAGAACACCTGGTCTTTCTGCACCAGCAGCAGGGACTTGACCTGGTCTTCAGGCACTTTCAAGTCGCCGCTCAGCTTGACGTCACGAACCTTGTACTTCTCGCCTTCGTTGACGTTAACGGTGATATAGACGTGCTTCTTGTCCGGGGTGATGGACACCTGGGTCGACGCGATATCCATATTGATATAGCCACGGTCCAGGTAGTACGAACGCAGACGCTCCAGGTCACCGGAGAGTTTTTCACGGGCGTACTTGTCGTCGTTCTTGAAGAACGACAGCCAGTTGGTGGTCTTGAGCTCGAAGAGGTCGATCAGGTCGTCATCAGCAAACTTGGTGTTACCCACCACGTTGATGTGCTGAATGGCCGCCACGGTGCCTTCGTTGATGTTGACCTTGAGGCCGACACGGTTACGAGGCTGTGGGACCACTTCCGTCTCCACGGTCGCCGAGTAGCGGCCCTGGGCAACGTACTGACGCTGCAGTTCGTTACGCACACCTTCAAGAGTGGCGCGCTGGAATATCTCGCCCTCGGCCAGGCCGGACTGCTTGAGGCCCTTCATCAGGTCTTCAGTAGAGATCGCCTTGTTACCTTCGATCTCGATACTGGCGACAGAAGGTCGCTCGACGACGGTGATGACCAAGACGTTACCTTCGCGCCCCAGTTGGATGTCTTGAAAGAAACCGGTTTTGAACAGCGCACGAGTGGATTCCACCAGGCGACGATCATCAGCCTGTTCACCGACGTTCAACGGTAATGCACCAAAGACGCTACCCGCGGAAACCCGCTGGAGGCCGTTGACGCGAATATCGGAGATGGTGAAGGACTCGGCGTGAACTTCGGCGATCATCAATACGGTGAGAACCGCAGTTAGCAGCAGACGTTTCATGAAGTCCTTTCTTATTCCAACTGGCAATAAACAAACTGCCGCAAAATGCGGCAGATTCGCAATTCAGCGAAGCGTTACAGTCGACCCAGATCGTTGACCAAGGCTAATAACATCACCCCGACAACCAAACTGATACCGATCTGTATCCCCCAACCCTGCACTCGATCTGACAAGGGGCGACCACGCACCCACTCGACCAGATAAAACAACAGATGCCCCCCATCCAGTACAGGAATGGGCAGCAAATTCAGAACACCCAGGCTAATACTCAGATAAGCCAGGAAATTCAGGAAATCCGCGACACCCGACTGGGCAGAAGCGCCCGCCACTTTAGCAATGGTTATCGGTCCACTCAAGTTTTTTACCGAGAGCTCGCCGAACAACATTTTCTTGAGGGATTCCAGGGTCAGTACGCTCATGGTCCAGGTGCGTTTTGCACCCTCGCCAATCGCCGCCAACGGCCCGAAGCTGACCTCACGCACCATTGATGGCGGCCACTCCGGACTCTTGACGCCAGCACCCAGGTACCCCCCGGCAGCCTTGGCTTCGCCACGCACCGCCAGAGTAACGGGGACGTCGATTTGAGCACCGTCGCGCTCAATTTTCAGCACAATTTTGGTATCAGGGCGTACACGAACCAGATCGACCACTTGCTGCCATTCACCCAGCGCCTGGCCATCGAGGGCCAACAGACGATCGCCGGTTTTCAGACCTGCAGCCTGGGCTGGCCCCTTCGGATCCAGCTCGGCAAGGACCGGCGGCAGTGCCGGACGCCACGGACGAATACCCAAGGACTTGATCGGGTCAGGCTCATCAGCGCCTTTGAGCCAATGATCCAAGGCCAACGACCGCGGGATTTCGGCACTGGAGTCCTGCTCACGCACCACAACATTAACAGTGCCGCTTTCACCCAAGCGACGCACCAACTGCAAATTGACCGCCCCCCAACCCGTGGTCGGTTCGCCATCAATAGACACAATTTCCTGGCCAGCGACCAGGCCAGCCTTGGCAGCGATACTGTCCGCCTCAACGGCACCGATAACTGGACGCACCTGCTGGCTGCCCAGCATGGCCAACACCCAGAAGAACAGCATCGCCAGCAGGAAGTTGGCGATCGGACCAGCGGCAACGATAGCGATACGCTGACGAACGGTCTTGCAATTAAAGGATTGGTCCAACTGATCAGCCGGCACTTCGCCTTCGCGCTCATCGAGCATCTTGACGTAGCCACCCAACGGGATGGCCGCAATCACAAACTCGGTGCCACGACGGTCGTGCCAGCGAACCAGCGGCATGCCGAAACCGACGGAAAAACGCAGTACCTTGACGCCGCAACGACGCGCCACCCAGAAGTGGCCGAATTCGTGGAAGGTGACCAGCACACCCAGAGCAACCAGGGTGCCGACAATCATGTAAAGCGCACTCATCTAATTTCTCCGCAATCCAATCCAGTACCCGAAGGCTCAAGCGCGCCCACAGACTAACGCGTGTTGCGGCTCAACCATTGCTCGGCCAAGGTCCGCGCCTTGGTATCTGCCTCAAATACCGCCCCGAGGTCATTTACAGCCACCACAGGCTCAAGACTCAAAACGTCCTCGATAATACTCGCGATCTGCGGAAAGCGGATGCGCCGTTCGAGAAACGCCGCCACGGCCACCTCATTGGCCGCATTGAGCATCGCTGGCGCACTGTTACCCGCCTCCGCCGCCTGCCGCGCCAAGCGCAGACAAGGAAAGCGCTGTTCGTCCGGCGCTTCAAAATCCAGGCGAGCAACTGCAAACAGGTCGAGTGGCGCCACGCCGGAATCAATCCGCTCCGGCCACGCCAGGGCATTAGCGATCGGCGTACGCATATCGGGATTGCCCAATTGGGCCAAGACTGAACCATCCACGTAGTCGACCAAGGAATGAATCACGCTTTGCGGGTGAATAACCACCTCGACCTGATCCGGCCGCGCATCGAACAACCAGCAGGCCTCGATCAATTCCAGGCCCTTGTTCATCATGCTTGCCGAATCCACGGAGATTTTGCGGCCCATGGACCAGTTCGGATGGGCGCATGCTTGATCCGGAGACACATGCTCCAGCTCTATCAACGGAGTTTGCCGGAAAGGCCCACCGGAAGCGGTCAGCAGAATCCGACGAACGCCTACCTGACTCAAGCCACGAGCATAGTCTCCGGGCATGCACTGAAAGATTGCGTTGTGCTCACTGTCCAAGGGCAACAGCACCGCACCGCTTTTACGCACCGCCTGCATAAAGAGCGCGCCAGACATCACCAGCGCTTCTTTATTGGCCAGCAGGATTTTTTTGCCCGCGTCGACGGCAGCCAAGGTTGGGCGCAAGCCGGCGGCACCGACAATAGCGGCGACTACAGTGTCCACCTCGGCATCGGCCGAGACCTGACACAATCCCGACTCGCCTACCAGCACCTGTGTGGCAAGTCCGGCAGCCCGCAGGTCATCCTGCAGGCCCTGCGCTGCCGCTGCTTCAGGCACCACAGCAAAGCGAGGCGCATGACGCACACACAGCGCCAGCAGCTCGCTCAGACGAGTGAATCCCGTCAGGGCAAACACTTGATAGCGATCAGGGTGACGAGCGATCACATCGAGGGTGCTCAACCCTACCGAGCCGGTTGCGCCCAACACGGTTACTTGCTGCAGACGGCTCACGAAGCAGTCATCCACAACAGCACGGCAAAGATCGGAATAGCAGCGGTAAGGCTATCAATACGGTCCAGCACCCCACCGTGCCCTGGCAGCAGATTACTGCTGTCCTTGACCCCGGCCTGGCGCTTAAACATGCTTTCAGTGAGGTCGCCCACGACCGAGATGAACACGACGATAGCCGTACCCAGAAGAGCCAGGAAGATGTCCGTTACTGACCAATCCCGCACCACACCGACCACCAAAGTGATCAGCAGGGTCAATGCCAGGCCGCCGTAAACCCCTTCCCAACTCTTGCCCGGACTGACTGCCGGTGCCAGCTTGCGCTTACCGAATGCCCGTCCCGAGAAGTAGGCGCCGATATCTGCGCCCCACACCAGCACCATCACCGCCATGATCAGCCAATTGCCCATCGGCGAGTTCTTGATCTCCACTAACCCTTGCCAGGCTGGCAACAGAATCAATAAGCCAATCACCAACTTGCTGGCAACACTGGACCAATGACCACTGCTGCGCGGAAACGTCAACACCAGATAGGTCGCAAGCGCCCACCACAGCACCGCAGCACCCAGCACCCAAGGCACGATGATGCTCGACAGGGTGTGCATCAGAAACAGTAACACCGCTACGACAGCGGCATACACCAAGCGCGGCAATTGCGCGTTGAAACCTGCCAATCGTGCCCATTCCCAGGCGCCCAAGGTTACGACCAGCCCGATAAATAGGGCAAAACCGGACCCATCGAGCAGGAAAAACCCACATAAGGCGATCGGCAACAGGATGAGCGCTGTGATGATTCGTTGTTTAAGCATTTAAACCCGGGCTCCAGCTTCGACCTGCTCACTCGTTTTACCGAAGCGACGCTGGCGGGAAGCGAAATCGGCCAGCGCAGTACGCATGGCATCGTGTTTGAAGTCCGGCCAGAACAGGTCGGAGAAGTACAGCTCGGTGTAGGCCAACTGCCACAGCAGGAAATTGCTGATGCGATGTTCACCGCCGGTACGGATGCACAAGTCAGGCAATGGCAGGTCACCGGTCACCAGGCAGGTTTGCAACAGCTCAGGCGTGATGTCGTCCGGTCGAAGATGACCGGCTTGCACTTCGCGAGCCAGCCGCTGTGCAGCCTGGGCGATATCCCACTGGCCGCCGTAATTGGCTGCGATCTGTAGCACAAAACGGTTGGCGCCAGCCGTGATGGCCTCCGCCTCGCGCATGGCCGCCTGCAGCTCCGGGTGGAATCGCGAGCGATCACCGATGATGCGCAGACTGATATTGTTGTCATTAAGGCGCTTCGCCTCACGACGCAACGCCTTGAAGAACAGATCCATCAAGGCGCTGACTTCTTCGGCGGGCCGCTGCCAGTTCTCACTGGAGAAGGCGAACAAGGTCAACACCTCGACCTTGGCCTCGGCACACACCTCAATCACAGCCCGCACCGCATCGACACCCGCTTTATGCCCGGCGACACCCGGCATAAAGCGTTTCTTCGCCCAGCGATTATTCCCATCCATGATGATCGCGACATGGCGCGGCACCAAAGAGGGTACAGTCTGCTTGGTCTTTTCCATGAAGGCGTCCTGACCCTTATACGGCCATCAGGTCCTTTTCTTTTTCTTCCGTGGCCTTGGTGATCTGGGCCTCGGCATCTTTGGTCAGCTTGTCGATATCAGCGACGGCACGACGCTCTTCGTCTTCGCTGATCTCCTTGTCCTTAACCAGTTTCTTCAGGTCACCCAGGGCATCACGACGGATGTTGCGCACAGCAACGCGTGCATCTTCAGCCGCGCTACGTGCCTGCTTGGTGAAGCCCTTGCGGGTTTCTTCGGTCAAGGCAGGCATGGAGATCAGCAGCAGTTCGCCAAGGTTGGTCGGATTGAGGTTCAAGCCGGCGCTCTGAATCGCCTTGTCGACCGCAGCGAGCATGTTGCGCTCGAAAGCCACGACTTGCAGGGTGCGCGAATCTTTAACGGTAACGTTTGCCACGCCGCTCAGCGGAGTGTCAGCGCCGTAGTAAGGCACCATCACGCTGCCCAGAATACTCGGGTGCGCCTTGCCAGTACGAATCTGGCCGAATGCATGGCTCAAAGATTCCAGGGATTTCTGCATACGCGCTTGGGCGTCTTTCTTGATTTCATTGATCATTGTTGGCCTTCCTCGATCAGAGTCCCTTCCGCGCCGCCGTGTACGATATTCAGCAGGGCGCCGGGCTTGTTCATATTAAATACGCGCAGCGGCATCTTGTGGTCGCGGCACAGGCAAATAGCCGTCAGATCCATGACACCCAGCTTGCGATCCAGCACTTCATCGTAGGTCAGATGATCGAACTTCTCGGCATGCGGGTCTTTGAATGGGTCTGCGGTGTACACACCGTCTACCTTGGTTGCCTTCAAAACCACGTCAGCGTCGATTTCGATGGCACGCAGGCACGCCGCCGAATCAGTGGTAAAGAATGGGTTACCGGTACCAGCGGCGAAGATCACCACTTCTTTTGAGTTCAAATGGCGCATGGCTTTGCGACGATCATAGTGATCGGTCACACCCACCATGGAAATAGCCGACATCACGATAGCCGAGATATTGGCACGCTCCAGGGCATCACGCATCGCCAGGGCGTTCATCACAGTGGCCAGCATGCCCATGTGGTCGCCAGTGACCCGATCCATACCGGCCGCACTCAGCGCCGCGCCACGAAACAGGTTACCGCCGCCGATCACCAAGCCGACTTGCACGCCGATACCAACCAGTTGGCCGACTTCCAGCGCCATGCGGTCGAGCACCTTGGGATCGATCCCGAACTCTTCCGAGCCCATCAGGGCCTCGCCGCTGAGCTTGAGTAGAATGCGTTTATAGCGAGCCTGATAACCACTGCCCTGCTGAGCCATTGCGAATCTCTCCTGCGGCGTATTTTTTAAAAATTCTTGGCGAGCCGTTTACGGCTTGCGTTCACTCTAGCTGGACGCTCTCACAGCGCCATCGGAACACGGCTTTGTAAGCCAGTTCCGAGGGTAAGCCAAATTAATTCGGCCTGCCCATTTGAAAAGAGGCTGCGCGCGTGAGCGGGCAGCCTCTTTCGGGCGACAGTTGAAAACTGTCTTATTGCTTGGCGGCAGCCAGCTGGGCAGCAACTTCTTCAGCGAAGTTGTCGACCGGCTTCTCGATACCGTCGCCTACTTTGAAGTAAGTGAAGGAAACGATTTCAGCACCGGCTTTCTTAGCCAGTTCGCCAACCTTGATTTCAGGGTTCTTAACGAACGCCTGCTCAACCAGGCTTGCTTCGGCCAGGAACTTGCTGATACGGCCTTTGACCATATTTTCAACAATGTTTTCTGGCTTGCCTTTGATTTTTTCTTCGTTCAGCTGCAGGAACACAGCTTTTTCGCGCTCGATTGCTTCGGCAGAAACTTCCGAAGGCAGCAGGAACTCTGGGTTGCTGGCCGCTACGTGCATAGCGATGTCTTTAGCCAGCTCAACGTTGCCGCCCTTCAGGACAACTGCAACACCGATCTTGTTGCCGTGCAGGTAACCACCAACAACGTCACCTTCAACGCGTACCAGGCGACGGATGTTGACGTTTTCGCCAACTTTGCCGACCAGTACCAGGCGTGCAGCTTCTTGTGCTTCGATCAGCGGAGCGACGTCAGTCAGTTTGTCGTCGAACGCTTTATCAACGCTGGCAGCAACAAATGCCTTGAAGTCGTCTTGCAGAGCCAGGAAGTCGGTCTGCGAGTTCACTTCCAGCAGAACAGCAGATTTGCCGTCTTCTTTCAGAGCGATAGCGCCTTCAGCAGCCACGTTGCCTGCTTTCTTGGCAGCCTTGATTGCGCCGGAAGCACGCATGTCATCAATTGCTTTTTCGATGTCGCCGTCAGCCTTTTCCAGGGCTTTCTTGCAATCCATCATGCCTTCGCCGGTACGCTCACGCAGTTCTTTAACCAACGCTGCAGTAATTGCTGCCATTTTCAAATTCCTCTTGGATAGGTTTTCAACCATTCCACCCGATCGAACGGGGGATCAATTCTTCCCGAACCACCCTTGTAGGCCGCTGCACGTTACAGATGATGTAGCTGCGCTGCGCACAAATGGTTTTCGAGGGGGCAAAAAGGGGGCCAAGCCCCCTTTTTGCTTACTGAGTCAACGCCAGGGCGTCAATTACTCAGCTGCGGCTACCGGAGCTTCTTCAACGAACTGCTCGGTACCACCAGCAACGTGGTTGCGACCACGGATTACAGCGTCAGCCATCGAACCCATGTACAGCTGGATAGCGCGGATTGCGTCATCGTTGCCTGGGATGATGTAGTCAACGCCTTCCGGGCTGCTGTTGGTATCGACTACGCCGATAACAGGGATGCCCAGCTTGTTGGCTTCGGTGATCGCGATGCGCTCGTGATCAACGTCGATAACGAACAGTGCGTCAGGCAGACCGCCCATGTCCTTGATACCACCCAGGGAACGATCGAGCTTTTCCAGGTCACGGGAGCGCATCAGCGCTTCTTTCTTGGTCAGCTTGGCGAAAGTACCGTCTTCGGCTTGCACTTCAAGGTCACGCAGACGTTTGATGGAAGCACGGATGGTTTTGAAGTTGGTCAGCATGCCGCCCAACCAGCGGTGATCGACGTACGGCGAACCGCAACGTGCTGCTTCTTCAGCAACGATCTTGCCCGCGGAACGCTTGGTGCCGACGAACAGAATCTTGTTTTTGCCCTGGGCCAGACGCTCTACGAAAGTCAGAGCTTCGTTGAACATTGGCAGGGTTTTTTCAAGGTTGATGATGTGGATCTTGTTACGCGCGCCGAAAATGTATTTACCCATTTTCGGGTTCCAGTAACGGGTCTGGTGACCGAAGTGCACACCGGCCTTCAGCATATCGCGCATATTGACTTGGGACATGATAGTTCCTTAATAAGTCGGGTTTGGCCTCCACGTATCCCAATGACCAACCAGCGGCATCAAGGCCTCCGGCACCCAGGTCATCGTGTCGACACGTGTGTGGATTTAAGCTCTTCGGGGCATCCCCGGAAAGCGGCGCATTTTATACCACACGAAGGGCGAAAACGAAACCCGCAATCACATTCGGCGTGCGCGGCTTATGCGCAACCCTTTGAATAGAGCGGATATAGCCCCACCTTATAGAGAGAAGCGATCGTCAGGGGCTCATGATTTGCCGCCCGCGTCTGTTAGAATCGCGTTTTTTGGGGCTTTTGCGAATTCTGTAACCTTTTGTCGCGCGCCCGTAAACCGTATTGATTTCAGCGCTTCGCGCTAGAGAGAGCCTGTATGACCGTTAGTTTGAAAACCGCCGAAGACATTGCCGGCATGCGCATTGCCGGCAAACTGGCTGCCGACGTGCTGGAAATGATTGCCGAGCACGTCAAGCCGGGCGTCACCACGGACACCCTCAACCAGATCTGCCATGACTATATCGTCAATGTGCAAGGTGCCATTCCTGCGCCGTTGAATTACAAGGGCTTCCCCAAGTCAATCTGCACGTCGATCAACCATGTGGTCTGCCACGGTATTCCGTGCGACAAACCCCTGAAGGACGGCGACACCCTGAACATCGACGTCACCGTGATCAAGGATCGCTACTTCGGCGATACCAGCCGCATGTTCCACGTCGGCACCGTGCCGGTCTGGGCCGAACGCCTGTCCCAAGTCACCCAGGAATGCATGTACAAGGCGATCGAAATCGTCAAACCCGGCTGCCGCCTGGGCGATATCGGTGAAGTGATCCAGAAGCACGCTGAAAAGAACGGCTTCTCGGTGGTACGTGATTTCTGCGGCCACGGCATCGGCACCGTGTTCCATGAAGAGCCACAGATCCTGCACTACGGCCGCGCCGGCACCGGCATGGAGCTCAAGGCAGGCATGACCTTTACCATCGAGCCGATGATCAACCAGGGCAAAGCCGACACCAAGGTGCTGGGCGACGGCTGGACCGCCATTACCAAGGACCGCAAGCTTTCGGCCCAGTGGGAACACACCCTGCTGGTCACCGAAACCGGCTACGAGATCTTCACCCTGCGCGCTGACGATACGATCCCACGCGTTTCGGCCTGAAGGTTGCCCAGGTTTTCCCAAAGCGTGTTGTGACTGACTGATAGATAGAAAGGAAAGCCGATCGATGCCCCAGGTGGATCCCGAACTCTTCGACCGTGGCCAGTTCCAGGCCGAACTGGCCCTGAAGGCAAGCCCCATCGCCGCCTTCAAGAAGGCGATCCGCCAGGCCCGTGAAGTACTCGACGAGCGCTTTCGTAGCGGCCGCGACATCCGCCGGCTGATCGAGGACCGTGCCTGGTTCGTCGACAACATCCTTCAAAAGGCCTGGGAACAGTTCAACTGGAGCGAAGACGCCGACATCGCCCTGGTGGCCGTTGGCGGCTACGGCCGTGGCGAACTCCACCCCTACTCCGATATTGATCTGCTGATCCTGCTGGACAGTGCCGATCACGAGATCTTTCGCGATTCCATCGAGCGCTTTCTGACACTGCTGTGGGACATTGGCCTGGAAGTCGGCCAGAGCGTGCGCTCGGTGGACGAGTGCGCCCAAGAGGCCCGTGCCGACCTAACCGTCATTACCAACCTGATGGAAAGCCGCACCATCGCCGGCCCAGAGCGCTTGCGCCAGCGGATGCTGGAAGTCACCAGCACCGCGCATATGTGGCCGAGCAAGGACTTCTTCCTGGCCAAACGCGCCGAGCAGAAAGCCCGGCACCACAAGTACAACGACACCGAATACAACCTGGAGCCCAACGTCAAAGGCTCGCCCGGCGGGTTGCGCGACATCCAGACGATTTTGTGGGTCGCCCGTCGCCAGTACGGCACGCTTAACCTGCGCGCCCTGGCCGGCGAAGGTTTTTTGGTAGAGAGCGAAAACGCCCTGCTAGCCTCGTCCCAGGAATTCATTTGGAAAGTGCGCTACGCCCTGCACATGCTCGCCGGGCGCTCCGAAGATCGCCTGCTGTTCGATCATCAGCGCTCCATCGCCACGCTGCTGGGCTTTGAGGGCGAGGACGCGAAGACCAGCATCGAAAGCTTCATGCAGCAGTACTACCGGGTGGTGATGAGCATCGCCCAACTCAGCGACCTGATCATCCAGCACTTCGAAGAAGTGATCCTGGCCCCCGAGGATGAGGCGCCGCCGCAGCCGATCAATGCGCGCTTCCAACTGCACGACGGCTATATTGAGGCGCGCAACGACAACGTGTTCCGCCGCACCCCATTCGCCATGCTGGAAATCTTCGTATTGATGGCCCAGCAGCCGGAAATCAAAGGCGTGCGCGCGGATACTATCCGCCTGCTGCGGGAAAACCGTCACTTGATCGACGATGATTTTCGCAACGACATCCGCAACACCAGCCTGTTTATCGAGCTGTTCAAGTGCAAGATTGGTATCCACCGCAACCTGCGCCGCATGAACCGCTACGGCATCCTGGGGCGCTACCTTCCGGAGTTCGGCTTTATCGTCGGGCAGATGCAGCACGACCTGTTCCACATTTATACAGTGGATGCGCACACCCTTAATCTGATCAAGCACCTGCGTAAGTTGCAGTACACCCAGGTGTCAGAGAAATTCCCGCTGGCCAGTAAGCTTATGGCCAAGCTGCCCAAGCCGGAGCTGATCTACCTGGCCGGCCTGTACCACGACATCGGCAAGGGCCGGCATGGCGACCATTCGGAAGTCGGCGCGGTCGACGCCGCAGCCTTCTGTCAGCGCCACCAGTTGCCGCAATGGGATAGCCGCCTGATCGTCTGGCTGGTGCAGAACCACCTCGTGATGTCGACCACCGCACAGCGCAAGGACTTGTCCGACCCGCAGGTGATCCACGATTTCGCGCAAGCTATCGGCGATGAAACCCGCCTCGACTACCTCTACGTGTTGACCGTTTCCGACATCAACGCCACCAACCCGACACTGTGGAACTCGTGGCGCGCCAGTCTGTTGCGCCAACTGTACACAGAGACCAAGCGCGCCCTGCGCCGTGGTCTGGAAAACCCGGTGGACCGCGAAGAGCAGATCCGCCGCACCCAAAGCGCGGCCCTGGATATCCTGGTGCGCGGCGGCAACGATCCGGATGACGTCGAGCAACTGTGGTCGCAACTGGGTGACGATTACTTCTTGCGCCACACCGCCGGCGATGTGGCCTGGCACACTGACGCGATCCTGCAGCAGCCCGCCGATGGCGGCCCGCTGGTGCTGATCAAGGAAACCACCCAGCGCGAATTCGAAGGCGGCACGCAGATCTTCATCTACGCGCCCGACCAGCACGACTTCTTTGCCGTGACGGTAGCGGCCATGGACCAGCTCAATCTGAACATCCACGATGCCCGGGTGATCACTTCCAGCAGCCAGTTCACCCTCGACACCTACATCGTGCTCGATACCGAAGGCGAGTCCATCGGCGACAACCCGACGCGGGTGAAAAAGATCCGCGAAGGCCTCACCGAAGCCCTGCGTAACCCGGACGACTATCCAACGATCATCCAGCGCCGGGTGCCGCGCCAACTGAAGCACTTTGCCTTTGCGCCCCAGGTGACCATCTCCAAC
The DNA here is from genome assembly GCF_000632245.1 of Pseudomonas sp. RIT357. Taxonomy (NCBI): domain Bacteria; kingdom Pseudomonadati; phylum Pseudomonadota; class Gammaproteobacteria; order Pseudomonadales; family Pseudomonadaceae; genus Pseudomonas; species Pseudomonas sp. RIT357. The sequence continues at coordinate 111,115 of NZ_JFYX01000049.1, forward strand.
GATGCGCAGCGCCCAGTGACGGTGCTGGAACTCAGCGCACCGGATCGCCCAGGCCTGCTGGCGCGGATCGGCGGGATTTTCCTGGAGTTCGACCTGTCATTACAAAATGCCAAGATTGCGACCCTGGGCGAGCGCGTGGAAGACGTGTTCTTTATTACCGACGCCGACAACCAGCCGCTGTCCGACCCGGAACTGTGTCGCCGTTTGCAGGAGGCTATCGTCCAGCAGTTGAGCGTGACCCAAGAGCCCGGTGTCGAGCTGACGCGCCTGACGTTTTGAACGGGGATTATATGGGAGAGGGCTTACCCCCGAAAGCAGCGGATCAGAAACCTATTAGCTGACTGACACACCTTAATCGGGAGCAAGCCCCCTCCCACAGTTGGACCTGCAGCGCCCGACAGACCGCATTACCAATGAATTGAACGAGAGTCTCATGAACAACGCCCTGAACCAGTTGCAGCCCTACCCGTTCGAGAAATTGCGCGCCCTGCTGGGCAGCGTCACACCCAACCCGGACAAGCGCCCGATTGCCCTGTCCATTGGTGAACCCAAGCACAAATCGCCCACGTTCGTGGCCGAGGCACTGAGCAGCAACCTTGATCAGATGGCGGTGTACCCCACCACCCTGGGCATCCCGGCACTGCGCGAAGCCATTGGCGCCTGGAGTGAACGTCGCTTCAACGTGCCCAAGGGATGGCTTGACCCAGCGCGCAATATCCTGCCGGTCAACGGCACCCGCGAAGCACTGTTCGCCTTCACTCAGACCGTAGTCAACCGTGGCGACGATGCACTGGTGGTCAGCCCGAACCCCTTCTACCAGATCTACGAAGGCGCCGCGTTCCTTGCCGGTGCCAAGCCGCACTACCTGCCATGCCTGGATGAGAACGGCTTCAACCCGGACTTCGACGCCGTGACACCAGACATCTGGAAACGCTGCCAGATCCTGTTCCTGTGCTCCCCCGGCAACCCGACCGGCGCACTGATCCCGGTTGAGACCCTGAAAAAACTGATCGCCCTGGCCGACGAACATGACTTCGTCATCGCCGCCGACGAGTGCTACAGCGAGCTGTACTTTGACGAACAAACCCCGCCGCCGGGCTTGTTGAGCGCCTGTGTTGAACTGGGTCGCCAGGATTTCAAGCGCTGCGTGGTATTCCACAGCTTGTCCAAACGCTCCAACTTGCCGGGTCTGCGCTCTGGTTTCGTGGCCGGTGATGCCGAGATCCTCAAGGCCTTCCTGCTGTACCGCACCTACCACGGCTGCGCGATGCCGGTGCAAACCCAGCTGGCGAGCATTGCTGCCTGGCAGGACGAAGCGCACGTACTGGCCAACCGTGACCTGTATCGCGAGAAATTCGAAGCCGTGCTGACCATCCTCAAGCCGGTGCTGGATGTACAAAGTCCCGACGGTGGCTTCTACCTGTGGCCAAATGTGAATGGCGACGATGCCGCGTTCTGCCGCGACCTGTTCGTTGAAGAACACGTCACCGTGGTCCCAGGTTCGTACCTGTCGCGGGAAGTAGATGGCGTCAACCCTGGGGCTGGCCGCGTACGCCTGGCGCTGGTCGCACCGCTGGCCGAGTGCGTGGAAGCGGCTGAACGGATTCGGGATTTCATTCAGCGTCGTCGGTAAGCAATCGGGTCATTTCACCTGGCCCAGATTCGCCTCACTCATATCCAGCTCCCCCAACACCTCCCTCAAGACGTCATCACCAATCTGGTGATGACGGCTCAAGCTGTACAACTCCAAACGTTGCGCGCGCAGGGCCTTGAGCCGCAGTTTTCGCTCAAGCAGGTCCATGTGCCTCGCCAGCGCCTGGGCCTCGGCGGAGTCGTTGAACACCTCCAACTGATGACGATATTCCGACATCAGCCGCGCCTTGAGCTCCGTAGCCAGCGCCGCCTGTGCGGCGTCGGAGGTTTCCGACTCTACGGGCTCTTCCGCCTCCAGTGCGTGAATCGCTGCCACGGCAGTCTTTTTCCACGCCTCCCGCACTTCCTTATGACGCTTCTCATCGGGGCTCTTTTCGATACCGCGCAGCAACAGTGGCAAGGCAATGCAGGCGGCGACCAGTGAAAGCAGGATCACCCCGGCCGCGATAAAGATCAGCAAATCACGCTCAGGAAAATCTTTGCCTGGCGCCAACAGCAAAGGCACAGACATCACACCCGCCAGGGTCACCGCACCGCGCACACCGCCGACCGTCAAGAGCCAACAGGATCGGGCGGTTGGCACCAACGTCAGATCACTTTTCCCTCGCAGGCGCCGCAATAACCCCGACAGCCTCCAGATGCTCTGCACCCAGATAAAACGCAGCACCACCAGCACCAGGAAAATCGCAATCACATCCAGGCAGCGGTAAAACAGGGTCGGCCATAGCGTGGCTTCATGGCTCACCACGGCTTTGATGATGTCCGGCAGTTGCAATCCCAGCAGCAGGAAAATCAAGCCATTGAAGGCAAACTCCAGCAACGACCAGACGCTGCGGTTAAGCAGCCTTGTGCTGGTCTGGCGTGGCAGCAGGTCCAGCCAGCTTTGCATCATGCCCGCCGCCACTGCCGACAAAATCCCTGAGGCGCCCAACCGTTCAGCCAATACATAAGCGGCAAACGGCAACAGCAACATAAACACCACATGAGTCGCCGGATCGTCCCAGCCCCGCGCAATCATCCATGCACGCAGGCGGCCGACCAGCCAACTCAACGCCACACCGATCGCCAGGCCACCGACGGCCACCAACACGAAGGTCAAGCTCGCATCGGCCAGGGAGAACACGCCGGTCAGTGCCGCTGCCAAGGCAAACTTGAAGGTCACAAGGCCCGACGCATCATTCATCAAGGCTTCGCCCTGGAGCATATGCATCAATGGCGTGGGCAAACGATTCTGGGAAATAGCCGACACTGCCACCGCATCCGTCGGCGACAATACGGCCGCCAGGGCGAAGGCCACCGGTAACGGGATCGTAGGCAAAATCCAGTGAATGAAGTATCCGGCGCCGACTACCGTGAACAGCACAAGGCCCACGGCCAGCGTCAGAATCGGGCCCCGCAGACGCCACAATTCGCGTTTGGGCATGCGCCAACCGTCGGAAAACAACAAAGGAGGCAAGAACAGGAACAGGAACAGTTCAGGGTCCAGCGCCACATGCAGGCCCAGCGTTGGCCAGGCCAACAAGGCTCCGGCGGCGATCTGCACCAGCGGTAACGGCAGAGGAATGACACGTCCGACCAGACGCGAAACACTGACCAGCATCAGCAGGATAAGAACGGTGTAGGCGGTTTGCATAACGCGGGTTTCCCGGACGATCGACTTGCAACGACACACATCAGGCAACAACTGGCAGTTGAAGTGCCATATTACCCAGCTATGTTACGCGGCTATGCCACGCACTGGCTTTTGCACATAAGTCGCACAAAGCCGTGGGGCCTGCTGACGAGCGGCACCCAAACCCGCTGGTCGTGGCATAATCCCGGACCTTTCGTTTTGAGCATCCTAAAAGGGGGCAATTCCTTGACCGCTTCAAGCAAAACGTTGCACCTTTTCGGCATCAAAGCCTGCGACACCATGAAAAAAGCGCGCACCTGGCTCGATGAGCATGCTGTGAGCTATGAGTTCCACGACTACAAAACGGTCGGTATCGACCGCGAACACTTGACCCAATGGTGCAACGAGCACGGTTGGCAGGTGGTTTTGAACCGTGCGGGCACCACCTTTCGCAAACTCGAAGACGAACGCAAAGCCGATCTCGATCAGTCGAAAGCCATTGAATTGATGCTCGCGCAACCTTCGATGATCAAGCGCCCGGTGCTTGATCTCGGTGACAGAACCCTGATTGGCTTCAAGCCAGAAAGTTATTCGGCGGCCCTCAAGTAGGCCAGCCCTTCCATTTTTGTAGAGGTAATAGCATGTCCCATTCCCTGTTCAGCCTGGGCTTCGGCGTCGGCACTCAGAACCGCCAAGGTGCTTGGCTGGAAGTTTTTTACGCACAACCGCTGCTCAACCCATCGGCTGAAATCGTCGCGGCCATCGCGCCGATCCTCGGTTACTCCGAGGGTAACCAGGCGATCACCTTCACCGTGACCCAGGCCCTGCAACTGGCCGACGCGCTCAAAGGCGTCGACGCCACACAAGCCGCCCTGCTGAGCCGCCTGGCAGAAAGCCACACGCCTCTGGTCGCCACCCTGCTGGCCGAAGACGCCGCGCTGACCTCCACGCCTGAGGCCTACCTCAAGCTGCACCTGCTGTCCCACCGCCTGGTCAAGCCTCACGGCCTGAGCCTGGCTGGCGTGTTCCCGCAACTGCCGAACGTGGCCTGGACCAGCCAGGGCGCGATCGACATCAGCGAACTGGCCGAACGCCAGCTGGAAGCACGCCTGCGTGGCGAGTTGCTGGAAGTGTTCTCGGTAGACAAGTTCCCGAAAATGACCGACTACGTCGTCCCAGCCGGCGTGCGTATTGCTGACGCGGCACGTATCCGCCTGGGCGCCTACGTAGGCGAAGGCACAACGGTGATGCACGAAGGTTTCGTCAACTTCAACGCTGGCACTGAAGGCCCGGGCATGATCGAAGGTCGTGTATCGGCGGGCGTATTCGTTGGCAAGGGCTCGGACCTGGGCGGCGGCTGCTCCACCATGGGCACCCTGTCGGGCGGCGGCAACATCGTGATCAAGGTCGGCGAAGGCTGCCTGATCGGCGCCAATGCCGGTATCGGTATCCCGCTGGGCGACCGCAACACCGTGGAATCGGGTCTGTACGTCACCGCCGGGACCAAGGTTGCGCTGCTGGATGAGCAGAACCAACTGGTCAAAGTGGTCAAGGCGCGCGAGCTGGCCGGCCAACCGGACCTGCTGTTCCGCCGTAACTCCGAGACCGGTGCAGTGGAGTGCAAAACCCACAAATCGGCCATCGAACTGAACGAAGCGCTGCACGCTCACAACTAAGCAGCCACTCGATGCCACTAGCGGGCCCCGACCCTGGGGCTCGCTTATACGAGTTTTGAACACCATGCTAGTGCCCTCCCCCTGGCGCGCCGACTTTCCGGCCATCGCCGCCCTGCAACGGCAAGGCCAGACCTATCTGGACAACGCCGCCACTACACAAAAACCCCAAGCTCTGTTGGATGCCATCAGCCATTACTACGCCAATGGCGCAGCCAATGTGCACCGGGCCCAGCATTTGCCGGGGGCCCATGCGACACAGGCCTTCGAGGACAGTCGCAGCAAGGTGGCGCAGTGGTTGAATGCAGGTGACACCGGGCACATCGTGTTTACCCACGGCGCGACCTCTGCGCTGAACCTCCTGGCCTACGGCCTCGAGCACTTATTCAATGCGGGCGATGAGCTTGTCATCAGCGCCCTGGAACACCACGCCAACCTGCTGCCCTGGCAGCAACTGGCCAAACGTCGCGCGCTCACACTGGTGGTATTGCCACTCGGTGATGACGGCGTGATCGACCTGCAAGCCGCCGCCGAGTTGATCGGTCCGCGCACCCGCATGCTGGCGGTGAGCCAGCTGTCCAACGTGCTTGGTGCCTGGCAACCGCTGCAAGCCTTGCTGGATTTGGCCAAGCCACACGGTGCCCTGACCGTGGTCGACGGCGCCCAGGGCATCGTCCACGGCCGTCACGACGTGCAAGCGCTGGGATGCGACTTCTACGTATTCTCCAGCCACAAGCTCTACGGCCCGGACGGTGTCGGCGTGCTCTTTGGCCGTAACGAGGCTCTGCATCACCTGCGCCACTGGCAGTTTGGCGGTGAAATGGTGCAGCAGGCGGATTACCACAGCGCCAGCTTCCGTCCAGCACCACTGGGGTTCGAGGCAGGTACTCCGCCGATAGCCAGCGTGATTGGCTTGGGGGCAAGCCTGGATTATCTGAGCTCGCTGGATCAGCAAGCAGTAACCGCCCACGAGGCGGCCCTGCATGACTACCTGTTGCGCGGCCTGAAGGCGCGCAATGGCGTGCGTGTGCTGGGTTCGCCGCAGGTGGCGCTGGTCAGCTTTGTGGTCGAGGGCGTGCATAACGCCGACCTTGCGCACCTGCTGACCGAGCAGGGCATTGCTGTACGCGCAGGCCATCATTGCGCGATGCCGCTGCTCAAGGCGATGCAGCTGTCGGGGGCGATCCGCGTTTCCCTGGCGCTGTATAACGACTCCGACGACCTCGAGCGCTTTTTTGAAGCGCTGGACCAGGCGCTGGATATGTTGCGATGAGCTTGCCGATGGATGCGTTGGCTGCGCTGGAAGCCTTCCAAGCCGTAGGAAGTTGGGAGCAACGTGCTCGCTTACTGATGCAGTGGGGTGAGCGTCTGCCGCCTTTAGCGGATGATGAAAAGGTCGACGCCAACCTGGTACAGGGCTGCGAAAGCCTGGTGTGGTTGGTGGGGCACTTAGACCAAGGTCATTGGCAATTTGCCGCGAGCAGCGATGCGCGGATGATCCGTGGTTTGGTGGCATTGCTGCTGGCGCGGGTCAATGGGTTGTCGGCGGACGAGTTGCAGGCAGTCGACTTGCCTGACTGGTTCAATCAACTCGGGCTTTCCCGCCAACTGTCGCCGTCGCGCAGCAATGGCTTGAATGCAGTCCTGCAGCGTATGCGAACGCTAAGCCATACACAGGACTAAATGTGGGAGGGGGCTTGCCCCCGATAGCGGTGGATCAGTCAGCTTATCCAGTGGCTGACACTCTGCAACCGGGGGCAAGCCCCCTCCCACCTTTGAACTGTGTAAAGTTCTGAGATTCAGGCGGGTTTGACCCGCTCGGAAGGCCTACGCACGCCAGCCACAATCTTGTCCACCGCCTTGGTCGCCGCCACCATGCCAAAGGTCGCCGTCACCATCATCACCGCGCCAAACCCGCCCGCGCAGTCCAGCTTCACTCCATCCCCCACAAAACTTTTTTGCAGACAAATGCTGCCGTCCGGCTTGGGATAACGCAGTTGCTCGGTGGAAAACACGCACGGCACGCTGTAATGACGGGTCACGGTGCGAGAGAAGCCGTAGTCACGACGCAAGGTGGAGCGCACCTTTGAGGCCAAGGGATCGTTGAAGGTGCGGTTCAGGTCGCACACCTGGATCAGCGTCGGATCAATCTGCCCACCGGCGCCGCCGGTGGTAATGATTTGGATCTTGCGGCGTTTGCACCACGCAATCAGCGCGGCCTTGGCGTTGACGGCGTCGATACAGTCGATCACGCAATCGATGTTCGGCGTTATGTATTCGGCCATGGTGTCGCGGGTCACGAAATCCGCCACCGCGTGCACAGTGCAATCCGGGTTGATACCGCGCAGGCGCTCGGCCATCACCTCGACCTTGGGCTTGCCCACGGTGCTGTCCAGGGCGTGCAACTGCCGGTTGCTGTTGCTGACGCAGACATCGTCCAGGTCAAACAGCGAAATCTCGCCGACCCCACAACGGGCCATGGCTTCCGCCGCCCAAGAGCCCACACCGCCGACGCCGACGATCGCCACATGGGCCGCCTTCAAGCGTTCCAGGCCTTCAATGCCATACAAGCGGGCGACGCCTGCAAACCGCGGATCTTCTGTACTCATGACCATTACCCCAAAAACCGGCGCGCATTATGGACTACCGAGCGACAAGTACGAAGCAACAAGCTACAAGTAAAGAACTTAGATGGCCTTTCGCTGACTAACGTCCGGCTTTTCTCTGTCTGCTGTACGCTCGGGGAAAGGCCGGTGTAGGATGCGCGCCGTTCGGTGCAGGCCGACACCTCTTTTCGTTCCACACCCTTTGGAACCCGACATAACCATGGCATCGCGTAAATTTGGACTCAACCTGGTGATCGTGCTGGCAATTGCAGCGCTATTCACCGGCTTCTGGGCGCTGGTCAACCGCCCGGTCACTGCTCCCAACTGGCCTGAGCAAATCTCCGGTTTTTCCTACTCGCCGTTCCAGCAAGGCCAGTTCCCGCAGAAAGACCAGTACCCCACTGACGAACAGATGCGTCAGGACCTTGCGATCATGAGCAAGCTGACGGACAACATCCGCACCTACTCGGTCGACGGCACACTGGGGGATATCCCCAAGCTGGCGGAAGAATTCGGCTTGCGCGTTACCCTGGGGATCTGGATCAGCCCAGACCTGGAGCGCAACGAACGCGAGATCCAGCGCGCCATTGAGATCGCCAACAGCTCGCGCAGTGTCGTGCGCGTGGTGGTCGGCAACGAAGCCTTGTTCCGCGAAGAAATCACCCCCGAGGCACTGATCGTGCTGCTGGACCGGGTGCGCGCCGCGGTGAAGGTACCGGTGACCACCTCCGAGCAATGGCACATCTGGGAAAAGAACCCGCAACTGGCCAAGCATGTCGACCTGATCGCCGCGCACATTTTGCCGTTCTGGGAATACATTCCGATGGACAAGGCCGGCCAATATGTACTCGATCGCGCCAGGGACCTGAAGAAATTGTTCCCGAAAAAGCCACTGCTGCTATCGGAAGTTGGCTGGCCGAGCAACGGCCGCATGCGCGGTGGCAACGAAACGTCCCCGGCAGACCAGGCGGTGTACTTGCGCACCCTGGTGAACAAGCTCAATCGCCAGGGCTACAACTACTTTGTGATCGAGGCCTTCGACCAGCCGTGGAAAGTCAGCGATGAAGGCTCGGCCGGCGCCTACTGGGGCGTTTACAACGCCGCGCGCCAGCAAAAATTCAACTTTGAAGGTCCTATTGTCGCCATCCCGCAATGGCGCGTACTGGCCATCGGCTCGGTGGTGCTTGCCCTGCTGTCCCTGACCCTGCTGATGATCGACGGCTCGGCCCTGCGCCAGCGTGGCCGGACGTTCCTGACCTTTATCGCATTCCTTTGCGGCTCGGTACTGGTGTGGATCGGCTACGACTACAGCCAGCAATACAGCACTTGGTTCAGTGTCACCGTGGGTATCCTCCTGGCGCTCGGCGCCCTCGGCGTGTTTATTGTGTTGCTGACCGAGGCCCACGAACTGGCGGAAGCAGTCTGGACTCACAAGCGTCGCCGTGAATTCCTGCCGGTTGAAGGGGATTCGGACTACCGCCCGAAAGTGTCGATCCACGTGCCGTGCTACAACGAGCCGCCGGAGATGGTCAAACAGACCCTCGACGCCCTGGCCGCGCTCGATTACCCGGACTACGAAGTCCTGATTATCGACAACAACACCAAAGACCCGGCTGTTTGGGAACCGGTGCGCGACTACTGCGAAACCCTCGGCCCGCGCTTCAAGTTCTTCCACGTCGCGCCCCTGGCCGGTTTCAAGGGTGGCGCGCTGAACTACTTAATCCCGCACACCGCCAAGGATGCTGAAGTGATCGCGGTGATCGACTCGGACTACTGCGTGTCGCCGAACTGGCTCAAGCACATGGTGCCGCACTTCGCCGACCCGAAAATCGCCGTGGTGCAGTCGCCGCAGGACTACCGCGACCAGAACGAAAGTACCTTCAAGAAGCTCTGCTACGCAGAATACAAAGGCTTCTTCCACATCGGCATGGTTACCCGTAACGACCGCGACGCGATCATCCAGCACGGCACCATGACCATGACCCGTCGCTCGGTGCTCGAAGAACTCGGCTGGGCCGACTGGTGCATCTGCGAAGACGCTGAACTGGGCTTGCGGGTGTTCGAGAAAGGCCTGTCGGCGGCGTATTACCACGACAGCTACGGCAAGGGCCTGATGCCCGATACCTTTATCGACTTCAAGAAACAGCGTTTCCGCTGGGCCTATGGCGCGATCCAGATCATCAAGCGTCATACCGCCAGCCTGCTGCGCGGCAAGGACACGGAGCTGACCCGTGGCCAGCGCTACCACTTCCTCGCGGGCTGGTTGCCGTGGGTGGCGGACGGTATGAACATCTTCTTCACCGTCGGCGCGTTGTTGTGGTCGGCGGCGATGATCATCGTGCCGACGCGGGTCGATCCGCCGCTGCTGATTTTCGCGATCCCGCCGTTGGCGTTGTTCGTGTTCAAGGTGGGCAAGATCATCTTCCTGTACCGCCGTGCCGTGGGCGTGAACCTCAAGGATGCGTTCTGCGCCGCGCTGGCTGGCCTGGCGCTGTCCCACACCATCGCCAAGGCGGTGCTGTATGGCTTCTTCACCACCAGTATTCCGTTCTTTCGTACGCCGAAAAACGCGGATAACCACGGCTTCTGGGTCGCGATTTCCGAAGCCCGCGAAGAAATGTTCATCATGCTGCTGCTGTGGGGTGCTGCGCTGGGGATCTACTTGGTGCAAGGCCTGCCAAGCAATGACATACGTTTCTGGGTGGTGATGCTGCTGGTGCAATCGCTGCCGTATGTGGCGGCGTTGATTATGGCGTTCCTGTCGTCGCTGCCCAAACCGGCAGCCGCGTCTGAGCCAGCGCCGGCCGCGTAAAAACTTGCGCAATGCACTAAACGGCGGCCTCTGGTCGCCGTTTTGCTATAAGATAACGGCCGTTTTGTCCGCCCGCCCTGCTCTTCCAAACATGCTTTCCGGAGTTTTCCCATGACGGCCCATGCCGACCTTTCGCCGACCCTTCAACTTGCCATCGACCTGATCCGTCGCCCCTCGGTCACACCGATCGACGCCGATTGCCAGAAGCTGATGATGCAGCGCCTGGGCGACGCTGGTTTTGCGCTGGAGCCGATGCGCATCGAAGACGTGGACAACTTTTGGGCTACCCACGGTAAGCACGAAGGTCCGGTGCTGTGCTTCGCCGGTCACACTGACGTAGTGCCGACCGGCCCGGTACAGGCCTGGCAGAACGACCCGTTTGACGCGCTGATCGACGAAAACGGCATGCTCTGCGGGCGTGGCGCAGCCGACATGAAAGGCAGCCTCGCCGCGATGCTGGTGGCTTCGGAACGTTTTGTAGCCGACTACCCGGACCATAAGGGCTCGGTTGCCTTCCTGATCACCAGCGATGAAGAAGGCCCGGCGCACCACGGCACCAAAGCCGTGATCGAACGCCTGGCCGCGCGCAAAGAGCGCCTGGACTGGTGCATCGTCGGCGAACCGTCGAGCACCACCCTGGTAGGTGATGTGGTCAAGAACGGCCGTCGCGGCTCCCTCGGCGCTACGCTGACCGTACGCGGCGTGCAGGGCCATGTGGCCTACCCGCACCTGGCGAAGAACCCGATCCACCTGGCCGCACCGGCCCTGGCGGAATTGGCCGCCGAGCATTGGGACAACGGCAACACCTTTTTCCCGCCGACCAGCTTCCAGATCTCCAACCTCAATTCCGGCACTGGCGCCACCAACGTGATCCCCGGTGACCTGACGGCGGTGTTCAACTTCCGTTTCTCCACCGAATCCACCGTCGAAGGCCTGCAGCAACGCGTTGCAGCCATCCTCGACAAACATGGCCTGGATTGGCATGTGGAATGGGCGCTGTCGGGCCTGCCGTTCCTCACCGAACCAGGCGCTTTGCTCGACGCCGTGTCTGCCAGCATCAAGGCGATTACCGGTCGCGAGACCCTGGCGTCCACCAGCGGCGGTACGTCGGATGGCCGCTTCATCGCCACCCTCGGCACCCAAGTGGTCGAGCTGGGCCCGGTCAACGCGACGATCCATCAGGTCAACGAGCGCATCCTCGCCAGCGACCTCGATGTACTGACCGAAATTTATTACCAGACCCTGATCAAGTTGCTCGCCTGATGCTTGCTTGTCCCATTTGCAGCGCCCCGCTCAACGCGGTCGAAAACGGCGTAGCCTGCCCGGCGGGGCACCGGTTCGACCGGGCTCGCCAGGGTTACCTGAACCTGTTGCCGGTGCAGCACAAGAACAGCCGCGATCCGGGCGACAACCTGGCCATGGTCGAAGCACGCCGTGACTTCCTCAACGCCGGGCATTACGCCCCGGTGGCCAAGCGCCTCGCCGAACTGGCGGCTGAACGCGCACCGCAGCGCTGGGTCGACATCGGCTGTGGTGAGGGTTACTACACCGCGCAGATCGCCGATGCCTTGCCCCACGCCGACGGCTATGCCCTGGATATTTCCAAGGAAGCGGTCAAGCGTGCGTGCAAGCGCAACCCGAAGCTGACCTGGTTGATCGCCAGCATGGCACGCGTGCCGTTGGCCGATGCCAGCTGCCAGTTCCTCGCCAGCGTGTTCAGCCCGTTGGACTGGCAGGAAGCCAAACGCCTGCTCAGCCCCGGCGGCGGCCTGATGAAAGTCGGTCCTACGAGTGGCCACCTGATGGAGCTGCGCGAGCGTCTGTACGATGAAGTGCGCGAGTACACCGACGACAAACACCTGGCTCTGGTGCCAGACGGCATGAGCCTGGCGCACAGTGAAACCCTGGAGTTCACCCTGAGCCTGGCCGACCCCAAAGACCGCGCTAACCTGCTGGCCATGACACCCCACGGCTGGCGCGCCAGCGCCGAGCGCCGTGCCGAAGTGATCGAGGCTGCCGAGCCGTTGCTGGTCACCGTGTCGATGCGTTACGACTATTTCGTGCTTCAATAACCGACTTTAAGTATCCGCGAATGGATTTTCGAATCCCGCAACGAGGAATATCCATGCGCCAACCCGATATCGAGATTTACCTGAAGGACGCCGACGTCGACTACAAGGCCATCGCCGCCTGGCTGGGCGCCGCCCTGGGCCCGTGCACCGACTGGGTCCAGCGTGGCCAGACCTACAAGTGCAAGGCCGGTGACGTGCCGGTCACCTGGCTGCCCAAGGCTGTAGGCAAATGGAACAGCCTGTACCTGGAAAGTGACCAAACCCCGTGGGACGACGACATCGCCTGCGCCCGCGCCGCGTTTGCTGCACTGAACGTTGAAGTGCGCTGCGCGCCGGGGACGTGGGTCGAGGAAGAAGGTGAGGAAAGTGCCGACACCTGGATTCGCATCAGCGCAGACGGTGAAGAGCAGATCACCTGGAAAACTGCCTGAGCCTGAGCGGTAAACCACAATCAACATGTGGGAGGGGGCTTGCCCCCGATAGCGGTGTGTCAGCCAATGTGTTCAGTGACTGACACTCTGCAATCGGGGGCAAGCCCCCTCCCACATGGGTTCTGCGGTGTAACAAAAACCCGTATTACAAACCGACCACATCCTCCGCTTGCAAGCCCTTCTCGCCGGTCACCACGGCGTATTCCACCTGCTGGCCCTCGGCCAGGGAACGGTGGCCATCACCGCGAATAGCGCGGTAGTGCACGAACACATCCTTGCCATCTTCACGCTGAATAAAGCCATAGCCCTTTGCATCGTTGAACCACTTCACATTGCCGGTTTCGCGCGTTGCCATCTGTCTTACTCCCACGTACGTTTTTTTATTGTTGAGTCAGTCGCGTTGAACTGCCGAGTATAAGACAGGCTCAAAAACGATCAACTCAAGTTTACATCGCTGCTTTTTTGCCGATTTTCGGCGAATACGGCACACTACGCGCCCGAGCGCCTGCTCGGTTTTTTCCACTTGAAGCAGCTCGCCTATGACCCGCTCCCCGTTCCGCCGTCTGGTGTTTGGCACCTTGCGCCGACTGTTGTACCTCTGGGTTCGCTCGGAAACGATCAACCAGTCGTCCCTTACCCTCAACCTGGACCGCAGCCGGCCGGTGTTCTACGTCCTGCAATCGCCCTCCCTCACCGAATTGGCGGTGGTCGATGCCGAGTGCACCAAGGCCGGCCTGCCGCGCCCGGTGCTGCCAGTATCGGTTGGCCCGTTGATGGAGCCGGCGGCGTTCTTCTACCTCACGCCTGAACCGGACTGGCTCGGCCGTCAGGACAAGCGCGGCGCGCCGCCCACCCTGACTCGCCTGGTCAACACCCTGAGCGAACACGCCGAAGAGAATGCACAAATCATTCCGGTCAGTGTGTTCTGGGGCCAAACCCCGGCGAGCGAGTCCAGCCCGTGGAAACTGCTGTTTGCCGACAGTTGGGCCGTCACCGGCCGTCTACGCCGTCTGTTGAGCATCCTGATTCTTGGTCGCAAGACCCGTGTGCAATTCTCCGCGCCCATCAACCTGCGTGAATTGATCGAGCACAATAAAGGGCACGAACGCACTGTGCGCATGGCCCAGCGCATCCTGCGTGTGCACTTTCGTAACCTGAAGACAGCCGTAATCGGCCCCGACCTGTCTCACCGCCGCAACCTGGTCAAAGGCCTGGTGAATATGCCGCTGGTGCGTCAGGCGATCCTGGATGAAGCCGAACGGGAAAAAATCAGCCCCGAAAAAGCCAAGGCCCAGGCCCTGCGCTATGGCAACGAAATCGCCTCGGACTACACCTACACCGCGATCCGCTTCCTCGAAGTGGTGCTGAGTTGGTTCTGGAACAAAATCTACGACGGCATCAAGGTCAATAACATCGAGGGCGTGCAAAAGGTTGCCCAAGGCTACGAGGTGATTTACGTGCCTTGCCACCGCAGCCATATCGACTACCTGCTGCTGTCCTACCTGCTGTTCAAGAATGGCCTGACCCCGCCGCATATCGCCGCGGGCATCAACCTGAACATGCCGGTGATCGGCAGTTTGCTGCGCCGTGGCGGGGCGTTTTTCATGCGCCGCACCTTCAAAGGCAACCCGCTGTACACCTCGGTGTTCAACGAATACCTGCACACCCTGTTCACCAAGGGTTTCCCGGTTGAGTACTTCGTCGAAGGCGGACGCTCGCGTACCGGGCGCATGCTGCAACCGAAGACCGGGATGCTGGCGATCACGCTACGCAGTTTCCTGCGCTCCTCGCGTATGCCAATTGTGTTTGTGCCGGTGTATATCGGCTATGAACGCGTGCTGGAAGGCCGGACCTACCTCGGAGAACTACGCGGCGCGAGCAAGAAGAAGGAGTCGATTTTCGACATTTTCAAAGTGGTCGGCGCGCTCAAGCAGCGTTTTGGCCAGGTCGCGGTCAACTTCGGCGAGCCGATCAAGCTGGCGGAATTCCTCGACAGCGAACAACCCGACTGGCGCACACAGGAACTGTCCCCGAACTACAAGCCGGCGTGGCTCAACGAAACCACCAACCGCCTCAGCGAGCGGGTGGCCCGCCACTTGAACGAAGCGGCGGCGGTGAACCCGGTGAACCTAGTGGCCCTGGCGCTGCTGTCCACCACACGCCTGGCGTTGGACGAACAGGCCATGGCCCGCCAATTGGACCTGTACCTCGCGCTGCTGCGCCGCGTGCCTTACTCACCCCACACCACTCTGCCCGAGGGGGATGGCCTGGCGCTGATCAAGCACGTCAAGGACATGGACCTGCTGTCAGAACAGAGCGACGCCCTCGGCAAGATTGTCTACCTGGACGAGCAGCACGCCGTCCTGATGACCTACTACCGCAACAACGTGCTGCACATCTTTGCCCTGCCGGCGCTGCTGGCGAGTTTTTTCCAGAGCAGTTCGCGGATGAGCCGCGAACAAATTCTGCGCTACACCCACGCGCTGTACCCATACCTGCAATCGGAGCTGTTTATCCGCTGGTCGCTGGAGGAGTTGGACACTGTCGTCGACCAGTGGCTGGAAGCCTTTGTCGAACAAGGTCTGCTGCGCTTCGAAAACAACGTGTACTTGCGCCCGGCGCCAAGCTCGCGGCAATTCGTACTGCTGACGCTGCTGTCCAAGAGCATCGCCCAGACCCTGCAACGCTTCTACATGGCAATCTCGCTGCTGCTCAACAGCGGCCAGAACACCATCAGCGCCGAAGAGCTGGAGGACCTGTGCACGATCATGGCCCAGCGTCTGTCGATCCTGCATGGCCTCAATGCCCCGGAGTTCTTCGACAAGAGCCTTTTCCGACATTTCATCCAGACGCTGCTGGAACAAGATGTGCTGCGTCGCGATGAGGCCGGCAAACTGAGTTATCACGATCTGCTCGGCGAACTGGCAGAAGGCGCGGCCAAACGGGTGTTGCCGGCTGAGATTCGCCTGTCGATTCGCCAGGTGGCCCTGCATCGTGTTGATGGCGCAGCCGAACAACCGGATGAGCCTGAAGAAACCCGCTAGATTGAATAAGGCGCCAGCGGGATGCTGGCGTCGCTGACAAGGAGCCGCACCATGAAAAAGATCATCCTCCTGAGCCTGACCGCCCTGCTGGGAGCTTGCCAATCCATGACCCCTGCCCCCAAGGCCAGCCTCGATGGCGAAGTGTTTTACCTGCAACGCATCGCCCTGCCGCCAACAGCAACCTTGAGTGTCAGCCTGCAGGACGTGTCCCTTATGGACGCCCCGGCCGTGATCCTTGCGGAACAGAAAGGCCCGATCAAAGGCCAGGTACCGCTGCCGTTTCACCTGAATTACGACCCGGCACAGATTAAACCGGGCCACAGTTATTCGGTGAGTGCTCGCATCGAACAGGATGGCAAGCTACTGTTTATCACTACCGAACGTCACGCCGTGCAGCTCAACGGCCAGGATCCGCAGCCGCTGCGCCTGCGGGTTGATGCGGTCGCACACTGATATTTTCCAGATCATAAGGAAGCGCAAATGCTCCGTAATTCCCTTCGCCTCACTGCTCTGTGTGCCGGCCTGCTGCTCGGCGCCAACGCCATGGCCCTGGACCTGAGTAGCCTGTCCCAAGGCGACGCCAGCGGCGGCCTTAAGGATGCCCTGACCCAAGGCGCACAGATCGCAGTGAAACAACTGGGCAAACCCGGCGGTTTCAGCGACAACCCTGAAGTGAAGATCGGCCTGCCGGGCAAACTGGGCAAAGTTGCCGAGAAGTTGAAAATGTTCGGCATGGGCGACCAGGTTACGCAACTGGAAACCAGCATGAACAAAGCGGCTGAAACCGCTGTGACCCAGGCACAGCCGATCCTGGTCAACGCCGTGAAAAACATGAGCGTGACCGACGCTAAAGGCATTCTCAGCGGCGGCCAGGATTCGGCCACCCAATACCTGAACAAAAGCTCGCGCGATGCAATCCGCGCCAAGTTCCTGCCGATCGTCAAGGCCGCTACGGATAAGGTCGGCGTGGCCCAGCAGTACAACGCCCTGGCGGGCAAAGCGGCAGCCTTTGGTGCGGTGGATGCCAAGAGCGCCAACGTCGAAAACTACGTGACCGAACAGGCGCTGGATGGTTTGTTCAAGATGATTGCGCAGCAGGAAGAGACGATTCGCAAGAACCCGGCCGCTGCAGCGACGAGTTTGGCGAAGAAGGTGTTTGGAGCACTATAAGCAGCGCGAGGATCGCTCCCTGCAACGGGGAGCGATTCTAGTGAAAAACTGAATCGGCCAGTCGGCCCATCATCAAGGTTGCGAAGCAGCCAATGGCAATCGACGTGATTCGATTGATCTTCAAGGGCGTGAGCCAACTCTTCTGCATCCCTTCGAAGCGACTCCCCAACAACACCCAAGCGGCGCCTACCGGCACAACCACCAACGCCAATAACCCCATGAACTCGGCATAACCTTGCGCGGCGGTGAACGTATTGGACGGAGCGATAAAGGAAACGATCAGCAAGCCCTTGGGATTCATGACCGTCAACAAAAAGAAGTACAACCCGGTGAAGCGATCTTCGGCAGGGCTGATCTCGCTGTTCTTGCGCTGCCACAATTTGCACGACACATACAGCAGGTAGCACGCCGCCGCCAGTTGCGTCGCCTTCAACGCCCACGGTGAAAACGCCGCGAGATAGAGAAGCGCCACACCCCATGCCGACACTTGCAGCAAGTACGCCAGGCACTCGATTAGCACGAGCTTGCAGGATGCCCGAAACCCGAACAACACACCTGCGCGAAACAGCAGGGTGTTGGTAGGGCCAGGGGCAAGCAGTAGCAATATCAGGGCTGAAACAGTGGCCAACATGGTTACGCGACGTCCTTCCTCACTTTGAACCACGCAGCATACAGTGCCGGCAGGAACAATAGCGTCAACGCCGTCGCCACAATCAGCCCGCCCATGATCGCCACCGCCATCGGTCCGAAGAACACACTGCGAGACAGCGGGATCATCGCCAATACCGCCGCGAGTGCCGTCAGCACAATCGGGCGGAAGCGTCGGACGGTGGCTTCGATAATCGCCTGCCACGGCGCCAAGCCAGCCTTGATGTCTTGCTCGATCTGGTCCACCAAGATCACCGAGTTGCGCATGATCATGCCCGACAAGGCGATGGTCCCTAACATGGCTACGAAGCCAAAGGGCTGACGAAACACCAGCAGGAACAGCGTGACGCCGATCAAGCCCAGCGGCGCCGTGAGAAACACCATTGCCGTGCGTGAGAAGCTGCGCAGTTGCAGCATCAGCAAGGTCAGCACCACCACAATAAACAGCGGCACGCCGGCCTTCACCGAGTTCTGCCCGCGGGCGGAGTCCTCGACGGTACCGCCGACGTCCAGCAGGTAGCCATCCGGCAGTTCGGCCCGCACGCCTTCGAGGGTCGGCAGGATCTGCTGCACCAGCGTCGCCGGTTGTTCCTTGCCATAGATGTCGGCGCGCACGGTGACCGTCGGCAGGCGATTACGGTGCCAGATGATGCCTTCCTCGAATCCGTATTCGAGGGTGGCGATCTGCGACAGGGCCACGCTTTTACCGTTGTCGGTCGGCACCGCCAGGCTAGGCAGCAGCGACAGTTCGGTGCGTTCGTGGACCGTGCCGCGCAGGAGGATCTCGATCAATTCGTTGTCCTCCCGGTATTGGCTGACGCTTGAGCCGGTGAGTGAACTCTGCAGGAATTTCGACAGGTTGGCAGTGCTCACACCAAGGGCGCGGGCGCGGTCCTGGTCGATGTTCAGGTAGACAATTTTGCTCGGCTCTTCCCAGTCCAAGTGAACGTTGACCACGTGGGTATTTTCGCGAACCTTGGCGGCAACTTTCCGTGCAAGGGCGCGAACTTCCTCGATGTGTTCGCCGGTCACGCGAAACTGCACCGGATAACCCACGGGCGGGCCGTTTTCCAGGCGGGTGACGCGCGAACGCAGGTCGGGAAATTGTTCGTTGAGGGTTGCGATCAGCCAGGTGCGCAGGCTTTCGCGCTCTTCGATGGTTTTGGCCAGCACCACAAATTGCGCAAAGCTCGCGGCGGGCAGTTGCTGGTCCAACGGCAAGTAGAAACGCGGCGAACCGGTGCCGACGTAAGCCACGTAGTTCTCGATGCCGGCATGATCCTTGAGCAAGGCTTCCAGGCGTTTGACCTGATCGGCAGTGTTGCTCAGGGACGCGCCTTCGGCCAGTTTCAGGTCGACCATCAGCTCCTGGCGCCCCGAGGCCGGAAAGAACTGCTGCGGCACAAAGCGAAATAGCGCCACTGAGCCGATAAACAGCAGCAGTGTCAGTACGATCACGGTTTTACGTCGAGTGACGCACCACTCCACCAAACGCCTTACGCGCTGGTAGAACGGCGTTCCGTAGGGATCCGGGCCCTCAGCGCCATGTTTGGCTGCGTGAATCTTCGCCAGGTCCGGCAGGAGCTTTTCCCCCAGGTATGGCACGAACACCACCGCGGCGACCCACGAGGCCAGCAACGCGATGGTCACCACCTGGAAAATCGAACGGGTGTATTCGCCGGTGCTCGATTGCGCAGTGGCAATCGGCAGAAAACCTGCCGCCGTAATCAGCGTGCCGGTGAGCATCGGGAAGGCGGTGCTGGTCCAGGCGAAACTGGCGGCCTTGAGCCGGTCGTAGCCCTGCTCCATTTTGATTGCCATCATTTCCACGGCGATGATCGCGTCATCCACCAGCAAACCGAGGGCGAGTACCAGTGCGCCGAGGGAAATCTTGTGCAGGCCAATGCCGAGGTAATACATGGTGGCGAAGGTCATCGCCAGCACCAACGGAATCGCCAGGGCCACCACCATGCCGGTGCGTACGCCGAGGGAGAAGAAGCTCACCAGCAATACGATCGCCAATGCCTCGGCCAATACCTGCACGAATTCTCCAACACTGGTTTTCACCGCTGCCGGTTGGTCCGACACCTTGCGCAACTCCATGCCTGCCGGAAGGTTCTTCTGCAAACGTGCGAATTCGCCTTCTAGCGCCTTGCCCAATATCAGGATATCGCCGCCGTCGCGCATGGCCACGGCCAGACCGATTGCATCGGCGCCCATGTAACGCATGCGCGGTGCCGGCGGATCGTTGAAGCCACGGTGAATGTCAGCTACATCGCCGATACGAAAGGTCCGGTCGCCCACTCGAATCGGAAAGTCGCGGATCTCCTCCACTGTCTTGAAGTTGCCCGACACACGCAGTTGCACGCGCTCGCTCGGGGTTTCAAAGAAGCCGGCCGTGGACACCGCGTTCTGTTCCTGCAACGCCTGCTGCACCGCTGCCAATGGCAGGCCGAGGGTGGCGAGCTTGAGGTTGGACAGCTCGATCCAGATTTTCTCATCCTGTAGGCCGAGTAATTCCACCTTGCCCACATCCGCTACCCGTTGCAGCTGAATCTGGATGCGGTCGGCGTAATCCTTGAGCACGGCATAGTCGAAACCGCTGCCGGTCAGCGCGTAGATATTGCCGAAGGTGGTGCCGAATTCATCATTGAAAAACGGACCCTGGATATCCGGCGGCAAGGTCTGGCGGATGTCGCTAATCTTCTTGCGCACCTGGTACCACAGCTCAGGAATCTGCGCCGAGTGCATGGAGTCGCGGGCAATGAAGGTAACCGTGGACTCGCCAGGGCGCGAGAACGAGACAATGCGCTCGTACTCGCCGGTTTCCATCAGTTTTTTCTCGATGCGCTCGGTGACTTGACGCGAGACTTCCTGGGCCGTAGCACCGGGCCAGTTGGTCTTGATCACCATGGCTTTGAAGGTGAATGGCGGGTCTTCACTTTGTCCCAGCTTGGTGTAGGACAAGGTGCCAACCACGGCCAGCAGGATCATGAGGAACAGTACAATCTGGCGATTACGCAACGCCCATTCGGAAAGATTGAAACCCATCGGGGACTACTCCTTGGCCGCCAGATTCACGACACGGTTGGAGCGATCCACCGGGCGCACTTGCTGGCCCTCGTGGAGCACATGCACGCCCGCGGCGACCACCCAATCGGTGGGCTTCAAGCCTTCCAGCACCGGAACGGTTTTTTCGCCGAAGGCGCCAATGCGCACCGGTACGCGCTTGAGGGTATTGTCCGTTTCCACACGCCAGACGTAAGACGCGCCATTCTCCGCGCTGAGGGCAGACAGCGGCACCGACAGCGGAACGACACCCTCGGTCTGTATGAATACGCGAGCGCTTTGGCCCAATTCCGCCGGGACTTTACCGCCGGTAAACGCCACTCGGGCGGCAAAGGTGCGCGATTTTGGATCGGCTGCGGGAGACAGTTCACGGATGCGTCCCGTAAAACGCTGGTCCGGCTGGCTCCACAACTCCACGGCTACCGGCTGACCGATCTTGAAGCGAC
Source organism: Pseudomonas sp. RIT357 (assembly GCF_000632245.1). NCBI lineage: Bacteria > Pseudomonadati > Pseudomonadota > Gammaproteobacteria > Pseudomonadales > Pseudomonadaceae > Pseudomonas > Pseudomonas sp. RIT357. Next base: position 132,351 of record NZ_JFYX01000049.1, read on the forward strand.
CAAAGCCTTGTTCGGGCAGGCTAATGAGCACTTCGCGCTCGCCATCGGTGGCCAGGGTGAACACGGTTTGGCCAGCCGACACCACTTGGCCGACCTCCACGGCGCGCTTAGCGACGACTCCATCCTGCGGGGCACGGAGCACGGCGTAACCGGCTTGGTTGCTGGCCACGTCGAATTCGGCCTTGATCTGCTTGAGGCGCGCTTCGCCGGATCGGTAGAGGTTTTCGGAATTGTCGTACTGAGAACGGCTGACCATCTGACGGTCCATCAGGGTCTTATAGCGATCGCGCTCGGCGCGGACCAGGCTCAGGTTAGCTTGGGCAGCGGCGACTTGGGCGCGGGTAGCCTCCAGTTGCAGGCGCACGTCCTGGGGGTCGAGTTCCGCCAACGGTTGGTTGGCCTTGACGCGTTCACCCTCTTCAACCAGGCGTTTGCTGACTTTGCCACCGATGCGAAAGGCCAGGTCCGGCTCATAGCGAGCCCGCACTTCTCCGGGGTAGCTGTCCATCGACTGTGCCGACGGTTGCGGTTGCACCACCATGGCAGGGCGGACGGTGATCTGGGCCGATTCTTCATGGCCGCAGGCGGCCAAAATTAAGACCAGGCTGACAGGCAACGCAAAGGGCAGGAAAGTGCTGCGCATGCTGAAGGACCTTTCGCAAATGAAGCTAGGAATAATTATACTGGCCAGTATGTTATTAATACCAAACTCACCAGTCCAGTATTAAAGGTGAAAATGTCCGACAATCGCGTTAACACCAATAGCCCCGGGCGTCCCAAGGACATGGCAAAACGCCAGGCAATTCTTCAGGCAGCGAAAACTCTGTTTTTGGGGAATGGTTATGCCAGCACCAGCATGGATGCCGTAGCCCTTGAGGCAGGCGTGTCGAAACTGACCGTCTACAGCCACTTCACCGACAAAGAGACCTTGTTCACCGCCGCCGTGGTGGCGACATGCGAAGAGCAGCTACCGGTGATGTACTTCGAGCTGCCGGAGGGCATGCCAGTCGAGACGGTGTTGCTGAATATCGCGCGCGGTTTTCATCGGCTGATCAACAGCGAGGAGTCGGTGAACCTGCATCGTTTGATGATGACCACCGGCAATCAGGACGTGAAACTCTCACAGATCTTTTTCGAAGCCGGGCCCATGCGCATGCTCCAGGGCATGGAGCGCCTGCTCAGCAAGATCGACCAGAGCGGTGCCCTGAGCATCGACAAACCTTTCACGGCGGCCGAGCACTTCTTCTGCCTGCTCAAGGGCACGGCAAATTTCTGCCTGCTGTATGGCTGCGGCGGGCATCTGAGTGAACACGCCGCCGAAGCCCATGTGCAGGAGGTAGTAGGGTTGTTTATGCGGGCGTACAGGCCTTGAACATCAGGCTTTGAGCGCTTTTTTGGGATAGATGTCATACCGGCTGGACTTGCCGTCCAGCGCATGGCTCGGCTTTGGTCCCTCGATGCACGGCGCCTTGCGGGGGCGCTTGACCACCACGCGATGGCTGGCCAGGGCCAGGGCGGCGGCCAACAAGGCTGGCGCATCCGGATCATCACCCACCAGCGGCCGAAACAGGCGCATTTCCTTCTTCACCAAGGCGGTTTTCTCACGGTGAGGGAACATTGGGTCGAGGTAGATCACCTGGGGCGGCTCGCCTTCCCAGTTGAGCATAACGTCGATGGAGTTGCCCTTGAGCAGCTTCATGCGTGCCACGATTGGCGCGACTTCAAAGTCATCTGCACCACGCGCCAGGCCGTCTTCAAGCAAAGCGCCGATCAACGGCTGGCGCTCGATCAGGCTCATCTCACAGCCCAGGCTGGCCAGCACAAACGCGTCCTTGCCCAGGCCTGCCGTGGCGTCCAGCACCCGAGGGCGCACGCCTTGGGCGATGCCTACGGCTTTAGCGATCATCTGCCCGCTGCCGCCACCATAGAGTCGACGATGAGCTGCACCTCCCTCAACAAAGTCCACCCGCACCGGGCCCGGCGCGTCAGGACCTAGCTGTTGCAGCTGTAGGCCATGCTCGCCAACTTGCAGGGAAAAGTCCGCGTCCGCGAGCTGTAAAGGCAAGCCAAGCAGAGATGCCCACTGCTCGGCGCGGCCCTTAAAACCTTCGCCCAAAGCCTCGACCTGGATGCGGCTGGCCGCTGGTTGTTCGCTCATGAATCACTACGCTCAAAAATATTAAGGATCGGCAAACAGCGGCCGATAAAAATAACAGTCAGGTATTTTGCCAGAGCTGAGCGTCGACCGAGAAAAATGTCAGACATTCTCCCCCTAACCATCGGTGTACTGCCGACCCATAACCATTACGGCCTGCGCAATACTCAAGCGCTGGCCGGGGTGAGTCATGTGTGGCAAGACTTCTTCGCCCGAGCGCTGGCCGAGCAGCTCGGCGATACGCCGGGCGCGCTGGCCGCCCAGGCGCCGGCGCCGGTGGACCCTGCGGTAGAACCCCACGAAGGCGCCGACCTGCTGTCGCAGATCCTCACGCAGCGTGAGTGCGACGTGAAGGACACTGAAATCGCTCCGCCTGAGCCACTTTTCCTGCCGATCGCCGAATTCGAAACCGAGTTGCTGCCACCGGCTGCGACTCCGTTCCCGGACGAAGAAATCGTCGCCCAGCAGCGCCAACAGAACTTCGAAAGCGCTTGGGTACGCCCCATCGTCCTCACCGCAGGCCAACCGCTGCCCGAGCCTAGCCCGGCGCCGCAACCTCGCCCTCTGCACCTGCCGATCGCGGAGTTCGAACTGGACTTGCTGCCGCCGCCCGCCACGCCGTACCCGATCGAAGAGCTGGTGGCCCAACAAAAGGCCTTGGACTTCGACTACCACTGGGCACGCCCACTGATCGCCAACAACCTGCGCCTGGCGGCCTGAGCCTTAGCGACACACCCACCAACGCCCCATGTCCAGATGGAAATGGTTGCGGTGCGCGGCGTTGTAATCCGGGCTCAACACCACGTTGAAATCATCACAGGCACCATCGCGCACCTGACGTAAAAACCGTGCGCTGGCGCCCTCCCCCGGCCAATCCTTGAGCACGCTGATACTGCGCCCATCCGCCAGCCGAAACCCGGCGATATCCAGGGCATTGGCCGAAGCATGCTGGCTGAGCCGCCCCTCGGCCCGACCATAGATATTGCGGCAGGCAAAGCTGCCCAAGTGATCGACCCGCGTGACCGCCTGGCCGAACACCGCCTGCGCCGCCGGTTGCAGGCTGTGGCGCTCAAACAGTGCGAACGCCACCGCCAACGGGCAACTGGCGAGAAAGCTGCTGCTTAATGCCACTTCTGCGCCCTGCACGCGCAAGGTATTGCGCAAAGGGCAGGCGGCGTCTGCGGGCGTGTCCGCCTGATGACTGACACGCAGACCGGACGTTTTCAGCACCTCGTCGCACAACGCCGGATCCTCCTGCAGGCGACCCAGTTTGTAGCGGGTCAACAGGTTCGGACTGGCACGCACGTCGAGCGGCGCCCACGGGTTCCACTCAGCGGGCAGCGGCACCCAGCCTCGCCATACGCCCACGGCAACAGCACCGCCGAGCAGCAGCAACACGCCCAATATTTTGAAAAAACGCACCGCTTAGCCCTTGAAGAACTGATTGGCCGTGCTGAAGGGCATCGAGCGTTCAGTAAAGCTGAACGTGCCCAGTTCATAGACTTCCTGGGCCGCCCGGTAGAATTCACCATAAGCCGCCAGCGCCATGGCCGATCCCACGCTGATGCGCTTCACTCCCATCGCGCTCAATTGCGCCACGCTGAGTTTCAGCCCACCGGACATCAATACATTCACAGGCTTTGGCGCCACGGCCTTGACCACCGCCAACACCTCATCGGCGCTGCGCAAGGCCGGCGCATACAGCACGTCAGCACCCGCTTCGGCGTAGGCCTGCAGACGGCGAATGGTGTCAGGTAAATCCAGGCGACCATGCAGGAGGTTTTCCGCACGGGCCGTCAGGGTGAAGGGGAATGGCAGACTGCGAGCGGCGGCGACGGCGGCTTCCACACGTTCCACTGAGAGGTCAAAGGGGTAGATCGGGTCGGCGCTGATACCTGTGGCATCTTCGATGGAGCCGCCGACAATGCCGCTGGCAGCAGCGCGCAGGATGGTTTGGGCACAGCCTTCGGGGGTATCACTGAAGCCGTTTTCCAGGTCGGCTGCCACCGGCAGTGCGGTGGCCTTGGCGATCATGGCGGCATTGAGCAAGGTGTCTTCCAGGGACAACGCCCCTTCCGCATCCGGGCGCCCCAGGCTGAACGCGTAACCCGCACTGGTCGTGGCGAGAGCTTCAAAGCCGAGGCTGGCGAGCATTACTGCGGAGCCTGCGTCCCAAGGATTGGGCATCACGAAGGCGCGGTCGCGCTCATGCAAGGCCTTGAAGGTTTCGGCGCGTCGGGTTTGGGCATCCATGACTGAATCCTGGCGAAAAAAGGAGCCTTAGAGTAACCCCAGTTGTTCGACTTCGGGTTGCCGATCCAATGTCGGCAACGCGGGCAAGCCAGGCAGACGCGCCATCAGCTGGGCGTGGAAGCGCAGTGCCAGTTGCGCGGCGAGCCGGTTATCCGAGGTGTGCAGGAACACATAGGGCGTGCGGCCCTCTTCGATCCAGCCGGCAATTTTCTCCACCCATGGGATCAGGAACGGGTCGTTAGCCTCAAGCTCGGGATGGCCAATAAATCGCACTTGGGGAAACTGGGTCAGCGCGGCCGGGCGTGTGGGCACCTTGGGCTTTTTTGATTGGGCATGCAGCACCGCTGCCGATGTGGACGTGCAACTGAACAATGCGCGCGGGTCGAGGCAGATACGTTCGACGCCACGGTCGCGCAGCAGACGGTTGAGCATGCGCTCGGCATCGCCCTTGGCGAAGAACTCCGGGTGGCGCACTTCCACTGCCAGCGGGCGCTCCAGTCCATCAATAAAACCGGCCAGTTCCGCCAGGCGCTTCGGCGAGAAACTCGCCGACAGTTGCAGCCACAACGGCGAAACCCGCTCACCGAGCGGGCTCATCAAACTGACAAAGCTTTCTGCCGCTGGCAATTGCTCACGCAAGTCGCCGCCATGGCTGATATCACCTGGAAACTTGGCTGTGAAACGAAAATCGTCGGGCATGATGTCGGCCCAGCGCTGCACGGTGGCGGCCGAAGGGCGGGCGTAGAACGTGGTATTGCCTTCAACCGCATTAAAGACTTGGGAATAGAGGGCAAGGTAGTCGCTGGAGCGTGCATCGGCGGGATACAGGTACTCGCGCCAGGCGTTTTCGCTCCAGGACGGGCAACCGAGGTAGTAAGGCAGGCGCATCAGATGTGGATGTCGAGGCCCAACACTTCCATATCCCATTCGACAAAGCCGGCGGTGGTCAGGTAGCTGGCCAGGGCAGTGGCAACGCTTTTGCTCATCGAGCGCGGGAAAACCATGTCTTGTTGACGGGCGGGAAGACCGCTGAGTCGCGCTTGGGCGTTGGACTGTGCATCGGGCTGGACTTCGATGAAGTCCGGTGAGTCTTCGACGGACTCGTCTACCGTGACGTTCGCCTTACGTGGCTTACGTTTGATTGGGTAGGACTGTGAGGAAAAGCCGTCTATACGCATCGATGCGAACTCGGTATCGGTGATGGCATTTTAGTGGCGCAATCCGTAGCGCGCAAATGCTCTGGTGATAACTAGAACACATAATTTGAAAAAGGTTTAAAACCCGTGGCAAATTCTGACGATTGGCGACTTTTGCCTCACATTGCCATCATTTTTGGCGTCAAATAATCCCGCGTTCGGCTTTGGTTTGAGCCACTTTATCGCGTAGATAAACCGGCGCAGCCTGATCCGCAGGAATCGCCTCGCCACGCTCAAACGCGAAGCGCGCCAGGGTCAGCAGATCTTCCGCGTGAGGCAACATGGCGGCGTCCTGGCCAACCCGTTGAACGCCGATACGCTCGCCGTAGCCCCAGCCAGTGCCCGCACCAAACCAGTCGCCGCTAGCATCGTCCGGCAATACTGACGATTCCGGTGACTGCACAGCTTCCACGCCCACCAGACGCATCTCGCCAGCGGTTTCGCGGTAGCAACCCCAATAGACCTCATCCATCCGCGCATCAATGGCAGCTGCGACTTGCGAAGCGCCATGCTCACGCAATGCGCGCTGGGCCAGCACCGCAAGGTTGGAGACCGGTAATACCGGGCGCTCCAGGGCAAATGCCAGGCCCTGGACTACGCCAATGGCGATCCGCACACCGGTAAACGCCCCCGGACCACGACCAAAAGCGATGGCATCGACAGCAGCCAGGGTGGTGCCCGCCTCTTCCAGCAGTTGCTTGATCATCGGCAACAGCTTCTGCGCGTGCAGGCGCGGGATCACCTCGTAGTGGCTCGTAACGATGCCATCGTGCAGCAAGGCAACGGAGCAAGCTTCAGTCGCGGTGTCCAGGGCCAGCAGGGTGCTCATCGGTGTGGGTGTCCAAGTCGAAAAAAAGTGCGCCAGTATAAACAACAACGGCCCGCAAGCGGGCCGTTGTTGAGCGAGCCGATCGAAGGATCAGCTCAGTGCTTGCAGCACCTTGGCAGTGATGGCTTCTACCGAGCCAACGCCAGGGATGTGGCTGTACTTCGGCTTGCCCTGGGCAGCGGACAGCTTCTGGTAGAAATCTACCAATGGCTTGGTCTGCGAGTGGTAGACCGACAGGCGATGACGCACGGTTTCTTCAGTGTCGTCTTTACGCTGCACCAGGTCTTCACCGGTGACATCGTCCTTGCCTTCAACCTTCGGCGGGTTGTAGACGACGTGGTACACGCGGCCCGAGCCCTCGTGAACGCGACGACCGGCAATACGCTGGACGATTTCTTCGTCTTCAACGGCGATTTCGACCACAGCATCCAGCTCAACGCCGGCCTTCACCAGGGCTTCAGCCTGGGGAATGGTGCGTGGGAAGCCGTCGAACAGGAAACCGTTCTTGCAGTCTTCCTGGCTGATGCGTTCCTTGACCAGGTTGATGATCAGGTCATCGGAGACCAGGCCGCCGCTGTCCATCACGCTCTTGGCGATCAGGCCCAGCTCGGTGCCAGCCTTGACGGCCGCACGCAGCATGTCGCCGGTGGAGATTTGTGGAATGCCGAATTTTTCAGTGATGAACTTTGCCTGAGTACCTTTACCGGCCCCGGGAGCTCCCAGCAGAATGACGCGCATCGATGTGCTCCTCAATTTTTTATATAGAGATGACGCTCGGATTCACCGCGTGGGGGCAAATCTCGTAGAAGTATGGCTCGTAAAAATAGGATTCCGGCCGCCCAAACGGCCAAAGGCTGATCAAGATACACAGCAGGCCTTAACCACACAAGCCGCCAAAAGTCGCAGGAACCGCGCCCGGCATGCGCCATAGGTAGGGTGTGCCTGAGTGCAACCCGACGCTATAAACGCCGACCGCCCTTTTCCGGACGGTCGTCGTGGTTTATCTGCAAGCCCTTGAGAACACGCAAAAAACCTCAGCCGGTGTTGCGCAACCCGGCGGCAATACCGGCCACGGACACCAGCAGCGCCTGTTCCAGAGGGCTGTCCTGCGCCGCTTCCTGCTGGCGCGAACGTGCCAGCAACTCAGCCTGCAACAGGTGCAAGGGATCAAGGTAGGTGTTGCGCAGGCGAATGAACTCCAGGGTGTCAGGGCTGTGGGCCAGCAGTTGCGACTGGCCAGTCAGGCCAAGCACCACGTCACACGCCTGCGACAATAGGTCGCGTAAGTGCACCCCCAATGGCAACAGATCCGGCTGCACCAGGCGCTCATCATATAGACGCGCGATATCGGCATCCGCCTTGGCCAGGACCATTTCCAGCATATCGATACGGGTACGGAAGAACGGCCACTGCTCACGCATCTGCCCCAGCAGTTCACCTTCGCCGCGCTCTAACGCCTTGCTCAACGCCGCTTCCCAGCCCAGCCAGGCAGGCAGCATCAGCCGAGTCTGTGTCCAGCCGAAGATCCACGGGATGGCGCGCAGACTTTCTATACCACCAGCACGGCGCTTGGCTGGACGACTGCCCAACGGCAAACGGCCGAGCTCCTGCTCGGGGGTGGACTGGCGAAAATATTCAACGAACTGCGGATTTTCCCGCACCACCGCACGGTAGGCGCTCACACCATCGGCGGCCAATTCGTCCATCAAGTGGCGCCAGGCTGGCTCGGGTGGGGGCGGTGGCAGCAGCGTCGCTTCCAAAACGGCGGCCAGGTAAAGATTGAGGTTCTGCTCGGCGATATCCGGCAGGCCGAACTTGAAGCGGATCATCTCGCCCTGCTCAGTGGTACGGAAACGCCCTGCCACCGAGCCCGGCGGCTGCGACAGGATCGCGGCGTGTGCCGGGCCGCCGCCACGGCCGACGGTGCCACCGCGACCATGGAACAACAGCAGTTCCACCTGTTGCTCGCGGCAGATATCCACCAACCGTTCCTGGGCGCGGTATTGCGCCCACGCAGCAGCGGTGGTGCCGGCGTCCTTGGCTGAGTCGGAGTAGCCGATCATCACTTCCTGCGGGCCCTGCAAGCGCGCACGGTAGCCCGGCAGCAGCAACAGTTGTTCGATCACGGGACCGGCGTTATCCAGGTCGGCCAGGGTTTCGAACAGCGGCACCACGCGCATCGGCCGTTGTACGCCCGACTCTTTAAGCAGCAATTGCACGGCGAGCACATCCGACGCGGCGCCGGCCATGGAGATGACATAAGAACCCAACGAGGCAGCCGGCGCGGCAGCCACTTCCTTACAGGTGTTGAGTACTTCGGCTGTGTCCGCCGACGGTTTGAAATAGCCCGGCAGCAGCGGTCGCCGGTTGGCCAATTCCTTCATCAGGAAGCTGATGCGTGCGTCTTCGTCCCACTCGTCGTAACGACCGAGGCCCAGGTAATCGGTGATTTCGGTCATGGCCGCCGAATGGCGACTGGAATCCTGGCGCACATCCAGCCGCACCAGAAACAGGCCAAAGGTCACAGCACGGCGCAGGCAATCAAGCAACGGACCGTCGGCGATCACACCCATACCGCACTCATGCAGCGACTGGTAGCACAGCTCCAGCGGTTCCAGCAGGTCGCGGTTGTTCTGCAACACCTCGGCCGGTGCCGGCGTGCTGCTGCTCAATGCGGTGTGCGCCCATTGGCGTGTGGCTCGCAGACGTTCGCGCAGTTGCTTGAGCACGGCGCGGTAGGGCTCGACGCTGTCGCCAACCTTGGCCTGCAACGCCGGGCTGGCCTTTTGCATCGACAGTTCGGACGCCAAGTGGTCGATATCGCGCAGGTATAAGTCAGCGGCCATCCACCGTGCGAGCAGCAACACTTCACGGGTGACCGGCGCGGTCACATTCGGGTTGCCGTCGCGGTCGCCGCCCATCCACGACGCAAAACGAATCGGCGCGGCTTCCAAAGGCAGACGCAGGCCAGTGGCGGCATGCAGGGCCTGGTCAGCCTTGCGCAAATAATTGGGGATGGCGTGCCACAGCGAATGCTCAATCACCGCAAAGCCCCATTTGGCTTCGTCCACCGGAGTGGGTCGGGTGCGGCGGATTTCTTCGGTGTGCCAGGCTTCGGCGATCAACCGTTGCAGGCGTTGGCGGATCTGTTCGCGCTCAGCCGTGGTGAGGTCGCGGTGATCTTGCAGCGCCAGTTGCGCGGCGATGGCATCGTATTTCTGGATCAGGGTGCGGCGCGCCACTTCGGTGGGGTGGGCGGTGAGGACCAACTCGATCTCCAGGCGCCCCAACTGGCGGGCCAGGGATTCATTGCTATGGCCTTCACTTTGCAAACGCGCCAGCAATTCAGGCAACACACGGGATTCGAACGGTGCCGGCTGCGACTCGTCACGCCGGTGAATCAACTGGTACTGCTCGGCGATATTGGCGAGGTTCAGGAACTGGTTGAACGCCCGAGCCACGGGCAGCAGTTCGTCCTCCTGTAACTGGTTGAGGCTGGTGCTCAGCTCATCACCGGCACCCCGGCGGTCAGCCTTGGCGCCTTTGCGGATCTGCTCGATCTTGTCGAGAAAATCATCGCCATACTGCTCTCGAATGGTGTTGCCCAGCAGTTCACCCAGCAGGTGAACATCCTCACGCAAGCGTGCATCGATATCACTCATCAGCCAATCTCCAGCCAGAAATCCGGGACGCGCAGGCCTGCCAGAGTGCCGTCAGCATCGTTTTATGACAAGACTTTAAACCTTGCGGCTTGCAGCTAGTCTCAACTGTGAGCCGCCGCATTATCCACGCGAGCGACTGGTCACTCATCACCGCCTGCCATCGCGGGCTTTATTGAGGTTGCCATGAAAATTCGAGAACTGGCCCAGCATTGGGAAGAGAACGCTAAGGGTCGTTTGACCAAGACCGAGTACGCCATCCATCTTGATGTAGAGGCCGCCGCACGGTTGGCGGCCATCGCCGAGATGTACCCCAAGCGCAGTACCGAAGAACTGCTCGGTGAGCTGATCGGCGCGGCCCTTGAAGAGCTGGAAGCCAGCTTCCCCTACATCAAAGGGCAACACGTCATCGCCACCGATGAAGAGGGCGATCCGCTTTATGAAGACGTCGGCCCTACGCCGCGTTTTCTCACGTTGTCGCGGCGCTATCTGCATGACTTGTCGACCAGCGTCGACGAATCCAAGCACTAACCCCCGTCTATCTACCCCTTGTATTCCGGGCCTCCAAGAGGCCCGGCGTACTTCTGCGCGCAGCAAAAGTTCCATTTTTTTACGCTGACCGTTCAGTCAGTTATTTTTTTAGGCAAATCGCCATCTTCTCTGAACTATTCAAAAAAGCCTCCGGTCACAGCCAGTAAGCCATCACTTGGAACAGCCGTTTGAATAGGTGCCCCGCGCTTAACCGCCAGGCCCACAACCGCTGACCACCTGCGATGGATTTTGAAGTTTTTCAGGAGTTATCCAATGGAGTTGAAGACGATGAAGACCAGCACTGCCAAATCCTCGTTTAACCACCTGCGCGGGCTTAAATTGGCCGCGCTGGCAATCGGCACCAGCTTCGTTCTGGCGGGCTGCGCCGGCAACCCTCCGACTGAGCAATACGCAGTAACCCAGTCCGCGGTGAACAGCGCTGTCAGCGCCGGCGGCACCGAGTACGCGGCCGTAGAAATGAAGTCGGCCCAGGACAAGCTCAAGCAAGCCGAAATCGCCATGCATGACAAGAACTACGACGAAGCCCGTCGCCTGTCCGAGCAAGCCGAGTGGGATGCTCGCGTTGCAGAGCGCAAAGCCCAGGCCGCCAAAGCCGACCAGGCTGTGAAGGACTCCCAGAAAGCTGTTCAGGAGCTGCGTCAGGAAGGCATGCGCCCGGCTGCTATCCAGCAGAAATAAGCTGCTGCCCCTGATTGCATTGCACCCGATATCGAATTGAAAGGACGACATGACTATGCGTAAACAATTGATGATCCCTGCCCTGCTGGCGATGAGCGTTGCACTGGCGGCTTGCTCCACCCCGCCAAACGCGAACCTGGAAAATGCACGGACCAACTTCTCGGCCCTGCAGGCCAACCCGAACGCCACCAAAGTAGCGGCTCTGGAAACCAAGGACGCTCAGGACTGGCTGGACAAGGCTGACAAAGCCTATCGCGACAAGGAAGACCAGAAGAAAGTCGACCAACTGGCCTACCTGACCAATCAGCGCGTTGAAGTGGCTAAAGACACCATCGCGCTGCGCGAGTCCGAGGCCAAGCTGAAAAATGCTGGTGACGAACGCGCCCGCGCCCTGCTCGACGCTCGTGACGCTCAGATCAAGCAACTGCAAGACAGCCTGAACGCTAAGCAAACCGATCGCGGCACCCTGGTGACCTTTGGTGACGTGCTGTTTGCTACCAACAAGGCCGATCTGAAATCCAGCGGCCTGGTAAACATCAACAAGCTGGCGCAGTTCCTCCAGGAAAACCCGGATCGCCAAGTGATCATTGAGGGTTACACCGACAGCACCGGCGCCGACGCCTACAACCAGAGCCTCTCGGAGCGCCGTGCCGCTTCGGTTCAGGTTGCGCTGATCAAGATGGGCGTTGATCCACGCCGCATCGTGACCACCGGCTACGGCAAGGAATACCCGGTTGCCGATAATGGCAGCGTGTCGGGCCGTGCCATGAACCGTCGTGTTGAGGTGACCATCTCTAACGATAACCAACCAGTGAAGCCACGCTCTTCCGTCGCTAACTGATTGATTAACGCTGGATAAGAAAACCCACCTTACGGTGGGTTTTTTTTGGGCTCATCGAACTGGACCGTTCGATGCGTATCCTCAGCAGGCAGCTCTATCTTCGCGCCATAAGTATTGTGTGACAGCTTGTCCATCATTTGCTGGAGTTCATGGTCCTGAGCATCCAGCCGTTGCAACGACTCATGCCCCCTCGCCATGTCCAGCATGTTGCGTATTGCAGCAATAGTGATCGCCACGTTTTCGGCCCCGATCTGTGTAAGTCATACCGCATTCAGTGGTTGCTGGCGCGATACGGTTCCAGATATTTCAGTTCCGTACGGGGGCTGCAACTGCACGATCTACGGGGGCGAGTCGTAAATCGTGAGGTTTTAAGAGGGCTTACTGCTGCAGTTGTGGCGTTTCCTGCCCCATACAACGTACTGCCTGTTTCTTGTTGTTTACCAGCACGCCACTGAGGCCTTTCTGCTCGGTGTCGAACATCACCAGCACGCCATCGACGCACTGCGCCACCTGGGCCGCCGGGGTCAAAGAAATTTTGTAGTCCTCGCCAGGCACGGTTTTGAGCATGGTGAAGTCACTGAGCAACAACGCATCTTCCGGCTTGGCGAAGTGCAGGTAGCCGTAGTACCACAGGCAGCCGACGGTGCCGATGATGGTGCCGATGCCGGTGAGAATCAGCGGGATCATGTTGCGTTCTTCGCTCATTGCGGGCTCTCTGATCAGTCAACTTTAGGAATGGGGTAGTTCGGAATTTCGCCCAGGCGGCGTAGGCCGTTGAAGTGCTGCGGGTCATCCAGGTAGCGCAGCATCACGGTTTGCCAGGTCTTGTCGGCAAAGGTCTGCACATGACCGCCTCGGGTCAATTGCAACACCCTGGGCGGTGGCGCCGCCTGGTACAGACGGATGCCATTGGAAAGCGGCACGATCGGGTCATCCAGGCTGTGGAACAGCAGTTTCGGCACGCCGGTCAGCCGAGGCATGGCGTTGATCGCACTGTCGGCGTCGGGGACCAGCCAGGACAAGGGCACTTGAAACGGCCATGTTAGCCAGGAGGTACTGAGGGCGAATTGTCCTACGTCACGATAACTGGCTGGCACACCATCCAGTACCAGCGCCTTAAGCCTGGCCTGACGCTCCGGATGCTCTGCCAGGTAATGCACGGCCAGCGCACCGCCCAGGCTCTGGCCGAGAACAATCAGCGGCGGGCCCTGGGTTTCGGGGGCTTTGTCGATCCAACTGAACGCTGCATCCACATCCTGATAGATCGCCGGCAAGGACGGTTTGCCTTCGGACAACCCGTATCCGCGATAGTCCACCAGCAGCACCTGATAGCCCTGCTCCGGCAACCACCAACTGCCACCCAGGTGCCAGGCCAGATTGCCGCCGTTGCCGTGCAAGTGCAGCACCGTGCCTTTGACGGGCACGCCAGCCTTGGCCGGCAGCCACCACGCGTGCAGCTTCACGCCGTCGGCGGTGGTGAGGGTGACGTCGCGGTATTGCAAGTGCGCTTTTTCGGGCGTGAACGGCAGGCCGGGTTCGGGGTAGAACAGCAGGGAGCTGCAACCGTTCAATGTGAGTAGCAGGCATAGAATGCCGAGGATTCTCATCCGTTGAAGCCTCGTGATTAAGATGAAGTTGACCGTCTGTTGAAGATTCAATGTGGGAGGTGGTTTGCGCCCTCCCACATTTAGACCCGGTTTCTTCAGAGGATATTGGAGTAATCCGCCTCGATCCGATCAAGGCTCAAGTGGTTGAGGAAGTTGGAGAAGCACATCCACGCCGCCAATGCGTTCATGTCGCGGAACTGTTCAGGCAGGTACTTGGGCGGCACCACCAGGCCTTCGTCCACCAGTTGGCGCAGGGTACGCATGTCTTCCAGAGTGGTCTTGCCGCAGAACAGCAACGGCACCTGTTCCAGCTTGCCTTTGCGCACGGCCAACTGGATGTAGTTGTAGACCATGATGAAGCCCTTGAGGTAGGACAAATCCTTGGTAAACGGCAGTCCATTGGGCACCGAGCCACGGAATACGCGACTGGCGTTGCCATAGCTTTCAGCGATTTCAAAGCCTTGCTCGCGGAAGAATTCGAACACCTGCAGGAAATCGGCGCCCTCCTCCACCATGTGGATAGCGCGCGTGCGGTTGGTGAGTTTGCGCAGGCGACTCGGGTAGGAGGCGAAGGTGATGATCTCCATCAGAATCGCCAAGCCTTCCTGGGTCACCGTGGAAGACGGCGGGCCTTTGGACAGGAAAGTGCAGATCGGCTGGTTCTGGCCGTTGAGGGTAGTGCCGACGTGCACCAGGCCTTCATGGACTTCCAGGGCGCGCACGTCGCGATTGTTGAACATCGCATCGGCGCGGATCTTGATGTAGTCGGCCCCCGCCGCTGCATCCGCAACGATGCCGTCGGACTCGAACACGCGAATGGTTTCTTCCGCCTCGCCGAACACCTTATTCAGGCGGGTTTGCAGCAGGGCGACGGCGTCCTTGGCGGTGAGGGTCTTGGCTTCGTCCTTGAGGTCGCCACGGCCGTCGATGTTATTCAGGTAGTCGGAGAGCATCAGGCCCAGGTCGGCCAGGGTCGGGTCGCCGGCGTGGAACGCATCGGAGGCGGCGCCGTACAGCTCTTGGGAAATCAGGCCGAAGTCCTCGGTGCCGCGCGCTTCGAGCATCCGCACCACCATGCGGTACTCGCGGCACATGCGACGCATGATCTGCCCCACCGGGCTGAACTGGCCGAGGCGTCGGGTGATGTCACGCTCGATATTCTGGAATTCCAGCTTCACCGCACTGGAGTCAAACGACAGCGGCCGGTTCAGGTAATAGTCGCGGTCTACGGCAGGCATTGCCTTGCCCTTGGCCTTGAGGAATCCCTGGCGAATAGTGTCGTCCCATTTGACGGCGTCGAGGACGCGAATCGGTGTCTGTGCCAGCACAATGCGATCGGACAAGGTGCGTATCGTCTGCTGGTAATCGTCCACCGGGTGCTTCCTTCTTTAAACGTTATTTGCCCGCACGCTGATAGCGCGCGGCTTCAACGAACACATCGGCATTGGCCGGGTCATCCAGGTAGGCGAATACCCGGTCCATGGGGCTGTCCACCAACACCCCGTCGCCTTCGACGGTTTCTACGGTGCCTCCATCCAATGCCTGTTGGCCGATGGCTTGGCGGATCTGCTCCAGATCCAGGTTGTAGACCACCAATTCGTGCTTTTCGTCGAATTCGAAGCCGGCCAGGATAAAATTCCCACCGAACTTTGTAGGCAACGGCGCCGACAGGTACCACCGGTTGCCATGGCGCGACACAGTAAACAGGTACTCATCGCGCTGGCCCGGCGCCGCTTTAGGGTAGCTCACGGCTTTGTAGCGGTGCTCACCGGCGCGAGTGATGTGTAAGTTGAGCGGCTCACCCCAGGCATTCTTGCTGGACCAGTGGCCCAGCAACTCATTCGGCGCCGCTTCACGGCTTGCCAGCGGCTCCTTGAAGGTCACCAAACAACCGCTGAGCAGCAGGAACGACAAGGCGATTAGCGCGATACGCCAGGTTTTCATCAGACACCCTCCGGTGTCAGACCGAGGCCAACACCAAATGCATGTAACGCTTGAGGATCTCAAGCATCTCTTCACCGGTCAGAGGCTCTGCGCCGCCCAACAGGCCCTGATATTCCATCCGACTGATAATCGCCGTCAACACCTTGGCGTCCTGCTGCGGCTCGCGGGAGCCCAACACCTGGAAAAACTGCCCGGTGCCCTGCAATAAAATCTGCTGATGGGAACGCACCAGTTCGGCCAGGCGCGGGTTCAATAGCGCTTCCTGACGAAACGCCTGTTCGGCCATGAGGTGTTCGCGACGGTTGGTCAGTTGGCGCAGCACATAGTCGGCGGTCAGGCGCGCGATGTCATCGGCCAATTGCGAACGTGACTCCGGGCTGCCATCGCCGTAGGCAACCATCTCGCGCAACAGGCCTTCGTTACGTACCCACAGCTTGCCCATGAAGGCAGCGCTGCGTTCGACGTACTGCGCGAAGGTGTCGGTCAGCAGGTCATCGATGTCTTTGAAGTAGTAGGTGGTCGCCGACAACGGCACGCCCGCTTCCGCCGCCACCGCCCGATGGCGCACGGCTCGTACGCCCTCACGCACCACAATACGCATGGCCGCATCGAGAATGTCTTGCCGCCGTTGCTCGCTGCCCCGACGACTGGCCTTACGGCCCTGGTACTGGACGCTTTCAGCCACGGCAGCTGCAATGCCGGCGGCGCCTTCTTGTGCGATTACGCGGTTCACGACACACATCCTTGAATAGATCAAAACCTGGCGCTGTTTGCTTGACGCTTAAAAACGCCCCATAAAAAAGCCGCCTTATAAAAGGCGGCTTCGGATTTCGCTAGAGTTACGCTTGCGGCCGCATGTGCGGGAACAAGATCACATCGCGGATCGACGGCGAGTTGGTCAACAACATCACCAGTCGGTCGATGCCGATACCTTCACCGGCGGTTGGCGGCATGCCGTATTCCAGGGCGCGTACGAAGTCTGCGTCGTAGTGCATGGCTTCGTCGTCACCGGCGTCCTTATCGGCCACCTGAGCCATGAAGCGCTCGGCCTGGTCTTCCGCGTCATTCAACTCGGAGTAGGCGTTGGCGATTTCGCGGCCACCAATGAACAGCTCGAAACGGTCAGTGACGTTCGGGTTGTCATCGTTGCGACGGGCCAGCGGCGAGACTTCGAACGGGTACTGGGTAATGAAGTGCGGCTGTTCCAGCTTGTGTTCGACCAGCTCTTCGAAAATCATCACCTGCAGTTTGCCCAGGCCTTCGAAGCCCAGCACCTTGGCGCCGGCTTTCTTGGCGATGGCACGGGCTTTGTCGATGTCGTTGAGGTCGTCAGCGGTCAGCTCGGGGTTGTACTTGAGGATCGAGTCGAACACCGACAGACGTACGAACGGCTCGCCGAAGTGGAACACCTTGTCACCATACGGCACGTCGGTGCTGCCCAGGACCAGCTGTGCCAGTTCGCGGAACAGTTCTTCGGTCAGGTCCATGTTGTCTTCGTAGTCGGCGTAGGCCTGGTAGAACTCCAACATGGTGAATTCTGGGTTGTGACGGGTCGAGACACCTTCGTTACGGAAGTTGCGGTTGATCTCGAAGACCTTTTCAAAACCACCCACAACCAGACGCTTCAGGTACAGCTCCGGCGCGATACGCAGGAACATTTCCAGGTCCAGGGCGTTGTGGTGGGTTTCGAATGGCTTGGCTGCGGCACCACCGGGGATGGTTTGCAGCATCGGGGTTTCGACTTCAAGGAAGTCACGCGCCATCAGGAAGCTGCGGATGTGGGCGATGACTTGCGAACGCACGCGGAAGGTCTGGCGCACGTCTTCGTTGACGATCAGGTCAACGTAGCGCTGGCGGTAGCGCTGCTCGGTGTCGGTCAGGCCGTGGTGCTTGTCCGGTAGCGGGCGCAGGGACTTGGTCAGCAGGCGCACGCTGGTCATCTCGACGTACAGGTCGCCCTTGCCGGAACGGGCCAGGGTGCCTTCGGCGGCAATGATGTCGCCCATGTCCCAGGTTTTCACCGAGGCCAGGGTTTCTTCAGGCAAGGTCTTGCGGTTGACGTAGACCTGGATGCGACCGGTCATGTCCTGGATCACCATGAACGAGCCACGGTTGAGCATGATGCGACCTGCCACTTTGACCGGGATCGCAGCCTCTGCCAGCTCTTCCTTGGTCTTGTCCGCGTACTGTTTCTGCAAGGCATCGCAGTAGTTTTCGCGGCGGAAGTCATTGGGGAAGGCATTGCCCTTCGCGCGCTCGGCAGCAAGCTTTTCCTTGCGCAGGGCGATCAGGGAGTTTTCTTCCTGTTGCAGGGCTTGCGGGTCGAGTTGTTGGTCGCTCATGTCTTTAAAATTTCCATCAGGTTCGTTGTCCCCGGCCTGCGGCCGGGGATCGCCGGCAAGCCGGCTCCTACAATCTTTATTACAAGCCGGACTTCAGGCTGGCTTCCAGGTATTCGTCGATATCGCCGTCGAGCACCTTGTCGCAGTCGCTGCGTTCGATGTTAGTGCGCAGATCCTTGATCCGCGACGCATCGAGCACATACGAACGGATCTGGTGACCCCAGCCGATATCCGACTTGGTGTCTTCCAGCGCCTGGGAAGCGGCGTTGCGCTTCTGCATTTCCTGCTCGTACAACTTGGCCCGCAGCATTTTCATGGCGGTGTCCTTGTTGGCGTGCTGGGAACGTTCGTTCTGGCAGCTGACCACGGTGTTGGTCGGTACGTGAGTAATACGTACGGCCGAGTCGGTGGTGTTTACGTGCTGACCACCAGCACCGGAGGAACGGTAGGTGTCGATACGCAGGTCGGCCGGGTTGATCTCGATTTCCACCTTGTCGTCGATCTCTGGCGAGACGAACACCGCGGAGAAAGAAGTGTGGCGACGGTTGCCGGAGTCGAACGGGCTCTTGCGCACCAGGCGGTGCACGCCGATTTCGGTACGCAGCCAGCCAAAGGCGTATTCACCCTTGATGTGCACGGTCGCGCCCTTGATGCCAGCCACTTCACCGGCCGACAGCTCCATGATGGTGGCGTCGAAGCCGCGTTTGTCGGCCCAGCGCAGGTACATGCGCAGCAGGATGTTGGCCCAGTCCTGGGCTTCGGTGCCGCCGGAACCGGCCTGGATGTCCAGGTAGGCGTTGTTCGGGTCCATTTCATGGCTGAACATGCGGCGGAATTCGAGCTTGGCGAGGTTTTCCTCTAGACGGGCCAGCTCGGCGATGACATCGCCCACTGCGCCTTCGTCGTTTTCTTCGACGGCCATGTCCAGCAGGTCACGGCAATCGGCCAGACCGGTGTTCAGTTCGTCGAGGGTGTCGACGATCTGCGCTAGCGCAGCGCGCTCGCGGCCCAACTCTTGGGCGTATTCAGGTTTGTTCCAGACACTCGGATCTTCAAGCTCACGATTGACTTCGGTCAGACGCTCATGCTTTTGATCGTAGTCAAAGATACCCCCGAATAGTTTCGGAGCGCTCGGACAGGTCCTTGATGGTGTTCAGGATCGGGTTGATTTCCATGGCGGGCAGCACTCGTTGGCGAACTTTTGAAAGCCGGCGAGTATAACGGCAAACGGGGGGGAGCGGCAGCCCGCCTGGCGAAAAGGCAGACTACGCTGGGTTAAATGTGAGAGGGGGCCTGCTCCCGATGGCGGTGCATCAGGTGACTGACCCTCCGCTATCGGGGGCAAGCCCCCTCCCACATGTTGATCGGTTGCGGCCTCGATTCACTCGATGCCGACCTGATTACGCCCATTGTGTTTGGCCGTATACAAGCCCTTGTCCGCCGCCAATATCAGCTGCCGACAATCCGTACCCTGCTGCGGCGTGGTGGTCGACAGGCCGATGCTGATCGTCAGGCTGGAGCCTTCTGCCGGGGCTATATGCGGGATTTTCAACGCCGCGACGGCCATGCGCAGCTTTTCGGCCACCAGTCGCGCGCCTCCCGGTGAGGTGTTCGGCAGCACCAACGCAAACTCTTCACCACCGTAGCGTGCCGGCAGGTCCGAAGGGCGACTGCTGGCATCGCGGATGGTGGCGGCAACTTTGCGCAGGGCTTCGTCGCCTTCGACGTGACCGAAGCTGTCGTTATAGGTCTTGAAGAAGTCCACGTCGATCATCAGCAGCGACAGTTGGGTCTGGTCGCGCATGGCGCGGCGCCATTCCAGTTCCAGGTATTCGTCGAAGTGACGGCGGTTGGACAGCCCGGTAAGGCCATCGGAGTTCATCAGGCGTTGCAGCACCAGGTTGGTGTCCAGCAACTGTTGCTGGCTGACCCGCAGCGCGCGGTAAGCAGCATCGCGCTGCAGCAGCGTCATGTAGGAACGCGAGTGATAGCGGATGCGTGCCACCAGTTCGATGTTGTCCGGCAGCTTGACCAGGTAGTCGTTGGCCCCCGCCGAGAACGCCGCGCTCTTGATCAGCGGGTCTTCCTTGGTGGATAGCACGATGATCGGGATGTTCTGCGTGGCCGGGTGATTGCGGTAATCGCGCACCAGAGTCAGGCCATCAAGGCCGGGCATCACCAAGTCCTGCAGGATCACCGTCGGCTTGATGCGGATAGCCTGGGCAATCGCCTGGTGCGGATCGGCGCAGAAGTGGAAATCGATGTTTTCTTCATGGGCCAGGCCGCGTCGGACCGCTTCGCCGATCATGGCCTGGTCGTCGACCAGCAACACCATGGCGGCATTTTCGTCGGTCTTGATGTCGTCGATCTGTAAATCATTCATCTGCAGTCACCTGAATTACTACCTGCAAGCCAGCATCGCGCAAGGTCATGTTCATTGTGCAAAGACCTCCAGTAATCGGGGCGCAATTCTGTCCAGAGGGCGAATTTCAACAGCGGCATCAATCGCCGCCGCCGCTTTGGGCATGCCATACACCGCCGAGCTCTGCTGATCCTGGGCGATGGTCAAATAACCTTGTTCACGCAATAACTTAAGGCCCTGGGCCCCGTCACGACCCATGCCGGTCAGCAGTACGCCGACGGCGTCACCATTCCAGTGGCTGGCCACGCTTTCGAAGAACACGTCGATCGAAGGCCGGTAAATCTCGTTCACCGGCTCTGCGGTATAGGCTAGCGTGCCGTTCTTCAATAGACGAATGTGGTGATTGGTACCGGCCAGCAAGACCACACCGCTTTGCGGCGGTTCGCCTTCGCGGGCCAGGCGCACCGGCAGCCCGGAAGCACTGCTGAGCCATTCGGCCATGCCGGCGGCAAAGACCTGGTCCACATGCTGCACCAGCACAATGGCAGCGGGAAAGTCACGGGGTAAACCCTTGAGCAGGATTTCCAGGGCAGCCGGGCCACCCGCCGAAGAGCCGATAGCCACCAAACTCTGGCGCTTGCCGGAGGTGCGCGCTGACGTGGTTTCGGTGCGCACGCGGCTGCCGCGCTGGCCGATCAGCCAGCCGATGTTGAGGATTTTGCGCAGCAGCGGTGCCGCCGCATCCTTTGGATTGCCTACGCCGAGTGCGGGCGTGTCCACCACATCCAGGGCGCCGTGGCCCATGGCTTCGAACACCCGGCTCATATTGGCCTGGCGGTCGACGGTCACCAACAGGATCGCGCACGGGGTCTCGGCCATGATCTGCCGCGTGGCCTCCACGCCGTCCATCACCGGCATGATCAGATCCATCAGGATCAGGTCAGGCGTCAACTCAGCGCAGCGCTGCACTGCCTCCAGACCATTGCCGGCCACCCACACCACCTCGTGCGAGGGCTCGAAATTCAAGGCGCGGCGCAAGGCCTCCACGGCCAGGGGCATGTCGTTGACGATCGCAACCCTCATGACCGCGCGCCCCCAATCAGCTCCACGACGGCATCCAGCAACGCGTCGTCGTGGAAGCTGGCCTTGGCCAAGTAATAATCGGCGCCGGCATCCAACCCACGGCGACGGTCCTCTTCACGGTCTTTGTACGACACCACCATCACCGGCAACGATTGCAGGCGAGTATCACGGCGCAAGAGTGTGACCAATTCAATACCGTCCATGCGAGGCATATCAATGTCAGTGATCAGCAGGTCGAAGTCTTCGGAACGTAAGGCGTTCCAGCCGTCCATACCGTCGACCGCAACGGCCACTTCGTACCCGCGATTAAGCAGCA
The DNA here is from genome assembly GCF_000632245.1 of Pseudomonas sp. RIT357. NCBI lineage: Bacteria > Pseudomonadati > Pseudomonadota > Gammaproteobacteria > Pseudomonadales > Pseudomonadaceae > Pseudomonas > Pseudomonas sp. RIT357. Next base: position 154,168 of record NZ_JFYX01000049.1, read on the forward strand.
ATTTACGTTGCAACTCACGCACGGTGAGCGAGTCATCCACCACCAGTACGCGTTTGCGCGGCGCCTCGGTGACCTGCTGGCTGCGCCGGGCGATGCGTTCCAGGCGCCCGGTGTTGAGCAGCTTGTCCACCGAACGCAGCATGTCTTCCACATCGACGATCAACACCACCGAGCCGTCATCCAGCAAGGCGCCGGCGGAAATATCCTGGACCTTGCCCAGGCGGTCATCCAGCGGCAACACCACGAGGGTTCGCTCGCCGATGAAACGTTCAACGGCGATACCGTACACCGCATCGCGCTCGCGGATCACCACCACCTTCAAGGTCTCGTCATTGGTCTGCCCCGGCGGGCGCTGTAACAACTGGCTGGCGGCGACCAGGCCAACATGCCGCCCCTCGTGCCAGAAATGCTGGCGGCCTTCGAGTTGCACAATGTCGTCGGGGGCCAGGTCACACATACGTTCTATATGCGCCAGCGGGAACGCATAGGCTTCTTCGCCAACTTCCACCACCAGGCTGCGCACCACCGAAAGGGTCAGCGGCACCTCCAGGTGAAAACGACTGCCCTGCCCCGCCGTCTGCTCCAGCACCACCGCGCCGCGCAACTGGCGGACCATATGCTGCACCGCATCCAGTCCGACGCCGCGCCCGGACACCTCGGTAACCTTGTCGCGCAGGCTGAAGCCCGGCAGGAACAGGAACGTCAGCAGTTCCTCTTCGCTCAGGTTCAACACGGTCTCCAGGGTCGACAGATGCCGGTCGACAATGGTCCCGCGCAGGCGCTCCAGGTCGACGCCGTTGCCGTCGTCGCTCAGTTCCAGCACCAGTAAACCGGCCTGATGGGAGGCACGCAGGCGGATCAAGCCTTCGGCGGGTTTGCCGGCCAGCAGGCGCTGGTCGGGCATTTCGATGCCGTGGTCGACGGCGTTGCGCAATAGATGGGTGAGTGGCGCTTCGAGCTTTTCCAACACGTCACGGTCGACCTGGGTCTTTTCGCCCTCGATCTCCAGGCGCACCTGCTTGCCGAGGCTGCGGCCGAGGTCGCGCACCATACGCACCTGCCCGGCCAGCACATCGGCAAACGGACGCATGCGACAGGCCAGCGCAGTGTCGTAGAGCACCTGAGCGCGCTGCCCGGCCTGCCAGCCGAACTCATCCAGCTCGGCAGTTTTTTCCGCCAGTAAGGCCTGCGCCTCGCTCAGCAGGCGACGGGTATCAGCCAGGGCTTCCTGGGCTTCGAGGTTCAGATCCAGAGTCTTGAGGTGGCCGTCCAGTGTGTCCAGGGCGCGCACGCTATTGCTTTGAATGCGTTTGAGGCGCTGCATGCTGGCCAGATAGGGCTTGAGCCGCTGGGTTTCCACCAGGGATTTGCTCGACAGATCCAGCAGACTGTTCAAGCGCTCGGCGGTCACGCGCAACACGCGCTCGCCGCCTTCGGTCATGCGCTTGCCCTGACGCGGCGGATCGCTGGCAACAGGGGGAGCGGGCTCGGGCTCCGGCGGCAATTCTTCGATGACCGGCGCGGGTGCAGGCTGGGACACGACAGGCGGTGGCGCAGCTTTGGCGGTGGGCTGCGACGGATCCAACAGGCGCTCCATCAACGCCACATAAGCGTCGATGTCCGCTGGCCCCACGGTGTTTCCCGGGGTGGCGATGCGCATCAGCAGGTCGGTGCCTTGCAGCAAGGCGTCAATGTGTTCGGGTTGCAGGTGCAGGCGACTTTCCTGGGCGCTGACCAGGCAATCCTCCATGACGTGGGACACGCTGACACCCGCATCCACCCCCACGATCCGCGCCGCGCCCTTGAGCGAATGGGCCGCGCGCATGCAGGCTTCAAGCTGATCGGCCTGGGTCGGGTTACGCTCCAGGGCCAGCAGGCCCGCGCTCAGTACCTGGGTCTGTGCATCGGCTTCCAGGCTGAACAGTTCCAGCAGCGAGGCGTCGCGCATCTGATCGGGGGTCATGTGAGGCTCCGGGTCACGGCGGACAACAGTTGCGCCTCATCCAGCCAACGCAGGCTTCGGCCCTTCCATTGCAACACGCCCTGAGTGAAGCGTGCGCTGGCCTGGGAGCCAGGCGCCGACGCAGCGTTCAAGGTGCGCTCATCGATGGCATGGATGCCGTCCACTTCGTCCACCGGTACCACCACTGGGCCATCCTGCGCGGCGATGATCAACATACGCGGCATGATCCGCCCGCCACTGGCGCCGTGACCAGTGTTGTCCAGGCCGAGCAGCTCCACCAGAGACAGGCACGCCACCAGCGCCCCCCGCACGTTCGCCACGCCGAGCAAAGCGCGGGAACGCTGGTGCGGCAGCGAGTGAATCGGTTGCAACGGAGCCACCTCCACCAGGCAGCGGGTGGCGATACCCAACCACTCTTCACCGAGACGGAACATCAGCAACGAGCGGGTGACGATCTCTTCGTCGACTTCAACTGCAGCGGCCGGACGATGGTCGTCCTGCTGCAGGGCGTAGCGATCCAGCAGGCGCGTGGCGGCCGCTGAGTACACCGCACAGTTGCGGCAGTGGATATGGTCCACCAGCAGCGGGCAGGACTTGTCGCCGTGGATACCGATCCGGTTCCAGCAGTCGTCGATGGCCTGGGTGTCGGCCATAGTCAGGTCCAGGCCGGCGGTGTCGAGCGCGTCGGGGCTACTCATCGTTTGGACTCACTGTCTGCTCGCTCGCTACGGGCAGCCCGCGCTTGCAAACGGCGCGCCCCCGCGCTGTCGCCCTGGGATTCGAGCAACGCGGCCAGGTGAATCAAGGCCTGCGGGTGCTGAGGTTCCAGGTACAAGGCTTTCCGATAAAACCCCTGAGCCTCCAGGGCGCTGCCGGCCACATCGCTGAGCAGCCCCAGCCAGTAGAACACTTGGGCGGCTGGCGGGTGGCTGTTCAAATACTGCTCGCAGGCGACACGGGCCTCGGCACTCTTGCCTTCGTTGGCCAAGGTGGCGATACGGCTGAGCAAGGTACCCGCGTCGGAAGGCGGCGGTGGCTTGATCGGCACCACCTGGGCGCTCGCGGTACTGAACGGCCTTGGCTTGACGGGGATGGGCGCCGCGCTGCGCTGAGGGCTCGGTATCGGCACGAATACCGGCGCCGGCAGGTTAGGTTCGGCGTGCCGACTAAAGGCGAAAGACTGCGGCACCCCGATCGAACGCATGCCATGCCGGCCCAGCAGGCTGCCCTCGGCCGGGCCGATAAACAGTACGCCGTCTACGTGGGTCAGGCCCTTGAGCACATCGAACACTTGCTTCTGCGTCGGCTGGTCGAAATAGATCAAAAGGTTGCGGCAAAACACGAAATCGTAGCTCGCCTCGTTCGCCAGCAGCGTCGGGTCCAGTAAGTTGCCGACTTGCAGGCGCACTTGTTCGCGCACGCGGTCGGCGATGTGGAACCCGTCGCTGTGTTCGGTGAAGTGGCGATCGCGAAAGGCAATATCGCTACCGCGGAACGAGTTCTTGCCATATACCCCGCGCCGCGCACGCTCCACCGACAGCGGGCTGACGTCCAAGCCGAGCACCTTGAACTGATGCGGCGCCAGGCCGGCATCGAGCAGGGCCATGGCAATCGAATAGGGTTCTTCGCCGGTGGAGCACGGCAGGCTGAGGATGCGCAGTGCGCGCATCTGCTTGATCTCGGCCAGGCGTGCAATCGCCAACCGGGCCAGGGTCGCAAAGGATTCGGGGTAACGGAAAAACCACGTCTCGGGAACGATCACCGCTTCGATCAGTGCTTGCTGCTCGTCGTGGGAGCTTTGCAGGCGCTGCCAGTATTCGCCTGGCGTCTGCGCCTGCACGGCCTGGCTGCGCTGGCGCACGGCGCGCTCGATAATCGCCTCGCCGACCGACGCGACGTCCAGGCCGATACGTTCCTTGAGGAAGGCAAAGAAGCGCGGGTCGTTGCTCATACGCTCAGCTCGGCAGAAAACAACAGGGCGCGCACGTCATCGGTGAGCACGTCGTTCACGCCGATCCATTGCATCAGGCCCAACGCATCCTCACGCACAGGCCCCAAATAGCGCGCCTGCGGGTTCTCCAGGCCATAAGGCTGAAATTCCGCGGGATCGCAACGCAGGGTATCGGTGGCCTGCTCGAGGATCAGCCCCAACCGGCGAGACTCAACCCAGGGTTGCGGCTGGTAATTGACCAACACCAACCGCGTGCTGGTACGCGCCTGGGCCGCCGTACCGAAGGTCAGCGCACTCAGGTCGATGACCGGCACCAACGCTCCGCGATGAGCAAAGATACCCGCCACCCAAGAGGGCGCATGGGCTATGGGTTTGAGCGGCAGGCGCGGCAGCACCTCGGCCACTTCGGTGGCCTTGAGGGCATAACGTTCACTGCCGATGTGAAACACCAGGAACAACGCCTTTTTCGCTGCCGGGACGGCGCCGCGTTTAGCCGCGAGGTCGCTCATCAGACTTTGAAACGCGACACGCCGCTGCGCAGACCCACCGCAACCTGGCTCAGTTCATCAATGGCAAAGCTGGCTTGGCGCAGGGATTCGACGGTCTGGCTGCTGGCATCACCCAACTGCACCAGCGCGTGGTTGATCTGCTCGGCGCCGGTGGCCTGGGCCTGCATGCCCTCGTTGACCATCAACACCCGCGGCGCCAAGGCCTGTACCTGATGGATGATCTGCGACAGTTGCTCGCCCACTTGCTGCACTTCGAACATGCCGCGGCGCACTTCTTCGGAGAACTTGTCCATGCCCATCACACCAGCGGAAACCGCCGACTGAATCTCACGCACCATCTGCTCGATGTCGTAAGTGGCCACGGCGGTCTGATCGGCGAGACGACGCACTTCGGTGGCGACCACGGCAAACCCGCGGCCGTATTCACCGGCTTTTTCCGCTTCGATGGCGGCGTTCAGGGACAACAGGTTGGTCTGGTCGGCGACTTTGACGATGGTCACCACCACCTGGTTGATGTTGCCGGCCTTCTCATTGAGGATCGCCAGTTTGGCGTTCACCAGGTCGGCGGCCCCCATCACCGAATGCATGGTCTCTTCCATACGCGCCAGGCCCTGCTGGCCAGAACCGGCGGCCACCGAAGCCTGGTCGGCAGCGGTGGAGACTTCGGTCATGGTACGCACCAGATCCTTGGAAGTGGCGGCGATTTCCCGCGAAGTGGCGCCGATCTCGGTGGTGGTCGCGGCAGTTTCGGTAGCGGTGGCCTGCTGCTGCTTGGAGGTCGCCGCAATCTCCGTCACTGAGGTGGTGACCTGAACCGAAGAGCGTTGCGCCTGGGAAACCAGAGCGGTGAGCTCGGTCATCATGTCGTTAAAGCCGGTTTCTACCGCGTTGAATTCGTCCTTGCGCTCCAGGTTCAGGCGCTTGCTCAGGTCGCCAGTGCGCATGGTGTCAAGGATTTCGACGATGCGCTGCATCGGCGCCATGATCGCGCGCATCAGCAGCAGGCCGCACAGGCCGGCGGCGAGGATGGCGATGATCAGCGACACACCCATGCTGATCTTGGCCGACAGAACGGCGTCGTCAATCGCCGCGGTGGCGCGATCAGAGACGTTTTTGTTCTCCGTAATAATGTCATTGAGCTTCATGCGACCTTCGATCCAGATCGGCGTCAGTTGCTCTTCAAGCAACTCGCGTGCAGCGGGCAGGTCGTTGTTCTGGACGCGGTCCAGCAACTGCTCAAGGACCTTGTTGTAATTGATGTGTGCGGCTTTGAAGTTATCGAACTCCATGCGATCAGCCTGGCTGCGCACGGTTTTTTCGTAATTAGCCATCTGTTGCTCAATACGCGCTTCGAAGGCCTTGTAGTCGGCCTTGTCGGTATTGGTGAAGGTTTTATCCTCACGCAGACCAATGATGTCGATGGTCTGAAGGTAACTGTCGACCCACGCGCTGCGGATCATAGAACTGAGATAAACCCCCGGTACCGCATCGTCCCGGACGGCTTCCTGACTGGTTTCGATCTTCAGCAACCGTGAGTAGGAGACCACAACCATTAACAGCATGATGGCGATAATGACCGCAAAACTTGCCAGGATGCGTTGGCGCAAGGTCCAGTTCTTCACAGTAATTCCTCGAAGGGCCATTCAAATGGAGGGGAGTATAGCTGAGCAGAAGGCCTCATTAATCAATGGGTTTTGATGCAGCGCTCATGGAATGCAAAAACACCCTGGGGCATTCAGCCAGCCAGGGTGCTTTATCTATACAGAGATGCTCAGAGGGTAGCTTGACGCACCTGCTTTTCCAGCTCCAGCTTCAAGCCAGGCTCCAGTTTCAGTTGGCGGGCCAATTCGTCCAGATAGGCCTTTTCCATGAAGTTTTCTTCGTCGACCAGCATCACGCTGGCGATATACATTTCGGCAGCCATTTCCGGGGTGCTTGCCGCGCGGGCGACATCGACCGGGTCCAGAGGTTTGTTCAGCTCGGCGTGCAGCCAGCTTTGCAGCTCGCGGTCGTTATCCAGCTTGGTGAACTCACCCTCGATCAGCTCTCGCTCGCGCTCATCCACATGGCCGTCGGCCTTGGCTGCTGCAACCAGTGCCTTGAGAATGCCTTGGCTGTGCTGCTCGACTTGGGCCGGTGGCAGGCGGTCGATGGTCTGCGGCTCGCCCTTGGGCGCATTGGCTTGATTGGCCTGCCAGTTGCCGTAGGCCTTGTAGGCAATGACGCCCAATGCGGCCAGCCCGCCGTAGGTCAGGGCTTTGCCGCCGAATTTGCGCGCCTTCTTGTTGCCCATCAACAAGCCCATGGCACCGGCTGCCAGGGCGCCGCCACCGGCACCGCCAAGCAGGCTGCCCAACCCTCCGCCGCCAAGCAGTCCGCCCAAGGCGCCTTTGTCGTCCTGCTTGCGTTGGCCGCCAGCCTTGCTTTGCAGCATGTCCTGGCCGGACTTGAGCAACTGATCGAGCAATCCACGGGTATTCATTCGTAGCCTCCAGACACTTGGGTTCATAGGACCAATAGGCCCCCAGCGTAAAACTAAGTGCCAAAAAGCCCCGATCTAGAGTGCTTCCAGATGTAACGTCACTGCCGTTCGCTAAAACCGATATACACTCGGACAAATCTATAAAAACACCCCACTGGTAATTCCAGCATGATGACCTTGCGTCAAATCCGGCACTTTATCGCCGTGGCCGAGACCGGCTCGATCTCCGCCGCCGCGCAGACCGCGTTTATTTCCCAGTCGACCCTGACCCTGGCGATCCAGCAATTGGAGCAGGAAATCGGGGTAAACCTGTTCAACCGCCACGCCAAGGGCATGACCCTCACCCACCAGGGCCACCAGTTCCTGCGCCAGGCGCACTTGATCCTCGCCACCGTCGACAACGCCAAGCGCAGCCTGCAACAAAGCACCGACCAAGTGGCCGGGCAATTGATCATCGGCGTGACCAGCCTGGTGGCCGGCTACTACCTCGCCGACCTGCTCACCCGCTTCCAGCGCGCCTACCCCAATGTGGAAATCCGCGTGATGGAGGACGAACGCCCCTATATCGAGCATTTGCTGGTGAGCGGCGAAATCGACGTCGGCGTGCTGATCCTCTCCAACCTCGAAGACCGCCACGCCCTTCAGACAGAAGTCCTGACCCACTCGCCCCATCGCCTGTGGCTGCCGGCGCAGCACCCGCTGCTTGAGCACGACAGCATCAACCTGGCCGATGTCGCGCGCGAGCCGTTGATTCAGCTGAATGTTGATGAAATGGGCCAAAACGCCCAGCGCCTTTGGACCAGCGCAGGCCTGCAACCCCGCGTCACGCTGCGTACAGCATCGACGGAGGCAGTGCGTAGCCTGGTGGCGGCAGGATTAGGCGTGTCGATTCAGCCAGACATGACCTACCGCCCATGGTCCCTGGAGGGCGACATCATCGAGGCACGGCCGATCGCCGACCTCAGCCAGACCCTCGATGTGGGCCTGGCGTGGCGCCGAGGCACCGCGCGTCCCGCGCTGGTAGACCCGTTCCTCACCGTGGCCCGGGAACAACCGCACCCACGCAAGCCATCTATTTAATCGAATGCTGCATTCAGTATTTAGTATTTGTTGACCTCGCGCCTGACCACTACTCTCAGTTCATCCATAAGAGAAGGTCCGGCGCCTTGGTAAGAGAACGCCCATGACCACACAAGAAAAGAGATCGCGAAAAATGTCCGGCGCGCCCACCCCGCTGCTTACTGCGTTGCTGATCGACGGCGAACTGGTCCAGGGCCAGGGATTCGCCGAGCCGATCCTCAACCCGGCCACCGGTGAAGTGCTTACCCAAATTGCTGAAGCCAGCACCGAGCAGGTCGAATCAGCCATCCTCGCAGCGCACCGTGCATTTGCCAGCTGGTCGCGGACCACGCCGCAACAACGTTCGAACATTCTTCTGGGCATCGCCGATGCCATCGAAAAACAAGCCGATTACCTGGCCCGCCTGGAATCCCTGAACTGCGGCAAGCCGTTGCACCTGGCACGTCAGGATGACTTGAGCGCCACCGTCGACGTGTTCCGCTTCTTCGCCGGGGCCGTGCGCTGCCAGACAGGGCAACTGAGCGGCGAATACCTGCCGGGCTACACCAGCATGGTGCGGCGCGATCCAATTGGCGTCGTCGCCTCCATCGCACCGTGGAACTACCCGTTGATGATGGCCGCCTGGAAGATCGCACCGGCGCTGGCTGCCGGTAATACCTTGGTGTTCAAGCCGTCGGAACATACGCCGCTGTCGATCCTCGCACTCGCCCCTGTGCTGAAGGACTTGTTACCACGCGGGGTCATCAACATTCTCTGTGGCGGCGGTGAAGGTGTGGGCAGCCATCTGGTCAGCCACCCGAAAGTGCGCATGGTTTCCCTGACCGGCGATATCGTCACCGGGCAGAAAATCCTGCAAGCCGCGTCCAAGACGCTCAAACGCACGCACCTGGAACTGGGCGGCAAAGCGCCGGTAATCGTGTGTAACGATGCCGACCTGCAAGCCGTGGTTGAGGGTGTGCGCGCCTACGGTTACTACAACGCCGGTCAGGACTGCACCGCCGCATGCCGCATCTACGCCCAGGCGGGGATTCACGACAAATTGGTCGCCGACCTCGGTGCGGCGGTCAGCAGCCTGCGCTTTGCCGGCAAGCGTGATGCCGACAACGAACTCGGCCCGCTGATCAGTACGCGCCAGCGCGACCGCGTGGCCAGTTTTGTCGAGCGTGCCCTCGGCCAGCCGCATATCGAGCGGGTCACGGGCGCCGCCGTGCATTCCGGCGCGGGCTTCTATTACCAGCCAACCTTGCTCGCCGGCTGTAAACAGAGCGATGAAATTGTGCAGCGCGAAGTGTTTGGTCCAGTGGTCACCGTGACCCGCTTCGATGAGCTGGAACAGGCGGTGGACTGGGCCAATGACTCCGAATACGGCCTGGCCTCCTCTGTGTGGACCCAGAATCTGGACAAGGCCATGCAGGTAGCCGCACGCCTGCAATACGGCTGCACTTGGATCAACAGCCATTTCATGCTGGTCAGCGAAATGCCCCACGGCGGCTTGAAGCGCTCGGGGTATGGGAAAGATCTGTCCAGTGATTCGCTACAGGACTACAGCGTGGTGCGCCACATCATGGCCCGCCACGGCCAACATCTTTAAAACAACAACTAAGCTTTTGCGTCACCGGTTGCACACAACTGCCCCGACCATAATTAAAGAAGAGGGAACCCCCATGTCCGCGCACAAGACCGCACTGCTCAGTGCCTTGACCACCGCGCTGCTGGCCAGCGTCAGCATTCAGGCCGCCGAACCGCTCAAGGCGATTGGCGCTGGCGAAGGCCAGCTGGATATCGTCGCCTGGCCCGGCTATATCGAACGTGGCGAAAGCGACAAGGCCTACGACTGGGTCACTGGTTTCGAGAAGGAAACCGGCTGCAAGGTCAATGTGAAAACCGCCGCCACCTCTGACGAAATGGTCAGCCTGATGGCCAAGGGCGGATATGACCTGGTCACCGCGTCGGGCGATGCGTCGCTGCGGTTGATCGTCGGCAAGCGTGTGCAGCCGATCAACACCTCGCTGATCCCAAACTGGAAAAACATCGACCCACGCCTTAAAGACGCGCCGTGGTACGTGGTCGGCCAGCAGACCTACGGCACCCCGTACCAATGGGGCCCGAACGTGCTGATGTACAACACCAACGTGTTCAAGACCGCGCCCACCAGCTGGCATGTGCTGTTCAACGCCCAGAACCTGCCGGACGGCAAGCCGAACAAAGGCCGCGTGCAGGCCTATGACGGCCCGATCTACATCGCCGATGCAGCGCTGTACCTCAAATCGACCCAGCCGGAACTGGGCATCCAGAGCCCATACGAACTGACCGAAACCCAGTACAAAGCCGTGCTCGACCTGTTGCGCGCCCAGCAACCGTTGATCCACCGCTACTGGCACGACACCACCGTGCAAATGAGTGACTTCAAGAACGAAGGCGTGGTGGCCTCCAGCGCCTGGCCGTATCAGGTCAACGGGCTGGTCAATGAAAAGCAGCCAATTGCCTCGACCATTCCGAAAGAAGGCGCCACCGGCTGGGCCGACACCACCATGTTGCACAGCGAGGCCAAGCACCCGAACTGCGCCTACAAGTGGATGGACTGGTCGCTGCAGCCGAAGGTCCAGGGCGATGTCGCCGCCTGGTTCGGTTCGCTGCCGGCGGTGCCTGCGGCCTGTAAGGAAAGCGAACTGCTCGGCGCCGAGGGTTGCAAGACCAACGGGTTCGACCAGTTCGACAAGATCGCCTTCTGGAAAACCCCACAGGCTGAGGGCGGCAAGTTCGTACCGTACAGCCGCTGGACCCAGGATTACATCGCGATCATGGGCGGCAGGTAAGGCCTTCCAAACGACCTAGGTCACCTGTGGGAGGGGGCTTGTTCACGATAGCGGTACATCAGACAAACCTGTGTTGCCTGACACACCGTCATCGGGAGCAAGCTTCCTCCCACATTGACCGCACTCATAGATGTTTTGTTTTTTCAGAAGTCCAGGCCGGGCCGCTGCGACGACCCGCGCCTTTTTGGAGCACCGCACCATGACGCTTGCAGTCCAATTCACCCACGTTTCCCGTCAGTTCGGCGAAGTGAAAGCCGTCGACCGGGTTTCCATCGATATCCAGGACGGCGAGTTCTTTTCCATGCTCGGCCCTTCCGGCTCGGGCAAGACCACTTGCCTGCGCCTGATCGCCGGGTTCGAGCAACCGAGCGCTGGCTCGATCCGCATTCATGGCGAGGAAGCCGCCGGCTTGCCGCCGTATCAGCGTGACGTAAACACCGTGTTCCAGGATTACGCACTGTTCCCCCATATGAATGTGCGCGACAACGTGGCCTACGGCCTCAAGGTCAAAGGCGTGGGCAAGGCCGAACGCCTGAACCGCGCCGAAGAAGCCTTGGGCATGGTCGCCCTCGGTGGGTATGGCGACCGTAAGCCGGTGCAACTTTCAGGTGGGCAGCGCCAGCGTGTGGCACTGGCACGCGCACTGGTCAATCGCCCCCGCGTGTTGCTGCTCGATGAACCCTTGGGCGCCCTTGACCTCAAGCTGCGCGAACAGATGCAAAGCGAGCTGAAGAAGCTGCAACGCCAGTTGGGCATCACCTTTATTTTCGTGACCCACGATCAAACCGAAGCGTTGTCGATGTCCGACCGCGTGGCAGTGTTCAACAAAGGCCGCATCGAACAAGTCGACACCCCGCGCAACCTGTACATGAAACCGGCTACCTCATTCGTCGCCGAATTCGTCGGCACCTCCAACGTGATTCGCGGCGAGCTGGCCCAGCGCCTCAGCGGCAGCGCGCAGCCATTTTCGATCCGCCCGGAACACGTGCGGTTTGCCGACGGCCCACTGGGTGCTGGCGAAGTGGAAGTCAGCGGCCTGCTGCATGACATCCAGTACCAGGGCAGCGCCACCCGCTATGAGCTAAAACTGGAAAACGGCCAGGCGCTGAACATCAGCCAGGCCAACATCCAGTGGCTGGATATCAGCAGCGGCCATCAGGTCGGCCAGTCCATTACAGCGCGCTGGGCGCGGGAAGCCATGACACCGCTGACCGACATTGCAGGCGAGGTGTGACATGAGCCTGGCCCTCTCCCAACCACCGATGCGCAGGTTTTCCAACCTGCTGTACCGCAAGCCCAACCTGTATCTGGCGATGCTGTTGATACCGCCGCTGATCTGGTTCGGCGCGATTTACCTCGGCTCGTTGCTGACCTTGCTGTGGCAAGGCTTCTACACCTTCGACGACTTCACCATGGCGGTCACGCCGGACCTGACCCTGGCCAACTTCGCCGCACTGTTCCAGCCGTCGAACTTCGACATCATCCTTCGCACCTTGAGCATGGCGATTGTGGTGTCGATTGCCAGCGCCATCGTGGCCTTCCCGATTGCCTACTACATGGCGCGCTACACCACGGGCAAGACCAAGGCATTCTTTTACATCGCAGTGATGATGCCGATGTGGGCCAGCTACATCGTCAAGGCCTACGCCTGGACCCTGCTGCTGGCCAAGGGCGGCGTGGCGCAGTGGTTCGTGCAGCACCTGGGCCTGGAGCCGGTGTTGCAGTTCGTGCTGGGTATTCCCGGTGTGGGCGGCAGCACCTTGAGCACCTCACACCTGGGGCGGTTCATGGTGTTCGTCTATATCTGGCTGCCGTTCATGATCCTGCCGATCCAGGCATCGCTGGAGCGTTTGCCGCCGTCGTTGCTGCAAGCCTCGGCGGATCTGGGCGCCAAGCCGCGCCAGACCTTTATGCAAGTGATTCTGCCACTGTCGATTCCGGGGATTGCCGCCGGGTCGATCTTCACCTTCTCGCTGACCCTGGGCGATTTCATCGTGCCGCAACTGGTGGGCCCGCCGGGCTACTTCGTCGGTGGCATGGTCTACGCGCAGCAAGGCGCCATCGGCAACATGCCCATGGCAGCGGCGTTCACCCTGGTGCCCATCGTGCTGATTGCGGTTTACCTGTCCATCGTCAAACGCCTGGGGGCCTTCGATGCACTCTGAGAAATCTTCGCTGGGACTAAAGATCGCAGCCTGGGGCGGCCTGGTGTTTTTACACTTCCCGATCCTGATCATCTTTCTCTACGCCTTCAATACCGAAGAGGCAGCGTTCAGCTTTCCGCCACAGGGCTTCACGTTGAAGTGGTTCAGCGTGGCGTTCGCCCGGCCGGACGTGCTGGAGTCGATCAAGTTGTCGCTGCAGATCGCAGCCATCGCCACCCTGATCGCCATGGTGCTCGGCACATTGGCCTCGGCGGCGCTGTATCGCCGCGAGTTCTTTGGCAAGCAAGGCGTGTCGCTGATGCTGATCCTGCCGATTGCGCTGCCGGGGATCATCACCGGTATCGCGTTACTGGCGACGTTCAAGACGTTGGGCATCGAGCCCGGGATGTTCACCATCATCGTCGGCCACGCGACCTTCTGCGTGGTGATCGTCTACAACAACGTCATCGCCCGTTTGCGCCGCACGTCTCACAGCCTGATTGAAGCCTCAATGGACCTGGGCGCCGACGGCTGGCAGACCTTCCGCTACATCATCATGCCCAACCTGGGCTCGGCGCTGCTGGCCGGCGGCATGCTCGCCTTTGCGCTGTCGTTCGACGAAATCATCGTCACCACCTTCACCGCCGGCCACGAGCGCACCTTGCCGCTGTGGTTGCTCAACCAGTTGAGTCGCCCGCGGGATGTGCCGGTGACCAACGTGGTGGCGATGCTGGTGATGCTGGTGACGATGTTCCCGATTCTCGGTGCCTATTACCTGACCCGCGGTGGTGAAAGCGTGGCCGGGAGTGGCGGTAAATAACTTTTTTATTGAAGGCACCGAGCTCAAATGTGGGTGGGGGCTTGCTCCCGATAGCGGTGGGTCAGTTGTAGATGATGTGACTGAAAGACTGTCATCGGGGGCAAGCCCCCTCCCACATTTAGAGTCGGTTGCTTCAAGGAAATAACAATAGTTTGTGGAGAGCTAAACCATGCAAACCAAATTACTGATCAACGGCCAACTGATCGAAGGCGAAGGCCCTGCCCAAGCCGTATTCAACCCAGCCCTCGGCCGCGTACTGGTAGAAATCAAGGAAGCCAGCGAAGCCCAGATCGACGCCGCTGTGCGCGCAGCCGATGCGGCGTTCGAAAGTTGGTCGCAAACCGCACCGAAGGACCGCTCGCTGCTGCTGCTGAAACTGGCCGACGCGATCGAAGCCCACGGCGAAGAGCTGGCCAAGCTGGAATCGGACAACTGCGGCAAGCCCTACAGCGCCGCGCTGAACGACGAGATCCCGGCGATTGCCGATGTGTTCCGCTTCTTCGCCGGCGCCAGCCGTTGCATGAGCGGCTCGGCCGGCGGTGAATACCTGCCGGGCCACACCTCGATGATCCGCCGCGACCCGGTGGGCGTGATCGCCTCCATCGCGCCGTGGAACTACCCGCTGATGATGGTCGCCTGGAAAATCGCCCCGGCCCTGGCCGCCGGTAATACCGTGGTGCTCAAGCCGTCGGAGCAAACCCCGCTGACCGCGTTGCGCATGGTTGAACTGGCGTCGGAGATTTTCCCGGCCGGCGTACTCAACCTGGTGTTCGGTCGTGGGCCGACCGTGGGCAGCCCACTGGTGAACCACCCGAAAGTGCGCATGGTGTCGCTGACCGGCTCCATCGCCACCGGCGCGAATATCATTTCCAGCACCGCTGACAGCGTGAAGCGCATGCACATGGAGTTGGGCGGCAAAGCGCCGGTGATCATCTTCAACGACGCGGACATCGATGCCGCCGTGGAAGGCATTCGCACCTTTGGCTTCTATAACGCCGGCCAGGACTGCACGGCCGCGTGCCGCATTTACGCCCAAGCGGATATCTACGACGCATTTGTCGAGAAGCTCGGCGCGGCGGTCGCCAGCATCAAATACGGCTTGCAGGATGACCCGGCCACCGAACTGGGCCCGCTGATCACCGCACAGCACCGCGACCGTGTCGCGGGGTTTGTCGAGCGTGCGGTGGCACAGCCGCATATCCGCCTGATCACCGGTGGCAAGGCGGTAGACGGCAATGGGTTCTTCTTTGAGCCGACGGTATTGGCCGATGCGCAGCAAGACGATGAAATCGTGCGCCGCGAGGTGTTTGGGCCAGTGGTGTCGGTGACTAAGTTCACCGACGAGGCACAGGTGTTGGGCTGGGCCAATGATTCGGACTACGGCTTGGCGTCGTCCGTATGGACCGCCGATGTAGGCCGCGCCCACCGTTTGGCCGCGCGGTTGCAGTATGGCTGCACGTGGGTGAATACCCACTTCATGCTGGTCAGCGAAATGCCCCATGGCGGTCAGAAACTATCGGGCTATGGCAAGGACATGTCCATGTATGGGCTGGAGGACTACACCACCGTTCGCCATGTGATGTTCAAGCACTGATTAAGCGCCTCCCCGGCACCTGCCTTGGGTGCCGGGTCCTACAACAATAAAATCTCAGGTTCCCACCAATGGACATCACCCGCCGCGACTTCCTCAACGGCGTCGCCATTACCGTTGCCGCAGGCATGACCCCACTGCAACTGCTCCAGGCCGCACCCGATGGCCGCTACTACCCCCCTGCCCTTACCGGCCTGCGCGGCAGCCATGTCGGCTCGTTCGAAGTGGCTCACCAGATGGGCTGGGAAAAGAAAGTGTTCGACACCGAGAAATTGCCGATCACCGAGGATTACGACCTGGTGGTGGTCGGGGGTGGCTTGAGCGGTTTGTCGGCGGCATGGTTCTACCGGGAAAAGCACCCCAAGGCGAAGATCCTGATCCTGGAAAACCACGACGACTTCGGCGGCCACGCCAAGCGCAATGAATTCCAGGCCGGTGGCCGCATGATCATCGGTTACGGCGGCAGCGAGGCGTTGCAGTCGCCGAACCATCTGTACAGCAAGGAAGTGAACGGGCTGTTGAAGAAGCTCGGGGTTGATATCAAGCGCTTCGAAACCGCCTTCGACCGCCAGTTCTACCCCAACCTGGGCCTGTCGCGCGGTGTGTTTTTCGACAAGGAAAACTTCGGCGAAGACAAACTGGTGACCGGCGACCCGACGCCCATGGTGGCCGACGATATTGCGCCGGACCAACTGCATGCGCGGTCCATCAGCGACTTCATCAATGACTTCCCCCTGCCTGCAGAGGATCGCCAGGCGCTGATAGACCTGCACATGGCGCCAAAGGACTACTTGCCAGGTAAGACTGCCGAAGAAAAGGCCGACCATCTGGCGGCGACCAGCTACCGCAATTTCCTGCTCAAGGACGTAGGGTTATCGGAAGGCGCGGTGAAGTACTTCCAAAGCCGTACCAATGACTTCATGGCGCTGAGCATTGATGCCGTGGCAGCGGCCGATGCCTATAGCGTAGGTTTCCCCGGGTTTGCGGGCATGAACCTGGCACCGATCAGCGAAGAAGCCGCAGCGGAAATGGAAGAGCCCTACATCTACCATTTCCCGGATGGCAACGCCTCGGTGGCGCGGTTGCTGGTGCGCAGTCTGATCCCAGGCGTAGCACCGGGGCACACCATGGACGACATCGTGCTGGCTACCTTTGACTACGCCAGGCTCGACCAACCCAAGGCGGCGGTACGGCTGCGCTTGAACAGCACCGCCGTCAGCGTGCGTAACGTCGATGGCGGTGTGCATATCGGCTACAGCCGCGGCGGCCAACTCGCACAGGTGCGCGGCAAACGCTGCATCCTGGCGTGCTACAACATGATGATTCCGTACCTGCTCAAAGACCTGCCAGCGCCCCAGGCCCATGCCTTGAGCCAGAACGTGAAATACCCGCTGGTGTACACCAAGGTGGTGATCCGCAATTGGCAGTCCTTTCAGAAACTGGGGGTGCATGAAATTTACGCGGCGACCCAACCGTACAGTCGCATCAAACTGGACTACCCGGTGAGCATGGGCGGCTACGATCACCCACGGGACCCGACGCAGCCGATTGGCCTGCACATGGTCTACGTGCCCACCAGCCCCAACAGCGGTATGAACGCCCGCGACCAGGCACGCGCCGGGCGGGGCAAGCTGTACGGGCAGACGTTCGAGCAACTGGAGGCGCAACTGCGTGACCAACTGCAACGCATGCTCGGGCCGGGTGGATTCAAGCACGAGACGGATATTCTGGCGATCACGGTCAACCGCTGGTCACACGGGTATGCGAGCTTCTCCAACAGCTTGTTTGATAACGCAGATGAGAGCGAAGCGTTGATGAATCTTGCGCGCAAACCTGTAGGCCATGTGAGCATCGCCAACTCGGATGCGGCGTGGAGCGCGTACGCCCATGCAGCGATTGATGAGGCTTTTCGGGCAGTGAGAGAGGTGGGCTAAGTCGAAATAGTGTGGCTAAAAGACGTCTTGTGGTGAGCGGGCTTGCCCCGCGCTGGGCTGCGAAGCGGCCCTGAAGCCAAACGCCGCACGTTTTCAGACGGCCTGTGTGGTTTTCATGGGGGCCGCTTCGCGCCCCAGCGCGGGGCAAGCCCGCTCACTACAACAGCGTGCAACTCACTGACGACACAACTTGCTTCATATGAAGCGTTGATGAATCTGGCGCGCAAACCTGTAGGGCCTGTGAGCATCGCCAACTCGGATGCGGCGTGGAGTGCGTACGCCCATGCGGCGATTGATGAGGCTTTTCGGGCAGTGAAAGAGGTGGGCTAAGTCGAAATAGTCTGGCTAAACGAAGTCTTGTGGTGAGCGGGCTTGCCCCGCGCTGGGCTGCGAAGCGGCCCTGAAGCCAAACGCCGCACGTTTTCAGACGGCCTGTGTGGTTTTCATGGGGGCCGCTTCGCGCCCCAGCGCGGGGCAAGCCCGCTCACTACAACAGCGTGCAACTCACTGACGACACAACTTGCTTCATATGAAACGTTGATGAATCTGGCGCGCAAATCTGTAGGGCCTGTGAGCATCGCCAACTCGGATGCGGCATGGAGTGCGTACGCCCATGCGGCGATTGATGAGGCTTTTCGGGCAGTGAGAGAGGTGGGCTAAGTCGAAATAGTGTGGCTAAACGAAGTCTTGTGGTGAGCGGGCTTGCCCCGCGCTGGGCTGCAAAGCGGCCCTGAAGCCAAATGCCGCACGTTTTCAGACGGCCTGTGTGGTTTTCATGGGGGCCGCTTCGCGCCCCGGCGCGGGGCAAGCCCGCTCACTACAAAAGTACGCAACTCACCTGACGACACAACTTGTTTCATATGCAACGCCATCACACAGCCATCAATCATTTTTCCTACACCATCGAACCGCTTAAGCTATCCGGCGTCTGTTTAATGTCCGTTGCGTTTGGCCGAAGGCATGTCCGAACCGTTATTTCTGATCCAGCACGTGCCAGGAACGGCGCGGGATTTGCTCACGACAGGTTGTCTCTATGCACCGCAGGAATTTGCTCAAAGCGTCCATGGCCATTGCGGCTTACACCGGTTTGTCGGCCAGCGGCCTACTGGCCGCGCAGGCCTGGGCCGGGAACCGTGCCGCCGACGGCAAGGCCGTGGCGTTCGATTTCGACGCACTGAAAGCCCAGGCCAAGCAACTCGCCGGAACCGCGTATAAAGACACCAAACAGGTGCTGCCGCCGACCCTGGCGACCATGACCCCACAGAATTTCAACGCCATTGGCTACGACGGCAAGCATTCGCTGTGGAAAGAGTTGAACGGCCAGTTGGACGTGCAGTTTTTCCACGTCGGCATGGGTTTCAAGACACCGGTGCGCATGCACAGCGTTGATCCGAAAACCCGTGAAGCCCGTGAAGTGCACTTCCGCCCTTCGCTGTTCAACTATGAAAAAACCACCGTCGACACCAAACAGCTGACCGGCGACCTTGGTTTCTCCGGCTTCAAGCTGTTCAAGGCACCGGAGCTGGACCGCCATGACGTGCTGTCGTTTCTCGGCGCCAGCTACTTCCGCGCGGTGGATTCCACCGGCCAATACGGCCTGTCGGCCCGAGGCCTGGCCATCGACACCTACGCCAAAAAACGCGAAGAATTCCCTGATTTCACCCAGTTCTGGTTCGAAACTCCAGACAAGGACGCCACGCGTTTTGTGGTCTACGCCCTGCTTGACTCGCCAAGCGCCACCGGCGCCTACCGCTTCGATATCGACTGCCAGGCCAACCAGGTGGTGATGGCGATCGACGCCCATATCAATGCGCGTACTGCCATCGAACAACTGGGCATTGCCCCTATGACCAGCATGTTCAGCTGCGGCACCCACGAGCGCCGGATGTGCGACACCATCCACCCGCAAATCCACGACTCGGACCGCCTGGCGATGTGGCGCGGCAACGGCGAGTGGATCTGCCGCCCGCTGAACAACCCCGCCAAGTTGCAATTCAATGCATTCGCCGACAAAGACCCGAAAGGCTTTGGCCTGGTGCAGACCGACCATGAGTTCGCCAGCTATCAGGACACTGTGGACTGGTACAGCAAGCGCCCAAGCCTGTGGGTCGAACCGACCACCGCCTGGGGCGAAGGCTCAATCGACCTGTTGGAGATCCCCACCACCGGCGAGACCCTGGACAACATCGTGGCCTTCTGGACCCCGAAGAAGCCGGTGGCGGCGGGTGAATCGCTGAACTATGGCTACAAACTGTACTGGAGCGCCTTGCCACCGGTGAGCACACCATTGGCCCAGGTCGACGCGACCCGTTCCGGCATGGGCGGTTTTACTGAAGGTTGGGCGCCGGGTGAACATTACCCGGACGTGTGGGCGCGCCGTTTTGCCGTGGACTTCAAGGGCGGTGGCTTGGACCGTTTACCGCCAGGCACAGGGATTGAGCCCGTGGTGACTTGCTCCCATGGTGAAGTGAAAGACTTCAGCGTGCTGGTGCTCGATAACATCAAGGGCTACCGCATCCTGTTCGACTGGTACCCGACCAGCGACAGCGTGGAACCGGTGGAGCTGCGCCTGTTTATCCGAACCCAGGACCGCACCTTGAGTGAAACCTGGCTGTATCAGTACTTCCCGCCGGCACCGGACCAGCGCAAGTACACCTGATTCAACTGTGGGAGGGGGCTTGCTCCCTCCCACACGCGTTCCACGTCGACTCTAAAACCGCGACACGCTCTTCATCGCCCCAATCAGATAACGCATCGCCACCTGATCGCTCTCGTTCAGAGCGCGATACTGCGCCAGCAACTCGACCTCATCCAAACTCAACCGGCGGCTACGCAAGGACACCCTGCGGGTCAAAAAAGACGCCACCAAACCTGCTACTCCATAGGACTTGGCCATGGACTGTTTCTCCTGATATCAATCAAATACTCCCGGCGCCCATCAACCATCTCCCGTGAAGCGCAATGCCTCCGTGGACAAACAGACTGACTCCCTGGGCCAGAAATCGGTCTTACCCTAAGCGTAGAAACAATCTCGTTACGTGTGGGATTTTTTTAGAGTATTCACTTAAAAAATTACTTCGGTAACAAATACCTACAGCGCCATCCCACAGCAACAGGCAAAAAAAACCCACCGGCTCAGGGTGGGTTTAGATGGAGCCAGCGAAGGATCAATCCCTCAAGTCAGACTCATGAATCGGTTGATCCCGATGGGTCGCGCGTTGGTACTGAGCCGGCCAGATTGCTTTGCGCCCGCCCAAGTCATCGTCGGCGTGCAACGGCCAGTACGGATCGCGCAGCAGTTCACGAGCCAGGAAGATGATATCGGCCTGGCAAGTGCGCAGGATGTGCTCGGCCTGAGCCGGTTCGGTGATCATGCCCACGGTCCCCGTGGCGATGCCCGACTCCTTGCGCACGCGTTCGGCGAAGCGCGTCTGGTAGCCCGGCCCGGTGGGGATCTCGGCATTGGCGGCGGTGCCACCGGAGGATACGTCGATCAGGTCCACGCCCAGGTCTTTGAGGCGGCGTGCCAGTTCCACGGTTTCATCGGGGTTCCAGCCGTCCTCCACCCAGTCGGTGGCCGACACCCGTACGAACAGCGGCAACTCCTGGGGCCAGACTTCACGCACGGCCTTGGTCACCTGAAGCACCAGCCGGATACGGTTTTCAAAGGAGCCGCCGTATTGGTCCTGCCGCTGATTGCTGATGGGTGACAGGAATTGGTGCAACAGATAACCGTGAGCCGCGTGAATTTCCACCACCTCGAAACCCGCGGTGAGCGCACGTTTGGCAGCGGCGACGAAGTCAGCGATCACTTGCTGGATCTGCGCTTCGTCCAGTTGTCGCGGTTGGGTGTGTTGAGGGTCAAAGGCAATCGGCGATGGACCTACCGGTACCCAACCACCGTCCTCCGGCTTGACGCTGCCATGCTTGCCGATCCACGGCCGATGGGTGCTGGCCTTGCGCCCGGCATGGGCCAGTTGGATGCCAGCCACCGCGCCCTGGGCGGCGATAAAACGGGTGATGCGTTGCAGCGGTTCGATCTGTTGGTCGTTCCACAAGCCCAAGTCCTGTGCCGTGATGCGGCCATCGGCAGTCACGGCGGTGGCCTCGGTAAAAATCAGCCCGGCGCCGCCGACGGCACGACTGCCGAGGTGCACCAGATGCCAGTCATTGGCCAGTCCATCGTCACTGGAGTATTGGCACATCGGCGAGACGGCAATGCGGTTCAGGAGGGTCAATTGGCGCAGGGTATAGGGTTCGAGCAGCTGACTCATGGCGCACCTCTTCTGGGTTCTATGGGCACTGTTCAACAGTGCTTAGAGCCTAGTCGACAACGATCGATTGCACAGGGTTCAGACGGAAAGCGGGAGCCGATTGCCGGCTCCCGTGCTGCAGATACTTACATCTCGACCTGGGTGCCCAGCTCGATCACCCGGTTTACCGGAAGTTTGAAGAAGCGCAGGTTGCCGTTGGCATTCTTCAACATGAATGCAAACAAGGCTTCGCGCCAGCGCGCCATGCCTTCGATTTTCGAGGCAATCACCGTCTCGCGGCTGAGGAAGTAGGTGGTGCGCATTGGGCTGAAATCCAGATCATCCAAGTGGCACAACTTCAGCGCTTCGGGCACATCCGGCTCGTCGGTGAAGCCGAAGTGCAGGATCACGCGGAAGAACCCTTCCCCGTAGGAATCCACCTCGAAACGCCGCGATGCCGGGACGCGCGGGATGTCTTCATAGACCACCGTCAGCAGCACCACTTGCTCGTGCAATACCTGGTTATGCAGCAGGTTGTGCAACAGCGCATGGGGCACGGCATCGGGCCGCGCGGTCAGGAACACCGCCGTGCCTTGAACCCGATGGGGCGGCTGCACGCGAATACTGCTGATAAAGATCGGCAGCGGCAGGCCGCCTTCGTCGAGACGTTCCACCAGTAATTGCTTGCCGCGCTTCCAGGTGGTCATCAACACGAACAGCACGATCCCCGCGATCACCGGGAAGGCGCCGCCCTGGATGATTTTCGGTACGTTGGCCGCGAAATACAGCCCATCCACCAACAGGCAGCAGAGCAGTACCGGCACGGCCAGCACTGGGGGCCATTTCCACAGCAGCAACATCACCGCCGAGACGAGGATGGTGGTCATCAACATGGTGCCCGTCACCGCCACGCCGTAGGCCGAGGCCAGTGCGTTTGAGGACTCGAAGCCCAGCACCAGCAGAATCACGCCGACCATCAGCGACCAGTTCACCGCGCCGATATAGATCTGGCCCTGTTCGGCACTGGAGGTGTGTTGAATGTGCATGCGCGGGATGTAACCCAGTTGGATCGCCTGGCGAGTCAAGGAGAACGCGCCGGAAATCACCGCCTGGGAAGCAATCACCGTCGCCAGGGTCGACAGAACCACCAGCGGGATCAGCGCCCAGCTCGGCGCCAGCAGATAGAACGGGTTGCGCGCGGCTTCAGGATCGCCCAGCAGCATGGCGCCCTGGCCGAAATAGTTGAGCACCAGCGCCGGCAACACCAGGATGAACCAGGCGCGGGCAATGGGCTTGCGGCCGAAATGGCCCATGTCGGCGTACAGCGCTTCGGCGCCCGTCAGTGCCAGCACCACGGCACCCAGGATGGCCACGCCAATGCCTGGATGAGCCTCGAAGAAACGCACGGCCCACATCGGGTTCAATGCCTTGAGCACTTCGGGATGCTGGCTGATGCCATAGATACCCAGTCCGCCCAGCACCAGGAACCAGGTCACCATCACCGGCCCGAACAGCTTGCCGATGCGATCGGTACCGTGTTTCTGGATCAGAAACAGCGCCACCAGCACCACCAACGCAATCGGCACAACCCATTTTTCCAGGCCGTCGAACGCCAGCTCCAGGCCTTCTACTGCTGACAACACCGAAATCGCCGGGGTGATCATGCTGTCACCGTAGAACAGCGCCGCCCCGCACAGGCCACACACGACCAGGAAACTGCGCAGCTTTTTACGTTCCCCCGCTGCCCGACGTGCCAGTGCGGTCAGGGCCATGATGCCGCCTTCGCCCTGGTTGTCGGCGCGCAGCACGAACAGCATGTATTTGATCGAAACGACCCAGATCAGCGACCAGAAGATCAGCGCCAGGATCCCCAAGACACCGTCATGGTTGACCTGAACCCCATACCCCCCGGTGAACACCTCTTTGAGGGTGTAGAGCGGACTGGTCCCGATATCGCCGTAAACCACCCCGACCGCCGCCACCAGCATGCCGATCGGCTTGGTGTTTGAATGCTCGGCACTTGCTGCCTGACTACTCGCGTGACCCATCAACCACTCCTGCCCTTTGACCTGAGGTCTCTTATAAACAACGCGCCTAAGCTGACCCTAGCATGCGCTGTTTTACTTCTCGTAACAGACGTTTTATTGACCCAAGGTTTTTACCCGTGCGCAACGGCGCGAAGCATAGCGCAGCACTCGTCACATTTCCCTGCATAAAGCTGGTCAAGTGAATTGCCCGTGGCTAGCATCGCGCTCTTTTCGATCACAGAGGCCTACAGCACTGGTTCGCTGCCTGGCCGTGCGCGACCGGCCACATACAGAGGTCGGACGTGCCCTGCCCGTCACCAACGCCAGGCCCTGAACTTGCCCTCGATTCAGATCCAGCTGATACAACAAGGACGTCTATGAGAAGAGTATTTATTGCTTCGCTGGCAGTGTTATCGCTGGCTCAAACATCACTGTCCTTCGCGGATAACCTCAACGGAAAAAATATCTACCTACAGCGATGCGCCATGTGCCACGGAGCGGACATCAAAGGCACGGGCCCCTTGGCCAGTAAGAGCAACCCTCCGACACCAAACCTCACCACACCCGCGTTCAAGAAACGACTTAAGGATTATCCGGGCGTAATTGTGTCGTCGATAATACTTCGACCCAATGGAGACCTGATTCCAAAAACCTTGCGAGAGAACGGTGTGAAGCTGCCACCGTTCGCTTGGCGGATTAATGATCTGCGCGATTTGAATCAGTACATGACGGGTGTGCTTTCAATGAGTCGGTGAGCTTGAGGTAAGCGTTGGGCACTTATAGAACACGCCGGCCAGCAAAAGAGCACTCGTCGCATTTCCCCGCATAAAGCTGGTCAAGTGCGCTGCCCATCGCTAGAATTGCGCACTTTTTGATCAGAGGCACACCAAGTGCCCGTCCACCGCCTTGTCGTGCCCGACTGGCGGCGTCATTCAATACCGAGGTTAGACATGTCCACCACCATCGCAAAAGCCAACCCTAAGGTTGGCTTTGTTTCCCTGGGTTGCCCGAAGGCTCTGGTCGACTCCGAGCGCATCCTCACGCAACTGCGTATGGAAGGCTATGACGTTGTGTCCACTTACCAGGACGCCGACGTGGTGGTGGTCAACACCTGCGGCTTTATCGACTCGGCCAAGGCAGAGTCCCTGGAAGTGATCGGCGAAGCCATCAAGGAAAACGGCAAGGTCATCGTGACCGGCTGCATGGGTGTGGAAGAAGGCAATATCCGCAACGTGCACCCGAGCGTGCTGGCCGTGACCGGTCCGCAGCAGTACGAGCAGGTGGTCAATGCCGTGCACCAAGTAGTGCCGCCGCGCCAGGATCACAACCCGCTGATCGACCTGGTGCCGCCGCAAGGCATCAAGTTGACCCCGCGCCACTATGCGTACCTGAAGATTTCCGAAGGCTGCAACCACAGCTGCAGCTTCTGCATCATCCCGTCGATGCGGGGCAAGCTGGTCAGCCGCCCGGTCGGTGACGTGCTCGACGAAGCCCAACGCCTGGTCAAATCCGGCGTGAAAGAGCTGTTGGTGATCTCTCAGGACACCAGCGCCTACGGCGTCGACGTGAAATACCGTACCGGTTTCTGGAACGGCGCGCCGGTGAAAACCCGTATGACCGAACTCTGCGAAGCCCTCAGCAGCCTGGGCGTGTGGGTGCGCCTGCATTACGTTTACCCGTACCCGCACGTAGACGAACTGATCCCGTTGATGGCTGCCGGCAAGATCCTGCCGTACCTGGACATCCCGTTCCAGCACGCCAGCCCGAAAGTCCTGAAGGCGATGAAACGCCCAGCCTTCGAAGACAAGACCCTGGCGCGCATCAAGAACTGGCGCGAGATCTGCCCGGAGCTGATCATCCGTTCCACCTTCATCGTCGGCTTCCCCGGCGAAACCGAAGAAGACTTCCAGTACCTGTTGGACTGGCTGACCGAAGCCCAACTGGATCGCGTCGGCTGCTTCCAGTACTCCCCGGTGGAAGGTGCTCCAGCCAACCTGCTGGACCTGGCCGTGGTGCCGGACGACGTCAAGCAAGACCGTTGGGAGCGTTTCATGACGCACCAACAGGCGATCAGCTCGGCGCGCCTGCAATTGCGTATCGGCAAGGAAATCGAAGTGCTGATCGACGAAGTCGACGAGCAAGGCGCGGTTGGCCGCTGCTTCTTCGACGCGCCGGAAATCGACGGTAACGTGTTTATCGACGATGCCAGCGGTTTAAAGCCGGGCGACAAGGTCTGGTGCACCGTGACCGACGCCGACGAATACGACCTGTGGGCCGAAAAGCGCGACTAACGCTGTAAAAATTTAAAAAAGCCCTGCTTCTGGACAAGATGCGGGGCTTTTTTACGTCTATCGTTTTGCCCATCAGCACCGATCACAGCAAGGGGCAGCGGGCATGCGTCAGCATTCGATTATCCATACACCTAAAATCAGCGACTACGCGGAGTTGGCGCGGATCTGGGAGGATTCGGTGCGGGCCACTCATGACTTTTTACCCGAGAGTTACATCGTACTGCTCAAGGGGCTGGTGCTGACCCGCTACCTGGACTCGGTGATGCTGATCTGCACCAAAGACTCACGCCAGCGCATCACCGGGTTTGCCGGGGTTGCGGCGGGCAAGGTGGAGATGCTGTTTATCGACCCGCAGCACCGTGGTCAGGGTCTTGGCCGACAGCTGCTGTGGTATGCGATCGAGCACATGAATGCCCAAGCGCTGGACGTCAACGAACAGAACCCACAGGCCCTGGGGTTTTACTTGAAACTCGGGTTCGAGGTGATCGGACGCACGGAGCATGATGGCTTGGGCCAACCTTATCCGTTGCTCCATATGCGTTTGCACCAGCTACAACAGCAGGAGCGTCAGGGCTAAATGAAATGGGGCCGGGATTAACCGCGCCCACACAGGTACAATAGCCGCCCCCTTTTGTTACGGCCCTTGTCATGACTGACCCCATACGCCTCTCCAAACGCCTTATCGAACTGGTCGGTTGCTCCCGTCGGGAGGCTGAGCTGTTTATCGAAGGCGGCTGGGTCTCGGTGGACGGTGAAGTGATCGACGAGCCACAGTTCAAGGTCACGACCCAGAAAGTCGAACTCGACCCGGACGCCAAGGCGACAGTGCCTGAACCGGTGACCATTCTGCTGCACGCCCCTGCTGGCGTGGATGCCGAGACAGCCATGGCCTCGATCAGCGCCGAAACGCTCTCCGAAGAACACCGTTTCAGCAAGCGCCCGCTCAAAGGTCACTTCCTGCGCCTGACCGCCAGCGCCGACCTGCAAGCCAAGGCCAGCGGCCTGTTGGTGTTTACCCAGGACTGGAAGATTCTGCGCAAGTTGACCGCCGATGCCACCAAGATCGAGCAGGAATACGTGGTAGAGGTCGAGGGCGACATGGTTGCTCACGGCCTCAACCGCCTCAATCACGGCCTGACCTACAAGGGCAAGGAGCTGCCAGCAGTTAAAGCCAGCTGGCAGAACGAAAACCGCCTGCGTTTCGCGATGAAAAACCCGCAGCCAGGCGTGATCGCGCTGTTCTGTGAAGCCGTTGGCCTGAAGGTCGTGGCGATCCGCCGCATCCGTATCGGCGGCGTGTCCATCGGCAAGGTGCCGGTCGGTCAATGGCGTTACTTGTCCGGCAAAGAGAAGTTCTAAGCCGCTCCCCTTTTCTCGACACCGCCTGATGGGCGGTGTCCTCAGTTGAATACCAGGACTGCCCACCATGATTCACAACGACGTACTGCGCAGCGTGCGCTACATGCTCGACATCAGCGACAACAAGATGGTCGAGATCATCAAGCTCGGCGGCATGGACGTAACCAAGGAAGACCTGCTGACCTACCTCAAGAAAGATGAGGAAGAAGGCTTCGTGTTCTGCCCGGATGAAGTCATGGCGTACTTCCTCGATGGTCTGGTGATCTTCAAGCGTGGCAAGGACGAAAGCCGTCCGCCGCAGCCGATCGAAACCCCGGTGACCAACAACATCATCCTGAAAAAGCTGCGTGTAGCCTTCGAACTGAAGGAAGACGATATGCACGCCATCCTCAAGGCTGCCGAGTTTCCGGTGTCCAAGCCGGAGCTGAGCGCGCTGTTCCGCAAGTTCGGCCACACCAACTACCGTACCTGTGGCGACCAGTTGCTGCGCAACTTCCTCAAGGGCCTGACCCTGCGGGTTCGTGCGTAAGCCATGAGCTATCAGGTCTCACCCGTCGGTTTCGTACGCTCCTGCTTTAAGGAGAAGTTCGCCATTCCGCGCCAACCACAACTGGCGCCAGCGGCCCGAGGCGTGCTGGAACTGGTGGCGCCGTTTGACCAGGGTGAGGCCGTGCAGGGCCTGGAGCAGGTCAGCCACGTGTGGCTGTTGTTCCTGTTTCACCAGGCCCTGGAAGACAAACCACGCCTCAAAGTGCGCCCGCCACGCCTGGGCGGCAACACGTCCATGGGCGTGTTTGCCACCCGTGCGACCCATCGGCCCAACGGCATCGGCCAGTCGGTGGTGAAGCTGGACAAAGTGGAACCGGGCCGACTGTGGATTTCCGGGATTGATTTGCTCGATGGCACGCCGGTGTTGGATATCAAGCCGTATGTGCCATATGCCGATAGTGTCGCGGACGCCACCAATGGCATCGCCAGTGATGCGCCGAACCTGATTGGCGTGCAATGGCTGAAGACCGCCCTGCTGCAAGCACAAGACCACGCTCAACGCCTGGGAGAGCCTCTGGTGGAGTTGATTGATCAGTGCTTGGCGCAGGATCCACGGCCGGCGTACCAAAAGCCTGGGCCTGAGCGCGAATATGGCGCGCAGTTCTGGGACGTGGATGTGCGCTGGCACTATCCCGAGGCGGGGATGATTTGTGTGCTGGAAGTACTCCCAGCCAACTGAATAAACCGGAAGCAAAATGTGAGAGGGGGCTTGCCCCCGATAGCGGTGTGTCAGTCAGAGATGTATCAACTGACACTCGCTCATCGGGGGCAAGCCCCCTCCCACATTTGGATCTTCTTTGTTGCTTGGTCAGCACATGGGCTGACGGGATTACTTCTCGACGAACGCACGCTCGATCAAGTAATCACCCGGCTCACGCATGCGCGGAGAAACTTTCAGGCCGAAGCTGTTCAACACTTCGCTGGTTTCATCCAACATGCTCGGGCTGCCGCACAGCATGGCGCGGTCATCCTCGGGGTTGATCGGCGGCAGACCGATGTCGCTGAACAGCTTGCCGCTGCGCATCAGATCGGTCAGGCGGCCTTCGTTTTCGAATGGCTCGCGGGTCACGGTAGGGTAGTAGATCAACTTGTCACGCAGGGCCTCGCCGAAGAATTCGTTCTGCGGCAGGTGCTCGGTGATGAACTCGCGGTAGGCGACTTCGTTGACGTAACGCACGCCGTGGCACAGGATCACTTTTTCGAAACGCTCGTAGGTTTCCGGGTCCTGGATCACGCTCATGAACGGAGCAAGGCCAGTACCGGTGCTGAGCAGGTACAGGTGTTTGCCTGGCTTCAAATCGTCAAGCACCAAGGTACCTGTCGGTTTTTTGCTGATGATGATCTCGTCGCCTTCCTTCAAGTGCTGCAATTGGGAAGTCAGCGGGCCATCCGGCACCTTGATGCTGAAGAACTCCAGATGCTCTTCCCAGTTCGGGCTGGCGATGGAGTAAGCGCGCATGAGCGGGCGGCCGTTGGGCTGTTGCAGGCCGATCATCACGAACTGACCGTTCTCGAAGCGCAGGCCCGGATCGCGGGTGCACTTGAAGCTGAACAGAGTGTCGTTCCAGTGATGAACACTGAGGACACGCTCGTGGTTCATGTTGCTCATGTACGGGTAACTCCTGGAAATGGGTCTGCGCCAAATGTAGCTGTGCAATTGCACAGCATTCTAATGGCGGCGACAATATCTGTTAACTGGATTATTAAGATAAGGGTTATCGGTTATATAGATATGCGATTTACTCTCCGTCAACTGCAAGTCTTCGTCGCCGTCGCCCAGCAGGAAAGCGTCTCGCGCGCTGCTGGCCTTCTGGCCTTATCTCAATCGGCAGCCAGCACCTCGATTACGGAGCTGGAGCGTCAATCCAGCTGCCAATTATTCGACCGCGCCGGTAAACGCCTGAGCCTCAACGCCCTGGGCCATCAGCTTCTGCCCCAGGCAGTAGCGCTGCTGGACCAAGCCAAGGAGATCGAAGACCTGCTCAACGGCAAGTCCGGCTTCGGCTCTCTAGCCGTCGGCGCGACCCTGACCATCGGTAACTACCTGGCCACCCTGCTCATCGGCAGCTTCATGCAGCAGCACCCCGAGAGCCAGGTAAAGCTGCATGTGCAGAACACTGCCAATATCGTGCATCAGGTTGCGCACTACGAAATTGACCTAGGTCTAATCGAAGGCGACTGCAGCCACCCGGATATCGAGGTGCAAACCTGGGTGGAGGATGAGCTGGTGGTGTTTTGCGCGCCTCAGCATCACCTAGCCAAGCGCGGAGTGGCCACCATGGAGGAGCTGACCCACGAGGCGTGGATTCTGCGCGAACAGGGCTCAGGCACACGCCTGACCTTCGACCAGGCCATGCGTCATCACCGCAGCGCGCTGAACATCCGCTTGGAGCTTGAGCACACCGAGGCAATCAAGCGCGCCGTGGAGTCGGGATTGGGGATTGGCTGCATCTCGCGCTTGGCACTGCGCGACGCGTTCCGCCGTGGCAGCCTGGTGCCGGTTGAAACCCCTGACCTGGACCTTGCGCGGCAGTTTTACTTCATCTGGCATAAACAGAAATACCAGACCTCGGCGATGCGCGAGTTTCTGGAGCTGTGCCGCGCATTCACCGCTGGGGTTCAGCGCAGCGACGAGATCGTGCTGCCGAACATCGCTTGATCGTTAGATCAGGATCACGGCCCACACCAGGGTAATCATGGTCAGTGCCACAAATTGCGCGGCGCTGCCCATGTCCTTGGCGTTTTTCGACAGTGGATGGCGGTCCAGGGAAATGCGGTCGATGGCTGCTTCTACGGCCGAGTTGAGCAATTCGACGATCAAGGCCAGCAGGCACACTGCAATCAGCAGCGCCCGTTCGACACGACTGACGTTCAGGAAAAAGCTTAGCGGGACAAGGATGACATTCAGCAACACCAACTGCCGGAACGCGGCCTCGCCAGTGAACGCTGCGCGCAGGCCATCCAGGGAATATCCCCCAGCATTGAAGATACGTTTGATACCGGTTTGACCCTTGAAAGGCGACATAGACGTAGGCAACTGAACCAAAGAAGTGGGGAAACTAGATCACGCAAAGTCAAAAAAGCGTGAATCGATAACAGCTCAATGCTGCGAAATTGACTCAAGTTGTTGCAAGAGCAGCGCCGCCTGGGTCCGCGTGCGCACCCCCAGCTTCCGGAAGATCGCGGTCACATGGGCCTTGATGGTCGCTTCTGACACGCTCAGCTCATAGGCAATCTGCTTGTTCAACAGGCCTTCACAGACCATGGTCAACACTCGGAACTGCTGGGGCGTAAGACTCGCCAAGCCATCACGGGCGGCCTTGGCTTCGTCAGACACGTTAATTTCTTCAAACGCTTGCGGCGGCCAGGACACATCACCGTCCAGCACCTTACGTACGGCGCTCTGGATATCTTCCATGGCGCTGGACTTGGGGATAAAGCCACTGGCGCCAAACTCCTTGGAGCGAACCACCACGTCAGCGTCTTCCTGCGCCGAGACCATCACCACGGGAATTTGCGGGTATTGCCCACGCAGCAGCACCAGCCCCGAGAAACCGTAGGCGCCAGGCATGTTCAGGTCGAGCAGCACCAAGTCCCAGTCGGATTTTTCGGTGAGGCGGACTTCCAGCTCGGCAATGCTGGCCACTTCAACCAGACGCACATCCGGGCCAAGGCCCAGCGTTACGGCCTGATGCAGCGCACTGCGAAACAGCGGGTGGTCATCGGCTATCAGGATTTCGTATGTGGCCATTGATTAAATGATCCTGTTTTTTATGGCTGCCTTGATGGGTTCAAGGTTCGCCAGTACACAAGGCAACGGCCAGGCAGCCATCGCCACAGGGCACGTTCAACGTCAAAAGCACGTGACACGACGTCGAAAATTCACGGTTGCGCCCCAATCGGCGCCCAGCATGCCCAGCGTAGCCTAGGGGGTCAAGCACTACGCCCGAGGGCATTTTAGCGGGGTGCAGGCTTACAGTGCCATCATGCCAACGTCGCCTGGCTATACCGCGGGTATATAGGGCGCAAGACGGGTATGGACGGCATCGGTCGCATCCAGAGGCATCTGGAACTTGGCGGCCAAGTAATGGGTGCTGAACACATCGAGGTAGGCATCCAGCACTTCGCTGGCAACCCCATCGCCAGCCAACTCCAGGCAGAGCGCTGCGACTTCGGCGGTACAGAAATGATCATCACGTTTGGAGCGGCGCAGTTTGTAGCGTGAGAGCTGCTCGGGCGCCAGGCTCAGGACCGGTAAGTGCTCCAGATACGGGCTTTTGCGGAACATCTTGCGCGCCTCACTCCAGGTGCCATCGAGCAGGATGAACAATGGGCGCTTGCCCTGCGTCACGATGACTTCGTTGACCACCCGTTCCGGCGCCACAAATTCACCGGGAAATACGATATACGGCTGCCATTGCGGGTCAGCGAGCAGGGTGAGCAAATCCGGCTCGACTTCGGTGCGAGCCCAAGCGAAGGCAGTGGTGTCGTCAATGACGTCGGCGATCAGCCAGCCGGTGTTGCTGGGTTTCATCGGTTCAACATCGTGCATCAGCAGGCACATCGCGGACCGGGCCTCGACTTTCGGGCGCCAGGCACAGAGACAGTACTCGGGAATCACCCGGCAGCCGGGGCAGCGTTCGGCACGGGAGCCTCGGTTGACGAAGGGCTTAATGGCGCGCGCCAGACGCTGGGTACGTAGACGGGAAACGGCATGGCTCATCGGATGCGCCGCAGGAACGGGTAAATCGACACGGATAGAACTCGTGAAAGGCTGAGATGGCCGCAGTTTACCAGCGATACGCCTGGCTGTAGTGGCAAGGGGTCACCTATAATTGCGCGCCACTGAACGCACAGCGCAGTGGCTGGTCTATGCACCAGTAACCGAATCAGGAGAGTTTCATGCTGCGTTCCATGCTGCGCCTTGTCGTCCCATCCATCGCACTTGCGCTGGTATTGCCTGTGGGCGCACATGCGGCCTCGCTGCTGGAGGCCCAGATGAACAGGAAACTGCAAAGCGTCGCGGCAGAAAGCAACAAGGATCTGCCCCGGGAAATCGATGAAAAAACCCTGGAAGTGGCCTACACCGTTGAAGGCATGCAGTTGATCGATCACCTGAGCGTCATGTCCGACCGTGCCGAGCAAATGCGCGCCAACCCCAAGGCTGTGTATTTCCAACTGGGGCAAAGCGTGTGCCTGAACAAAGGCTACCGCGAGCTGATGGCCAAAGGCGCCGTGATGCGCTATGAAATCACCGAGAACAAAACCAACCGCCCTGTGGCTTCGGTAAAGTTCGTGGAAACGGATTGCCCGGCTCCGGCGAAGAAGAAGAAGTAATTCAACCTGACCTTCGCGCGCTGCTATTCAGTGGCGCGCACTCCCCCGCTGCAACGCCCCTCAGACGGCTAGACTCACTCTTGAGCGACCAATAAGCGGTTGCCAGCCAAGGGTTTTTCGGCCCATGATCAAGCCATCCCGACCGCTCGCTCACAGCATTTCTGATGCTGTTCTGTAACATTTTCAGGGCAAAAGAAGGTTGCCCCCTGCGGCAAGCAGCGACACATGCAGTGTCGTAGCCTCCGGCGAACATCTCGTCGGTTACCCGGCCCTGCAAGAAGGAGAAGTTGAATGCCTTACGAACCGAATGACAGCCTGCTCCAGCATTTTGAAAAAAATGGGGCCGACCTCACGCAGCAGGTCGAAGCCCAACTCCAACTGATCGCCCCCGACAGCCCGAATATCCCTCTGTATCGCGACATGATCCTCACCGTGCTGCGCATGGCACAGGACGACCGCAATCGCTGGAATGCCAAGATCACCTTGCAAGCCATACGTGAACTGGACAACGCCTTCCGTGTGCTCGAACAGTTCAAGGGCCGACGCAAGGTCACCGTATTCGGCTCGGCACGTACCCCTGTGGAAAGCCCCCTGTATGCATTAGCCCGGGAAGTAGGCGCAGCACTGGCGCGCTCGGACTTGATGGTGATTACCGGCGGAGGTGGCGGCATCATGGCCGCGGCACACGAAGGCGCCGGCCTGGAGCACAGCCTGGGGTTCAATATCACCTTACCGTTCGAACAGCACGCCAACCCGACCATTGATGGGACCGAGAACCTGCTGTCCTTTCACTTCTTTTTTACCCGCAAACTGTTCTTCGTCAAGGAAGCCGATGGACTGGTGCTATGCCCAGGCGGCTTCGGCACCCTCGATGAAGCACTGGAAGTGCTGACACTGATCCAGACCGGCAAGAGCCCACTGGTACCGGTGGTGTTACTGGATGCACCCGGTGGAGGATTTTGGCAAGGCGCCCTGGATTTTATCCGCAGCCAGTTGGAAGCCAATCGCTATATCTTGCCTACCGATCTCAAGCTGGTGCGGCTGGTGTACAACGCTGAAGAAGCAGTGGAGGAGATCAATCAGTTTTATGCCAATTTCCATTCCACGCGCTGGTTAAAGCGCGAGTTTGTGGTGCGTATGAATCACCCGCTCAGTGATCGGGCGCTGGCCCACTTGCAAAGTGAGTTTGCCAGCCTGCGGCTAAGCGGCGAGTTTCAGCAACTCGCGTATACCGGTGAGGAGCATGATGAAGCGAGGTTCAGCCATTTGACGCGACTGGTGTTCAACTTTAATGGACGAGACCAAGGCAGACTGCGGGAGTTGGTGGATTACATCAATTTGCCGGAGAACTGGGCGCAGGCTCAGGGGAAGACGCAGCAGCGAGTGGCGCCAGAGCCGGCTTGATTTTTTAGAGCAAAAAAAGGCCCACTATTTTCATAGTGAGCCTTTTTTGGTGGTGTTTCAGTGGAAATGAGAGGCGAGCGATTGCGGTGATTGGGGCTGATGCGCAGCCCAGCGCAGGGCAAGCCCGCTCACCACAACATGCTTGCTCTACACAAAAAACCTGCTCACCAATACAAACCCGCAAAAATGACAAGCACGCTCAACACAGTTTCAGTCGTCCATATCTCGGCCGCTGAACAAACGGTTGATCATTTCCATCGAAAACCCGCGGTAACTCAAGAAGCGGCCTTGCTTCGCACGCTCCCGGGCATCAATAGGCAGATGGCCGGAGAACTTGCGACGCCAAGTATCTTCCAACTGCGACTGCCAACTAATCCCGCACTCACGCAACGCAAGGTCGATATCGGCACGCTGCAGGCCACGCTGGCTCAGCTCTTCGCGAATACGCGCAGGGCCATAGCCGGAACGGGCTCGGTAGGAGACAAAACTTTCGAGGTAACGGGATTCCGACAGCAGCCCTTCTTCCGTTAACCGGTCAAGGGCCGTATCAATCATCTCAGGATCTGCGCCGCGCTGACGCAGTTTGCGCGTCAGCTCGACTCGACCATGCTCGCGTCGAGCGAGCAGGTCCATAGCAGTGCGCCGAACGGCGACGAGTGTATCCAGCACAACAGTCATCGTTTGCTTCAGACGTCAGTGTCGGCTTCTTCCACTTCTGCAACCGGCTCGCGGTTGGCAGCAGCTTTCACGTCGGGAGCTGCAGTCAGCAACTTGTCGCGGATCTGCTTCTCAAGTGTGGCGGCGATATCCGGGTTATCTGCCAGGAACTTGGCCGAGTTAGCCTTGCCTTGACCAATCTTGCTGCCGTTGTAGGCATACCATGCACCGGACTTCTCGACGAAACCGTGCAGCACGCCCAGGTCGATCATTTCGCCGTTCAGGTAAATACCCTTACCGTACAAAATCTGGAATTCAGCCTGACGGAAAGGCGGGGCCACTTTGTTCTTAACGACTTTAACGCGGGTTTCGCTACCGACAACCTCGTCGCCTTCCTTCACCGCACCAGTACGGCGGATGTCCAGACGGACCGAAGCGTAGAACTTCAACGCGTTACCACCGGTGGTGGTTTCCGGGCTACCGAACATCACGCCGATCTTCATACGGATCTGGTTGATGAAGATCACCAGGCAGTTGGCATTCTTGATGTTACCGGTGATTTTACGCAGCGCCTGAGACATCAGACGGGCTTGCAGGCCCACGTGCATGTCACCCATTTCGCCTTCGATTTCAGCCTTGGGTACCAAGGCAGCCACGGAGTCGACCACGATCACGTCGATGGCGTTGGAGCGCACCAGCATGTCGGTGATTTCCAGGGCTTGCTCACCGGTGTCCGGCTGGGATACCAGCAGGTCATCAACATTGACACCCAACTTGCCGGCGTATTCAGGGTCCAGGGCGTGCTCGGCGTCGACGAACGCGCAGGTGGCGCCCATTTTTTGCGCTTGAGCAATCACCGACAGGGTCAGGGTAGTTTTACCGGAAGATTCAGGACCGTAGATTTCAACGATACGGCCTTTTGGCAGGCCGCCAATGCCGAGTGCGATGTCCAGACCCAGAGAGCCAGTGGAGATAGCCGGGATCGCCTGACGGTCGTGATCGCCCATACGCATTACGGCACCCTTGCCGAATTGACGTTCGATCTGACCCAGGGCCGCAGCCAAGGCTTTCTTCTTGTTGTCGTCCATTAAAGTCCTCACGTAATCAATAAGGCCGGGGCGGCCAACACCTGTATAAGTAGACAGTATTGTTCCACAAAGATTGGAGATCGCCTACCCCTGATTTTCTATTTCTGCTGCAGCTCGTCGCAACAAGCCCTCAAGCGCGGCCTTTACCGTTTGTCGGCGGACCTCATCGCGGTTGCCCGGGAAGTGCGCGAGCTCGGCCGTGACCTCATCACCCACACCAAAGGCCAGCCAGACAGTGCCTACCGGTTTGTCCGGCGAACCGCCGTCAGGCCCCGCCACGCCGCTGACTGCAACAGCGAATCGCGACAGGCTTTTTTCCTGCGCACCGCGCACCATGGCCTCCACCACTTCCTGGCTGACGGCGCCCACTTTCGGAAACAATGTTTCCGGCACATTCAACTGCCGGGTCTTCTGACGATTAGAGTAAGTGACGTATCCGGCCTCGAACCATGCCGAACTCCCGGGGATCCGCGTAATAGCTTCCGCAATCCCGCCACCGGTGCAGGACTCCGCCGTGGTGACGTGAGCATTGAGCACCTGTAAACGGCGACCCAGTTCGGCGGCCAATTGAGTGATTTCCTTCACGGTCGTCTCCAGAAGTTAGCGGGCATTGGCCTACCCTACAGGAGCAAATACCCCGTGCAAGCGACAGACTGAATCGAGAGACTAGCGGGCGACGGCGCGCATACTTAAAACGGGCAAAGAAATGCCTGCTCCAAGGCGGGCTCCCGGCACGATTTGAGCGGGTTGGGGCAGCGTGATCACCATCAGTTTCATCCTGAAAAAGACGCGATGTCGACACCAGGGCCGAGGTAGAGGGTTTGAGTGAAGGATACGGTCCAACTGATGTAGTCCGTTTCGGCACCACTGAGTGGGGACGGCGCGGCGACGATCGACGTAGGCAAGTCGCACTGATCAGGCGCAAAGCCCCAGCGGTTATCCAAGGCCAGATCCATCAGTTGGCTGGCCAAATCACAGGCCTCAAAGGGCGACGACACGCTCGCAACCGTGGCCCTGAGTGAGACCGACAAGGCCTGTGCCTTGCGCCCTTCAAGGGAACGTTCACCGGGGCCATTACGTTCCACGCTGATCAACACGCGCGTCCTATTCTCGGCATCGGTCAAGGTATGGCGATTGCCTACACGCAACCGTGGAAAGGCGCCCTTCAGCGCGTCCCCGATCGCCACAGGCAGTTGAGGCGTATTTTTGAGAAGTGTCATTACATTGCGTCCTTGCAACAGTTAATGCTGATCAGGCCCAGAGGGCGGCACTTCGTTGACCCCGATGCGCTTTGCCGCCCAACGTTCATAAAGCCCGATTGCCACGTCAGCCCCCGCCATGGCGGTAAGGCAACCAATGGCGCCGGCGGTCCAGATCGACATGCCGGCGGCGTAGCACAGCATCAGTGCCGAAACCCCGCAGACCATGCACGCGCCGGACCGCAGCGCCAGGCGCCGCATCAGGGACCAACCGCGGGCGCCCTCCTTATCGGCACGCCACATTTCGCCGGATACACCTCCGATCAGGGCCAGTACGATCACCAGCCAGATAGGCATTTCCGCCAACACTTGCAGCTCGTTTGTCATTTCACGCCTCCTGGCTGATCAATGCCGGCAACGTGCCGGCGTTCGGGTAACTCCATGTGTCGGTAGGCATTCCAAAAAGCCCGATTGCCCAGGCTTTTCAGTAATAACCTCCTCAACCCTTCGGCGCTGCTTGCGCGGTACGGATTTTTCCTCGATGTTTTTCCGACCATGATCCATGTCTGCGGGAGAACTGCTTCGGGCTTTACGCTGCACACCCGGACCAGTTGCCAACTCTCTGAACCTTTAAGGCCGGCCTATCTCTGCTTGTCTTGTTGAAGCGATGTCACTAAAAAGCGTCGGCGTCCTTGCCGGTGTTGCCTGGCATCCCTGCCATCGCTTTTGTGGCGTCCTTGCCAATATTGCATGCCTTCCTTGTCTTCCTCAGCAGCATCCTTGCCGCCTCCACCAGACCTCGTTGGCTGGCTTGAGATGAAGAGTATGACTGGATGGATATCCAGTCAATGCATTAATGCATTTATTTTCAAAATATGAATGCGCTAATGCATTTATAGCCCCATGGGCAAAGGGCTTGACGACTTTTGGCAGGCGGAAAAAAACCCGCACATCGGCGGGTTTTGTCTTACTTAAGGGAGTTAACGAGCGTACATGCCCCACCAGAACACGTGGCCAAGGATTCTGATCTGCTCATCCTGGATCTCCTGGAAACTGTAGTCCTCATCAGGATGCTCATCACGATTAAAGCTGCGCAGACGAATCCCGGAAGGCAAGCGGTAGAGCTGTTTAACCCGCAGTTGCCCGTTGTGATTGATGGCATACAGGTCGCCATCCACGATATCGCCAATGCCACTCTTACCGGCATTCACCCCGACCGTCGCGCCATCGCGCAATACCGGCAACATACTGTTGCCACGCACCGTTACGCATTTGGCCTGGTCGAACTGCACGCCGTTATGCCGCAAGCTGCGCTTTCCAAAACGCAGGCTGGCTTTCTCGCTTTCCTCGATGACGAATCTTCCTGATCCAGCGGCCAATTCAACCTCGCGCAGAAAGGGGATCGACACCTCGTCCTCATTAACGGGGGTGTCGTCGTCCCAAAGGCTAATGTCCTTGAGTTCCGAATGCATTGGATCTCGCTCGTCATCTCGCGAAACGCCCACCGCCACGCGCCCGCGCAGCTGGTCGGTGCTGATGCGGAAGTATTCGGCAATACGGGAAATGTGCTTGTCCGACGGGTCAGCGATCTTCCCGCTGAGGATCCGGGACAACGTGGATTGAGGCACACCGGTGCGCCGGTGAAGCTCCGTGGGAGAGATCCGGTCGCGGTCCAGCAGCTCTCTTAAAACGATAGAAACATTGCGTTTTTGCATGACGCGGATAGTGACGGGAGACTTGGAGAATGGCAAATGCTTAATCGCATAAATGATGCATTTTTATGCATTTGAAACCCTTTTTACCGCCTAAGCGGACTCATCCCAGTGGCAAGACTCCCGTCATCATCGTTCCGCCTCGAAAGCGGATTCCCTTAGGCTATTTCTAAACGTAAGATCCTTGATACCAAGTCGTGCATAACAGATACAAAAGGAAGAATCTGTCAATGGATACCTAAATGCACGCTAGGAAAATAAAAACTACTCAAGGAAATTTAAGTTTGATCTCAAAATTAACATCAAGAATCATCAGAAAACTTCGAAAATACTCAAAGTTACCTATAAGCTATAAATACAGAAGCTTTTCAATAAACTTGCCAGCGCACCACCTATTACCTGAATTTCAAAAACAACACCCAAAATATGATAGGTTCTTGCCACACCTAACACGCTACATCAATGACTCAGAAACCATCATAGATATAGGTGCCAATATCGGAGATTCATTAGCGGGCATGGCTGAACAGAATACCACTGCTAATTATATCTGCATTGAAGCTGATGATTCTTTTTACAGGCACTTAGAAGACAATGTCAAAAAAATAAAAACTTCAATAAACCACTTAAAAGTCACTACAATAAAAGCCCTGGTAGGAAAAAACATCTCCAACGTCTCACTTGACGGACAAAACGGGACAAAACACGCGATATTACAAAATGAGGGCGGCCTAAAATCGTCGCCACTCGATGAGCTGATCCCCAATGAATCTAGCATACGCATCTTGAAAAGTGACGTTGACGGGTTCGATTACGATGTACTTGATTCTTCCATGGTAGTTATAAAAAAATACAAACCAATTCTTTTCTTTGAATGCCAATACGATCACGATTACCAAAAAGCAGGCTATTTAAAAACGCTCAGCGCGCTTCAGCAGGCAGGCTATTGTGATTGGGTGATTTTTGACA
This sequence comes from Pseudomonas sp. RIT357, assembly GCF_000632245.1. Taxonomy (NCBI): domain Bacteria; kingdom Pseudomonadati; phylum Pseudomonadota; class Gammaproteobacteria; order Pseudomonadales; family Pseudomonadaceae; genus Pseudomonas; species Pseudomonas sp. RIT357. The sequence continues at coordinate 194,303 of NZ_JFYX01000049.1, forward strand.
ACTTTGGCGAAATCGTCATTCGCACAGGCGAGATGAGCATTATCGTCCAGCTCATAAACTACATCTGGCAGCAAAACACTGGACGCTCTACACGAACAATTTACTACTACGACATTTTGGCAGTCCACAAAGAGGACTCTTCGCTCATAAACAAGGTTCTTGAAGAATACACTTCCCCTTTAACCTGACCATTTGTGGATATCCCCAAGCATGAGCGCCTACAATCCAACTCCGGCTGTCTGCGACCATAGATGCCAACCTTATAAATCTGCGATCACCTGCTTGGCGAACAGGCCTCCAGCCTTCAGCTCAGCGCGCAGTAGTAAACCGAAGATTGGCTAGGCAATGTGCGATATGGAATAACACGGATGACTTCATGGCGAGATCAGAGCTTCTGGAGCAAGGTGCAGACATGCACCCTACTGGCGCTCATTGGGATGTTCACAAGCTACACCGACGCGCACTGGATAGAAGGAGCCTCATCCAATCGTAAGCGGGTCTTCAGCCGAGGCTTCGTTGTGCTCTGCGCAATAGTGGCTGGGATTGAGCTGGCAGTGCTCAACCACTTCTATGCTTCGCCCGGATGAGGTGACCGCGGGGAATGGCCGGCCCTGATATCGTCCCGCCCTTAAATCAAAATGGAAACATCGACGAATGGACTCATGGAAAACGCTGACAATCGCTGTCATGGTGCTGATGGGCAATCAGGCAGTGGCGGCAGAAAATGCCAACCCCTTCGATAAAGCGCTGATGTACTCCACGTTCGTGCCAACCATCTTGGTTGCAGGCACTACTTCTCTCACGACCGAAGCGCCAAAGCTTTTTACATCATCGAAAACCGACGCCCTTGCGTTTATCGGTTCGGACGGCGAAATCCGCGGGGCCGAGTTTGAACGGGCATCTCGGTACTATCATTCGACCTACCCCGCGCCGCTTATGTCCGACATGCAACTGGCCAAGGCTATCGCCGTTTCGTACTGAGAGAGGCGTCCATATTCAGCACAGGCCGAAAGGCAAAAGGGGCGGTGCATTTAAATAAATGCGCCGCCCCTTTTTTACGTTTTACCTGGCCGTTTGCGACCTGCGAAGGGCCGACCTCGCGTGTTAACCTTGCGGCCATTGCAAAATCAGCAGGGCCGAGCGCCCCACCTTTGCCCCACTCCTTTCAACGAATTTGCTAACTATCTGATGAGTAAACACACTTCCGATCTGTCCTCCCATACGCCAATGATGCAGCAATACTGGCGCCTGAAAAACCAGCACCCTGATCAGTTGATGTTCTATCGCATGGGCGACTTCTACGAGATCTTCTACGAAGACGCGAAGAAGGCCGCCAAGTTGCTGGACATTACCTTGACCGCGCGCGGGCAGTCGGCAGGACAGTCAATTCCAATGTGTGGGATTCCTTACCATTCGTTGGAAGGCTATCTGGTCAAGCTGGTGAAGCTGGGCGAGTCGGTGGTGATCTGTGAGCAGATCGGCGACCCGGCGACCAGCAAGGGGCCGGTAGAGCGTCAGGTGGTGCGCATCATTACACCGGGCACGGTGAGTGATGAGGCGCTGCTGGATGAGCGTCGCGATAACCTGATCGCTGCGGTGTTGGGCGATGAACGGCTGTTCGGCCTTTCCGTGCTGGACATCACCAGCGGCAATTTCAGCGTGCTGGAGATCAAGGGCTGGGAGAACTTGCTGGCGGAGCTGGAGCGCATCAATCCTGTGGAATTGCTGATCCCGGACGATTGGCCGAAGGACCTGCCGGCGGAAAAACGCCGTGGGACCAAGCGCCGTGCGCCGTGGGATTTCGAGCGTGATTCGGCGCTCAAAAGCCTGTGCCAGCAGTTCTCGGTACAAGACCTGAAAGGCTTCGGCTGCGAAACCCTGACCCTGGCCATCGGCGCCGCCGGTTGCCTGCTCAGCTACGCCAAGGAAACCCAGCGCACTGCCCTGCCGCATTTGCGCAGCCTGCGCCATGAGCGCCTGGACGATACCGTGGTGCTCGATGGTGCCAGCCGTCGCAATCTGGAACTGGACACCAACCTGTCCGGCGGGCGTGACAACACGCTGCAATCGGTGGTCGACCGTTGCCAGACTGCCATGGGCAGCCGCCTTCTGACACGCTGGCTGAATCGTCCGCTGCGGGACCTGAGCGTGCTGCAAGCGCGTCAAACCTCTATTACATGCCTGCTGGATGGCTATCGCTTTGAAAAGCTCCAGCCACAGCTGAAAGAAATCGGTGACATTGAGCGGATCCTGGCACGGATTGGACTGCGAAATGCGCGCCCTCGTGACTTGGCACGCCTGCGCGACGCCCTTGGCGCCCTGCCGCAGTTGCAAATGGCGATGACAGAGCTGGACACGCCGCACCTGCAACAGCTCGCAATCACGGCGGGCACCTACCCGGAACTGGCCGCGTTGCTGGAAAAAGCCATCATCGATAACCCGCCGGCGATCATCCGTGACGGTGGTGTATTGAAGACCGGTTACGACAGTGAGCTGGATGAACTGCAAGCCCTGAGCGAAAACGCCGGGCAGTTCCTGATTGACCTGGAAGCCCGCGAAAAAGCCCGCACCGGCCTCGCCAACCTGAAAGTCGGCTACAACCGCGTGCACGGCTACTTTATTGAGTTACCAAGCAAGCAGGCCGAGTCGGCACCGATCGATTATCAACGTCGCCAGACCCTCAAAGGCGCCGAGCGCTTTATCACACCGGAACTCAAAGAGTTCGAAGACAAGGCGCTGTCAGCCAAGAGCCGTGCCCTGGCCCGCGAGAAAATGCTCTATGAGACCTTGCTCGAAGACTTGATCAGCCAACTGGCGCCGCTGCAGGACACTGCCGCCGCCCTGGCGGAGCTGGATGTATTGAGCAACCTTGCCGAACGTGCGTTGAACCTTGATCTCAACTGCCCACGCTTTGTCAGCGAACCGTGCATGCGCATCGTGCAGGGCCGCCATCCGGTGGTGGAACAGGTCTTGACCACGCCATTCGTCGCCAACGACCTGTCCTTGGACGACGATACACGCATGCTGGTGATCACCGGTCCTAACATGGGTGGTAAATCGACCTACATGCGCCAGACCGCTTTAATCGTGTTGCTGGCGCATATCGGCAGCTTTGTGCCGGCGGCCAGTTGCGAACTGTCCCTGGTAGACCGGATTTTCACCCGGATCGGCTCCAGCGATGACCTGGCCGGTGGCCGCTCGACCTTTATGGTGGAAATGAGCGAAACCGCCAACATCCTGCACAACGCCACCGAACGCAGCCTGGTGCTGATGGACGAAGTGGGTCGCGGTACCAGCACCTTCGACGGTTTGTCCCTGGCATGGGCAGCCGCCGAGCGATTGGCGCATCTGCGGGCTTACACACTGTTTGCCACCCACTACTTCGAACTGACGGTGCTGCCGGAAAGCGAGCCACTGGTGGCCAACGTGCACCTCAATGCCACTGAGCACAACGAACGCATCGTGTTCCTGCATCATGTGTTGCCTGGGCCCGCCAGCCAAAGTTACGGACTGGCGGTGGCGCAATTGGCCGGAGTGCCGAACGACGTGATCGTGCGTGCCCGTGAACACCTCAGTCGCCTGGAAACCACGGCTCTGCCCCATGAAACCGTGGTTACCAGCCCAGCCAAGACCGCCAACAAACCTTCCGCGCCTCACCAAAGCGATATGTTCGCCAGCCTGCCACACCCCGTGCTGGATGAGCTGGCCAAGCTTGACCTGGACGGCTTAACACCGCGTAAAGCGCTCGAAATGTTATATGCACTGCAAGTTCGGATATAACGCAGACGCTTGCAAGCTGGTAGACTCTCGCGCGGTTTGGGATGCTGCGGGCTCTTAGCCTGGCCTGCAGACTATCGCTCCCGAACCTCGCGAGCCCTGCCACACAGGGTTTCGCTGCCGCCGCCTGAGGAGAAAATTAGAAATGACCTTCGTCGTTACCGACAACTGCATCAAGTGCAAGTACACCGACTGCGTCGAAGTGTGTCCGGTGGACTGCTTCTACGAAGGCCCGAATTTCCTGGTCATCCACCCGGATGAGTGCATTGATTGCGCCCTGTGTGAACCAGAATGCCCGGCCGTCGCTATCTTCTCCGAGGATGAAGTCCCGGCGGATATGCAGGAATTTATTCAGTTGAACGTCGAGCTGGCGGAGATCTGGCCGAACATCACTGAGAAGAAAGACTCGCTGCCTGACGCAGCAGATTGGGATGGTAAAAAAGGCAAGATCAAACACCTGGAGCGCTAATAGCGCCGCCGCCCAACTGAAAAAGCCCCTTTCCGGGGCTTTTTTGCATTCTGGAGCAGGCATTTACTTTTTTGCAGGCAAAAAAAAGGGGCGGTATGACCCGCCCACATTTTTTCCCTAGTCCCTTTATTCCTTTTCATCATCCTGATGAATCGCATCCTGCGACGTTCCCTGAGCCATCGATCCTTAATGGCTGTGTCAATCCGTGGACACAGGACTGATGTTAGAGAGTTCCAAGGGAAGTTCAATGGGATCCAAATCGCCGACCGACACGTGATCGCTCTCTGGCGACGATAAATAATCTTTATATTTCATACAGATAGAAAATGCCTTCATCGATTTTAGCCGCACACGCCAGGTAAAAAACCCAAACACTTACGCAAAAGTAGGCGATTGCTTACACGCCTGATTGCGTAAATGCGCAACATATATTCGTGGGCGGTTTTGCGGGCAAGAAAAAGCCCCGACAACGCGAGGCTTTTTTCGCTGCAACCTTTTCAGTCTTCGCTCACCGTAATCGTCGGCATTGCCGGTGCTGATGCTTCCTGCAGTACGATCCGCGCACCCACGTGACGGGCCAGCTCCTGATACACCATGGCGATCTGACCATCAGGCTCGGCCGCAACAGTAGGTTTACCGCCGTCGGCCTGTTCTCGAATCGCCATCGACAACGGCAACGAAGCCAGCAATTCAACCCCGTACTGGGTCGCCAGCTTTTCAGCGCCGCCTTCACCAAACAGATGCTCAGCGTGGCCGCAGTTGGAGCAAATGTGCACGGCCATGTTCTCCACGACACCCAGCACCGGGATGTTGACCTTACGGAACATCTCCACACCTTTTTTGGCATCGAGCAGTGCCAAGTCCTGGGGCGTGGTCACGATCACCGAGCCGGCCACAGGGACTTTCTGCGCGAGGGTCAGTTGGATATCGCCGGTGCCTGGCGGCATGTCGATGACCAGGTAATCCAAATCGCCCCAGGCGGTCTGCGTAACCAATTGCAGTAAGGCGCCGGAGACCATCGGGCCACGCCATACCATCGGCGTGTTGTCATCGGTCAGGAACGCCATGGACATGACTTCCACGCCAAGAGATTCGATAGGCACGAACCACTTCTGATCCTTGACCTTCGGCCGCGTGCCTTCTGCAATTCCGAACATCACGCCTTGGCTTGGACCATAGATATCAGCGTCTAGAATGCCCACACGCGCCCCTTCACGGGCCAAGGCCAGGGCAAGGTTGGCAGCCGTGGTGGATTTCCCCACGCCGCCCTTGCCGGACGCCACGGCAATTACATTCTTGACGTTAGCCAGGCCCGGGATCTGCGCCTGAGCCTTGTGCGGCGCGATTACGCACTGGATGTCGACCTTGGCAGATGCCACACCATCCAGACCTTCAATGGCGATTTGCAGCATCTGCGCCCAGCCACTCTTGAACAGACCGGCGGCATAGCCCAGCTCCAGGTGGACCGACACCTGATCGCCCTGGACCTCAATGGCGCGTACACAACCGGCACTGACCGGGTCCTGATTCAAATAGGGATCGGTGTACTGGCGAAGAACGGCTTCCACCGCTGCGCGATTCACGGCGCTCATGGGCTACTCCCGAAAAAAGACTGACTGAAACAGGCGGCTATCCTAACCGTTCCGGCCGCTTAACGGCATGCTTTCGAAGATGGGGAAGATGCTGAAACAGCGCCACGGGGTGAAATAAATTTCCTGGCGCTTTATAGTGGCCGACCTCCGTTTCATCAAGTAGCCGAGCCCCATGTCCGAGCCACGCAAGATCCTCGTCACCAGCGCCCTGCCCTATGCCAATGGTTCTATCCATCTTGGCCATATGCTTGAGTACATCCAGACCGATATGTGGGTGCGCTTCCAGAAGCATCGCGGCAACCAATGCATTTATGTCTGCGCGGACGACGCCCACGGTTCGGCCATCATGCTGCGCGCCGAAAAGGAAGGCATCACCCCGGAACAACTGATCGCCAATGTGCAGGCTGAACACAGCGCCGACTTTGCCGAGTTCCTGGTGGATTTCGATAACTTCCACTCGACTCACGCTGAAGAAAACCGCGAACTGTCGAACCAGATCTACCTGCGGCTGCGCGACGCCGGGCACATTGCCCAGCGTTCGATCACACAGTATTTCGACCCGGAAAAGAAAATGTTCCTGGCCGATCGCTTCATCAAGGGCACCTGCCCGAAATGCGGCACCGAAGACCAGTACGGCGACAACTGCGAAAAATGTGGTGCGACCTATGCGCCCACCGATCTGAAGGATCCGAAGTCGGCCATCTCCGGCGCCACACCGGTGCTCAAGGATTCCCAACACTTCTTCTTCAAGCTCCCGGATTTCCAGCAGATGCTGCAAACCTGGACCCGTAGCGGCACCCTTCAGGATGCCGTGGCCAACAAGATCGCCGAATGGCTGGATGCGGGCCTGCAACAGTGGGACATCTCGCGCGACGCGCCGTACTTCGGCTTCGAGATCCCAGACGAGCCAGGCAAGTACTTCTATGTCTGGCTGGACGCACCGATCGGCTACATGGCCAGTTTCAAGAACCTCTGCGACCGTACGCCGGAGCTGGACTTCGACGCGTTCTGGGGCAAGGACTCCACCGCCGAGCTGTACCACTTCATCGGCAAGGACATCGTCAATTTCCACGCACTGTTCTGGCCAGCGATGCTCGAAGGTTCGGGCTACCGCAAGCCTACTGGCATTGCCGTGCACGGCTACCTGACGGTCAATGGGCAGAAGATGTCCAAGTCCCGTGGCACATTCATCAAGGCGCGCACCTACCTGGACCACCTGTCCCCGGAATACCTGCGCTACTACTACGCATCCAAATTGGGCCGTGGCGTCGACGACCTCGACCTGAACCTGGAAGACTTCGTACAGAAGGTCAACTCGGACCTTGTGGGCAAAGTCGTGAACATCGCTAGCCGTTGCGCCGGATTTATCCACAAGGGCAACGCCGGCTTACTGGTGGCAGAAAATGCCGCACCGGAACTGACCGATGCGTTCCGGGCCGCCGCGCCAAGCATCGCCGACGCCTATGAAGCCCGCGACTTTGCCCGCGCGATGCGCGAGATCATGGGCCTGGCCGACCGCGCCAACGCCTGGATCGCCGATAAGGCCCCGTGGTCGTTGAACAAGCAGGAAGGCAAGCAGGCGGAAGTGCAGGCGATCTGCGCCACAGGTGTCAATCTGTTCCGCCAGTTGGTGATCTTCCTCAAACCGGTTCTGCCGTTGCTGGCAGCCGACGCGGAGGCGTTCCTCAATGTTGCGCCACTGACCTGGAACGACCACACCACCTTGCTCAGCAACCACCAGTTGAACGAGTTCAAGCCGCTGATGACCCGCATCGATCCGGTAAAAGTCCAAGCCATGACCGACGCTTCGAAAGAAGACCTCGTTGCTAGCCAGACCGACACTGGTTCGACTGCACCAAAAGGCAATGGTGAATTGGCCAAAGACCCACTTTCTCCGGAAATCGAGTTTGACGCCTTTGCCGCCGTTGACCTCCGTGTTGCGCTGATCATCAAGGCGGAAGCCGTAGAAGGTGCCGACAAACTGCTGCGCCTGACGCTGGATATCGGTGACGAGCAACGCAATGTGTTTTCCGGGATCAAAAGCGCTTATCCGGATCCGTCCAAGCTCGATGGTCGCCTGACCATGATGATCGCCAACCTCAAGCCTCGAAAAATGAAGTTCGGTATCTCCGAAGGCATGGTGATGGCGGCCGGCCCTGGGGGCGAAGAGATCTACCTGCTGAGCCCTGATAGCGGCGCCAAGCCGGGTCAGCGCATCAAGTAACGCTGCAATACAGCCCTGTCGTCTCGGCGACAGGGCTATAGATAGCTTATGGCTGGATAACGCGGGCGTGTTGGGCCTGGTATTGCTGTGGACTCACACGCAAAGGTCCTACCTCACATGTTCGCGATGAGCCTGGACGCCGGTCTCGGTTTTTGGCCGTTGCTGAGACTGTTCAGCGACTTACGCCAGCAGATCGCGGGCAACGACATTTTCCTACCTTTTCGCGGCCTACCGGTCGAGCTGATGGCGCTGGCATTCCGGGGCTTCAATGCAATGATCAAAACATGAGCCTGATTCAACGTATCGACGCACTGCTGCCGCAGACCCAATGCGGCAAGTGCGGACACCCAGGGTGCAAGCCTTACGCCGAGGGCATCGCCCAGGGCGAGGCCATCAATAAGTGCCCGCCGGGTGGGTATGAAACGATTGCGGGCCTGGCGCAGTTGCTGAGCCTGCCGCTGCTGGAACTGGACACCACCCGTGGCGAGGCGCCTGCGCAGGTTGCGTATATCCGCGAGGCCGAGTGCATCGGGTGCACCAAGTGCATCCAGGCCTGCCCGGTGGATGCCATCGTCGGCGCTGCCAAGTTTATGCACACAGTGATTATCGACGAGTGCACGGGCTGTGACCTCTGCGTCGCGCCCTGCCCGGTAGACTGCATCGAGATGCGTCCTCCGATCACCGTACTGCCTATCGTAGGCGGCTTGGCGGCCAACGACGAAGAACGGCATGAGCGCGATATCAAGCGCAATCGCGCACGTTGGCGCTTCGAGCAACGTAACGCGCGCCTGCAACGGGAAGAGGACCACAAGCTCGCCGAACGTCTGGCGCGGGCCAAACGTCCAGCGCAGGTGACGCCTGTGCCGCTGGATAGAGCACAGGCCGCACAGGACGCGGCGGTGAAAAAAGCCAAAGTCAATGTCGCGATGAGCCGCGCTCAGTTGCATAAATCATTGAAAGCCTTCGGGCATCCGCCGACGTTTGAGCAGCAATCCCAGTTGATCGTCCTACAACAACAGTTTGAGGCAGCTGAGCAGGCACTGGCCAAGCTTGAACCCGCTAACACTCCCGCAGCACCTGTGAGCAACACCGCTGGCCTCAAGCGCGCCAAAATCCAACTGGCGATGCGCCGCGCCGAATTGAAGAAAGCCCAGGATCAACAGGCCGATGCACAACAATTGGCCGATGCGCAAAACAAGCTCGAAGAAGCCCAGCGTCAGGTAGATGCCCATGGTGCTTGACGTGTGGCTGGGCACGCCGCCAAGTATGGTTGTACTCACGCTATCGATGGGCGCTCGGAATTCAGACTTCACGGTGACTGGTAGCAGGGTTCCAGGCTTGGGCCCACTATTCGAAACCACGTTGCTCGCCAACAAGGAATCTTCTGCCTCATGAACGCCGCAAAACGCCTGGAAATTTTCCGCAGACTTCACGAAGACAATCCGGAACCCAAGACCGAACTGGCATACTCCTCGCCGTTCGAGTTGCTGATTGCGGTGATCCTGTCGGCCCAATCCACGGACGTTGGCGTCAACAAGGCCACGGCCAAGCTGTATCCCGTGGCAAACACGCCAGAGGCGATTTATGCGTTAGGCGTGGATGGGTTGTCGGAATACATCAAGACCATTGGCCTCTACAACAGTAAGGCCAAAAACGTCATTGAGACCTGCCGCCTGCTGGTAGAGCTGCATGGAAGCGAAGTGCCGCAAACCCGTGAAGCATTGGAAGCCTTGCCGGGTGTGGGCCGCAAAACCGCCAACGTTGTGCTCAACACTGCATTCCGGCAACTGACCATGGCCGTGGACACTCATATCTTCCGGGTCAGCAACCGAACGGGCATTGCACGTGGCAAGAACGTGGTTGAGGTAGAAAAGCAGTTGATGAAGTTCGTGCCAAAGCCCTACTTGCTCGACTCACACCATTGGCTGATCCTGCACGGGCGCTATGTTTGCCAGGCTCGCAAGCCACGCTGCGGCAGCTGCCGCATCGAAGACCTGTGCGAATACAAGGACAAAACGTCGGACGATTGAGGCGGCATTAGTTTTCTCGATCAGTCGATTGAAAAAATCTTTTTTACCCGTTCATGGATTATCGTTATAAGGAGCGCCAACGGCAGTCTTACTCCGGAGCTAACGTTATGAGCACTGACAAAGAACAGTTGGATGTGGAAGACGACCTCGTTGAGTCGGATGATGATGGTGCAGAGGCTCCCGTGATAGAGGTCGCCAAGACCAATCTGAGCAAACGCCGTACTATCGACAATCTTCTGGAAGAACGACGCTTGCAAAAACAATTGGCCGACTACGACTTCGATCTCTAAGCCAGCGGTCGAGGGCCGGAAGCCTCCCTTACGGAGGCTTTTTTCTGCGGACTATGCTGGGCTAGGTGCAGCCTGCAAGCCTTCTATACCAAGCCGTTGCGCTGGGCCAGTTCGATCAAATCCACCAGGGAACGAGCATTGAGCTTAAGCAACAAGCGAGTCTTGTAGGTGCTGACAGTCTTGTTGCTGAGGAACATACCGTCGGCGATTTCCTTGTTCGTCCGGCCCCGAGCCAGTTGCTGCAACACCATCATTTCCCTGCCTGACAACCGCTCGACCATATCAGCCTCACTGGCGTTGCCCATGGTGGAGCGTACCGAGTTGAGTGCCTGGTTTGGAAAGTAGCTGTAACCCGACAAAACCGCTTTGATCGCACTCAGCAATTCAGTCAAGTCCTGCTGTTTGCACACATAACCCGCAGCGCCCGCCTGCATACAACGCATGGAAAAGTGACCTGGGGCTTGGGATGTGAGCACCAGCACCTTAAAGGGTATAGGTTGTTTGGCAGACGACAACCTGCAAATAACTTCCAGGCCATCGAGTTTGGGAATCCCTATATCCAATATGACAATGTCCGGCATATGCTCCCGCGCAAGTTGCAACGCATCGACACCGTTATTGGTCTCGGCAACGACCTCATAACCATGACGCTCCATTAGCATACGCACAGCAAGACGAATGACGGGATGATCATCCACGATCAGCACTTTATTCATGAGAAAGTCCAATTTCGCTGTTCGAATTATTTAGAGCAAGCACAATAGCCTAGTCGTTTCATAGTTGGCATAGCGTCCCCCCCCGAGCAACAGCAAGCAGAGACCCAACCCACAGCGATAAAGGAAACGCCCTACAAAAAAACACCGATTCGAATGTTTCCGGTTTTATGGAGCCTTTCAGACCTTTCCGTCCCATCACACATTTTGAGTAAAATTTCCAGGTTACCAAGGGCAGAACGTGAACGAGCCCCACACAACTATCAGGAAATGCCCCTTGTCTTTCGACTACGGATACTGGAGCTGGTGGAGAAAAGTCGGTAGTTTCAGTTCCATTTAACATATTTTTTTACATCCCTATTTACTACAGAGTCTTAGGTCTCTCACATGTTCTCCCGCACCCACATGAGTGAATTATCTGTAAGACTAGTTCCTATGCAGATGTAAAAATTTCATTCCTCCCTACAAAAAAATCGCAGACAGCACACAGCAATCGAGAAAAAACACATTATTCGAATAAGTTTGAACACTGATTAAACAACGTTAAACAATACCGATCTATTTAGAATACTCAGGCAAAAAAAATGGCCCCTTGAACAAGGGGCCATTCTTCAAAACAAGCTAAACACTCAGAATAACGAGCGGCCTTTATTAGCGGCAATGCGCATGCGCAATGCGTTCAACTTGATAAAGCCTGCTGCGTCAGCCTGGTTGTAAGCGCCGCCATCTTCTTCGAAGGTGGCGATGTTGGCGTCGAACAACGAATCATCAGACTTGCGACCGGTAACGATCACATTACCCTTGTACAGTTTCAGGCGCACAACACCGTTCACGTGAGCCTGGGAGGCGTCGATCATCTGTTGCAGCATCAGACGCTCTGGGCTCCACCAGTAGCCGGTGTAGATCAGGCTGGCGTACTTGGGCATCAGCTCGTCTTTGAGGTGAGCCACTTCGCGGTCCAGGGTAATGGACTCGATGGCGCGGTGAGCGCGCAGCATGATGGTGCCGCCTGGGGTTTCGTAGCAGCCACGGGACTTCATGCCCACATAGCGGTTCTCTACGATGTCGAGACGGCCGATACCGTGTTCGCCACCGATACGGTTCAGGGTCGCCAGCACAGTGGCCGGGGTCATTTCGACGCCGTCCAGTGCGACGATGTCGCCGTTGCGGTAGGTGAGCTCCAGGTACTGCGGCTTGTCTGGAGCGTTCTCCGGGGAGACGGTCCATTTCCACATGTCTTCTTCGTGCTCGGTCCAGGTGTCTTCCAGCACGCCGCCTTCATAGGAGATGTGCAGCAGGTTGGCGTCCATCGAGTACGGGGATTTCTTCTTGCCATGACGCTCGATCGGGATTGCATGCTTTTCAGCGTAATCCATCAGCTTTTCACGGGACAGCAGGTCCCATTCGCGCCAAGGGGCAATCACTTTCACGCCGGGCTTGAGCGCGTAGGCACCCAGCTCGAAACGTACCTGGTCGTTGCCCTTGCCGGTAGCGCCATGGGAAATGGCGTCAGCGCCGGTTTCGTTGGCGATTTCGATCAGGCGCTTGGCGATCAGCGGACGTGCGATGGAGGTACCCAGCAGGTACTCGCCTTCATAGACGGTGTTGGCGCGAAACATCGGGAAGACGAAATCGCGGACGAATTCTTCGCGCAGGTCGTCAATGTAGATCTCTTTCACGCCCATGGCTTGCGCCTTGGCACGTGCAGGTTCGACCTCTTCGCCCTGACCCAGGTCAGCGGTGAAGGTCACCACTTCACAGTTATAAGTATCCTGCAGCCACTTGAGGATCACCGAAGTGTCCAGGCCGCCGGAATACGCGAGAACGACCTTGTTTACGTCGGCCATGCCATCACTCCACGGGGTTGTACGGAAAGGCGTCGATTCTACCGATCAAAACCGTGGATTTACAGGGGCGCGACAGCAAATGAAGATAAAGCGACAGATTATGTCGAGTGAGCGACCGATGGTCGCACGTCAGGAGGTGTGTGCTGGGTTGCTCGGCCCCGCCGCCTGGGGCGCCGGTTTCTCGGGGACAGCCACACGTTCGAGCTGAATATTCACACGGCGGTTGCGGGCCCGGTTGGCGGCATTGGTATTGGGCGCCAAGGGGTAACTTTCGCCATGGAAACGCAGGGTAATTTGGGACTCCTGGATACCATTGGCCTTGAAGTAGTCCATCACCGCCAGCGCGCGGCGGCGTGAAACATCGCGATTGCTCAGGCGATTGCCACTGTTGTCCGAATGGCCATTCAATTCGACATGGTTGACGGTAGGATCCGCTTTCATGAATTCGAGAATCACTGCCAGCTTCTGCTTGGCCGCGGCGTCGAGCTCGATGCCCCCCCCAGGGAAGCCGACTTCAGTCTGCTTGACCTGATCGTAATTCATCGGCAACAACTTGGCCGTGCACAGCTGATAGTCGCTGTAGGCCTTGTTGAATTTCACCGGCAGCAAGCGAATTTCTGAATAGCCGCCCTCACGCCCATAGTGCCGCACGGTGGGCGAGCGGCCATCGAGCAAACCGTTGAACAGACGCCCAGCCTGGGCTTGAGAGCTGTTGAACAGCACATCACCGCTGCCAGCACGTACGGCACCGAGGTTGATGTCACCCCGACCGGGCTGCCAAGGGGCAGCGGCAGCCAACAAGGTGGCCGATCCTGCGCCCAGCGAGCCGTTATAGGCTTTCAGACGGAACGTCGCCTGCTCACCCGCCCGGCGCACGAACTCACCCGAACCGAAATCGGTGATCGGTTGGGTCAGGCGGCACTCGAACTTGTCGCCCTCTACTTTCCACTCAATATTCTCCAGACGTGTCTGGAACGTGAGGGCCATCGCAGGCAGGCTGGCGAACACACTGAGCAGGGCTAGATAATGCTGGCGCACGGGAGGCTCCACTGGTTTCTACAACACTTCAAAGCGTCATACATCGATAAGGCATACGAAAGGCTATCGGATGCATCCTGCAAAACTTGATAGCGAGTGCCTGCAAGAGTCTTTTCCGGTAGCATTCCCACCAGATTGACCCGCCTGGAATCCCCAATGTCCGACCGCCTGACCCTGCTGCGTCCCGACGACTGGCATATTCATCTTCGCGATGGTGCTGCGTTGCCCCAAACCGTGGCCGATGTAGCGCGTACGTTTGGCCGCGCCATCATCATGCCTAACCTGGTACCACCGGTGCGTAACGCCGCTGAAGCCGATGCCTATCGCCAGCGTATCCTCGCTGCACGACCGGCCGGCAGCCGCTTCGAACCGTTGATGGTGCTCTACCTCACCGACCGCACCCAGCCCGAAGAAATTCGCGAGGCCAAAGCCAGCGGTTATGTGCACGCCGCCAAGCTGTACCCGGCTGGCGCGACCACCAACTCCGACTCCGGCGTGACCAGTATCGACAAGATCCTGCCCGCCATCGAAGCCATGGCCGAAGTGGGCATGCCGCTGCTGATCCACGGTGAAGTCACCCGTGGCGACGTGGACGTGTTCGATCGCGAGAAGATCTTCATCGACGAGCACATGCGCCGCGTGGTCGAGCTATTCCCGACCCTCAAGGTGGTGTTCGAGCACATCACCACGGCCGATGCCGTGCAGTTCGTCACCGAGGCCTCGGCCAACGTCGGCGCAACCATCACCGCCCATCACCTGCTGTACAACCGCAACCACATGCTGGTGGGCGGGATTCGGCCGCACTTCTATTGCCTGCCAATCCTCAAGCGCAATACCCACCAGGTGGCCTTGCTGGATGCCGCGACCAGCGGTAATCCGAAGTTTTTCCTCGGCACCGACTCCGCGCCTCACGCCCAGCACGCCAAGGAAGCCGCGTGCGGCTGTGCCGGTTGCTACACCGCTTATGCCGCTATCGAGCTGTACGCAGAAGCGTTCGAACAACGCAACGCCTTGGACAAACTCGAGGGTTTCGCCAGCCTCAACGGCCCACGTTTCTATGGCCTGCCGGCGAATACCGACCGCATTACCCTGGTCCGTGAAGACTGGACCGCCCCTGCCAGCCTGCCATTTGGCGAGCTGACCGTTATCCCGCTGCGCGCCGGTGAAACACTGCGCTGGCGCCTGCTGGAGGAAAGCAAGTGAGTGAAGACCATTACGATGACGACCAGGAACACGGCGGTGGCGGTTCGCGCCACCCGATGGCCGAACGTTTCCGTGGCTATCTGCCTGTCGTTATCGACGTAGAAACCGGCGGTTTCAATTGCGCCACCGACGCGCTGCTGGAAATTGCCGCGACGACCATCGGCATGGACGAACAGGGCTTTGTGTATCCAGAACACACCCACTTCTTCCGCGTCGAGCCGTTTGAAGGTGCCAACATTGAAGCGGCAGCCCTGGAGTTCACAGGGATCAAGCTTGATCACCCACTGCGCATGGCGGTGAGTGAAGAAGCAGCGCTGACCGATATCTTCCGTGGAGTGCGCAAGGCGTTGAAGGCCAATGGCTGCAAACGCGCGATCCTGGTCGGGCATAACAGCAGCTTCGACCTGGGTTTCCTGAACGCAGCCGTGGCGCGGTTGGACATGAAGCGCAACCCGTTTCACCCGTTCTCCAGCTTCGACACCGCAACCCTTGCCGGCCTCGCCTACGGTCAGACCGTATTGGCCAAAGCCTGCCAGGCCGCCGGTATCGATTTCGACGGTCGCGAAGCCCACTCGGCCCGATACGACACAGAAAAGACAGCTGATCTGTTCTGCGGCATCGTCAACCGCTGGAAGCAGATGGGCGGCTGGGAAGACTTCGGCGACTGAGTTCAAATCCCGCCTATAAAAAAACCGGCCTGTCACAGGCCGGTTTTTTTGTACCTCGATTCTGGCTTACAGCTTGCCAGCGTTCTCGGTCAGGTAAGCCGCAACGCCTTCTGGCGAAGCGTTCATGCCTTTGTCGCCCTTCTTCCAGTTGGCAGGGCACACTTCGCCGTGCTCTTCGTGGAATTGCAGAGCGTCGACCAGGCGAATCAGCTCTTCCATGTTACGGCCCAGCGGCAGGTCGTTGATGATCTGCGAGCGGACAACGCCTTTGTCATCGATCAGGAACGCGCCACGGAAAGCCACGCCGCCTTCGGACTCAACGTCGTAAGCCTTGGCAATGTCGTGCTTCATGTCGGCAGCCATGGTGTATTTGACTTTGCCGATGCCGCCATCGTTGATGGCAGTGTTGCGCCAGGCGTTGTGGGTGAAATGGGAGTCGATGGAAACGGCGACCACTTCAACGTTACGCGCCTTGAAATCGTCCATGCGGTGGTCCAGAGCGATCAGCTCCGAAGGGCAGACGAAAGTGAAGTCCAGCGGGTAGAAGAACACCAGGCCGTATTTGCCTTTAATGGCTTCAGACAGTTTGAAGCTGTCAACGATTTCGCCATTGCCGAGCACGGCAGGTACGTCGAAATCCGGGGCTTGTTTGCCGACGAGTACGCTCATTAGGTATCTCCTGATGTAAGGGTGAAGATTGAAGTAAAAGGACCGGCCCTGAGTCTGCCGCATTCAAGCGACAGCCCTGTGACGCAGTCACGCTTCGTGAAGACCGACCATCATACACTGAAAAAACCGTTCGTCAGCGTGAGGGCGGTGCGGGCAAATACCCTACGAATCTACTTTGACAATCATTCTCGTTAACATTAAGATCCATCGCACTTAAGCCTTAACCCCGCGACGGTTCTCCCTATGTATGTGTGCCTCTGTACTGGCGTCACCGACGGACAAATCCGCGAAGCAATCTATGAAGGTTGCTGCAGCTATAAGGAAGTACGTGAAACCACCGGCGTTGCCAGCCAATGTGGCAAATGTGCCTGCCTCGCCAAGCAAGTGGTACGGGAAACCCTGACGCAGCTGCAGACAGCCCAGGCAGCACTCCCCTACTCAGCAGAATTTACACACGCTTAAATAGGCGTGTTTTAAAGAGCCGGACTTAGTGTCCGGTTTTTTTATGCCTGTAATTCAATTAGTTAGCCCCAAGACGCGGAACACAAACATTCTTATTCCGATTAATTTTCATTTATTATTCAATAACTTAGGTTTGACACTGAGGTTTTCGCCGCTCAAACTCCGCCCTATACACAGCTATTACAGGGCAGGACCCCAGTCATGAAAGGCGACATCTCAGTCATCCAGCAACTCAACAAAATCCTTGCCAATGAACTGGTCGCGATCAATCAGTACTTTCTGCATGCACGCATGTACGACGATTGGGGCCTGGAAAAGCTTGGCAAGCGCGAATACAAAGAATCCATCAAAGCCATGAAGGATGCAGACGCGCTGATCAAGCGCATTTTGTTCCTGGAAGGCCTACCGAACGTCCAGGACCTGGGCAAGCTGAACATCGGCGAGCACACCCAGGAAATGATCGGCAGCGACCTGGGCTTTGAACGCAAGAGCCACAGCGACCTCAAGGCGGCCATCGCTCACTGCGAAGCCCAAGGCGATTTCGGCAGCCGTGAATTGCTGGAAGATATCCTGGAAGATCAGGAAGAACACATCGACTGGCTGGAAACCCAATTGGGCCTGATCGACAAGGTCACCCTGGAAAATTACCTGCAATCGCAGATGGGCGAATAAGCCTTATTGGCTTGCCGGTAAAACCCCACAAAAAAGCCCCGCTCTCTCACGAGAAGCGGGGCTTTTTATTGCAGGCGAATCAAGCGTCAGTCTTGGCCGCCGCATTTGCCGCTGCGTCTTTGATCAGCGTCTGCAACGAACCATCAGCTGCCATTTCAGTGATGATATCGCTACCGCCAACCAGCTCACCGGCTACCCACAGCTGTGGGAAAGTCGGCCAGTTGGCGTACTTCGGCAGGTTGGCGCGGATTTCCGGGTTTTGCAGGATATCCACGTAAGCGAACTTCTCGCCACACTGCATAACAGCCTGGGAAGCCTTCGCGGAGAAACCGCACTGAGGAGCGTTAGGGGCGCCCTTCATGTAAAGCAGAATGGTGTTATTGGCAATCTGCTCTTTGATCGTTTCGATGATATCCATGGAACACCTCGGCTGGAACTTTGCGACTCACAGGTCGGCACGGTGGCGCATTGTAACGCAAAATTCCAGCCGGGTGCTCAGGCCGCTGCTACCTGGACCGGAACGCCATTGAGCGCAGCGTTCCCCGATAACTCATCCAACTGCCGCTCGTCGGTCAAGTCATTCGCGCTCGCCCCCGGTTGCCCGCTGGCGATGGTCATCTGGACGCCCGGGCGCCCGTGGCCCCAGCCATGGGGCAGGCTGACGACCCCGGGCATCATCTCCAGACTGGCCAGCACCTCTACCTCGATCATGCCAATGCGCGAACTCACGCGAACCCGCTGACCATCACTCAGTTGCCGACTGACAAGGTCATCGGGATGCATCAGCAATTGATGTCGGGGCTTGCCCTTCACCAAGCGATGATAATTATGCATCCAGGAATTATTGCTGCGCACATGCCGACGGCCGATCAGCAGCAGTTCGTCAGCCATGGGCAGCGGCTGCGCGGCGAAGCGCGCCAGGTCGGCAAGAATCACAGCGGGCGCGGCCTGAACCTTACCGTCAGCCGTTTTCAAGCGCGCAGAAAGATTGGGCTGCAACGGCCCCAAATCCACGCCATGGGGGTGATCGGCCAGCATCGCAACCGACAGTTTATGACTCGACGCATCACCATACGCCCCGGCACGCAGTCCGAAGTCGATCATCTTGGCCGGCGGCATCGTCGGTTTAAGCACAACACCGGTCTGCGCCGCAAAGGCGGTGGCCAGACCGACGAAAATTTCCCAGTCATGCAAGGCCCCTTCGGGCTTGGGCAAGATCGCGCGGTTGAAACGGGTGACGTTACGCACCGCAAACATGTTGAAGGTGGTGTCGTAGTGATCGTTTTCCAGGGCCGAGGTGGACGGCAAGATCAGATCGGCGTACCGAGTGGTCTCGTTGATGTAAAGATCGATACTGACCATGAACTCCAACCCATCCAGCGCCTGCTCCAACTGGCGACCGTTAGGGGTCGACAGCACAGGATTGCCCGCTACCGTGACCAATGCGCGAATCTGCCCTTCGCCGTCAGTAAGCATTTCTTCAGCCAGGACCGACACCGGCAACTCGCCGCCGTACTCCGGACGCCCGGAAACCCGGCTTTGCCAGCGGTTGAAATGCCCCCCGCCGGTCGACGCCACCAGGTCCACCGCGGGCGTAGTGCACAAGGCGCCGCCAACCCGGTCCAGGTTGCCGGTAACCAGGTTGATCAACTGCACCAACCAATGGCAGAGCGTGCCAAACGCCTGGGTCGACACACCCATACGCCCATAACACACGGCCTTGTCCGCTGCGGCAAAGTTCCGCGCTAATTGGCGGATCTGTTCGGCAGGCACCGCACACTGGCGGCTCATGGCCTCGGCAGTAAAGCCTGCGATAGCACGGCGAACGTCCTCAAGACCGTCTACCGGTAAATGACTGACGCGTGTCAGGTTTTCGGTAAACAAGGTGTTGAGCACACCGAACAACAGTGCCGCATCCCCACCCGGCCGCACGAATAGGTGTTGATCAGCAATCGCCGCCGTTTCACTGCGCCGAGGGTCTACCACCACCACTTTGCCGCCCCGGGACTGAATGGCTTTAAGGCGCTTCTCCACATCTGGCACGGTCATAATGCTGCCGTTGGAAGCCAGCGGGTTGCCACCCAGGATCAGCATAAAGTCGGTGTGATCGATGTCCGGGATCGGCAGCAGCAGACCATGGCCGTACATCAAGTGGCTGGTGAGGTGATGAGGCAACTGATCCACAGAGGTCGCGGAATACCGATTGCGCGTCTTGAGCAGGCCGAGGAAGTAGTTGCTGTGAGTCATCAGCCCATAGTTGTGCACACTGGGGTTGCCCTGATACACCCCCACCGCATTCTGCCCGTGCCGGGCCTGGATACCCGACAGCCGCTCGGCGACCAAGGAAAACGCTTCGTCCCACGGGATCGCTCGCCATTCGCTGCCCGTTCGCAACATCGGCTGGTGGAGGCGGTCCGGGTCATTCTGGATATCCTGCAACGCCACCGCCTTTGGGCAGATATGACCACGGCTGAAGGTGTCCAACGCGTCGCCCTTGATAGAGGTAATCGCCAGGCTGCCGTCTTCGGCTTGGGTAGTTTCCAGGGTCAAGCCACAGATGGCTTCACATAGATGGCACGCACGGTGATGGAGAGTCTTGGTCATGGCCAGTCTCTTTATGGGGGCTTTGGTCTGACTATGGGCCGCGACCATGACAGACGCCAGTATCGTTCGTCCTGTGAATCGGCAAGCATTAGGCCAGGCCATGACCAAGCATGAGCAAATGTTACAAAACCCTATATACAGCCCCGGAAACCGACGCGGCCTGATCCGAGCCCGCCCCCGCGCATTGCAAAAGGTTGCGACGCCAGTGTACAAATGGCCCGCTGCCGTCAGGAAATCGTCTTCAAAAGCGCTCTCGCGCCCTTCTTGAACACCCCTAAAAACGTAGCCCTATTGGTAAGACGCGACATTTAATGTCAATATCGCGCCTTCCCCTATTTCGTCGCCCCGTGCGGCTTTCGCCGCAGGTCTCGCCCGTTGTCACAATAAACAAGGCTTTGAGTATCTGCGGTCTGTTGCAAAAAGGTAGTTAATGATGAGCGCAAGGCACTTTCTCTCCCTGATGGATTGCACGCCCGAAGAGCTGGTCAGCGTGATCCGTCGAGGCATTGAGCTTAAAGACCTGCGTAACCGCGGCGTACTGTTCGAGCCTTTGAAAAACCGCGTCCTCGGCATGATTTTCGAGAAGTCGTCGACCCGCACCCGTGTGTCTTTTGAAGCCGGCATGATCCAACTAGGTGGCCAAGCCATCTTCCTGTCGTCGCGCGACACTCAACTGGGTCGTGGCGAGCCTGTCGCCGACAGCGCCCGCGTCATGTCGCGCATGCTGGATGCGGTGATGATCCGTACCTTTGCCCACAGCACCGTCACCGAATTTTCCGCCAACTCACGAGTTCCGGTGATCAACGGCCTGTCCGATGACCTGCACCCGTGCCAGTTGCTGGCTGACATGCAAACCTTCCTTGAGCACCGTGGCTCCATCCAAGGCAAGACCGTGGCCTGGATCGGTGACGGCAACAACATGTGCAACAGCTATATAGAAGCGGCGATCCAATTCGACTTCCAACTGCGCATTGCTTGCCCGCAAGGCTACGAGCCTGACGCGCGCTTCCTGGCACAGGCCGGCGATCGCGTCACCCTGGTGCGTGACCCACGTGACGCCGTGCTGGGCGCGCACCTCGTCAGCACCGACGTCTGGACCTCCATGGGCCAGGAAGACGAAACCGCCCAGCGCCTGGCCCTGTTCGCGCCGTACCAGGTAAATCGGGCCCTGCTCGACCTGGCTGCACCGGATGTGCTGTTCATGCACTGCCTGCCCGCTCACCGCGGCGAAGAAATTAGCCTCGACCTGCTTGACGATGAGCGCTCGGTCGCCTGGGACCAGGCCGAAAACCGCCTGCACGCTCAGAAGGCTCTGCTCGAATTCCTCGTCCCGCCTTCGTACCACCACGCATGAGCCAGCCACTTCTGCTGAACCTGCGCAATCTGGCATGCGGCTATCAAGATCAACGGGTGGTGCAGAACCTCAACCTGCACCTGAACGCGGGCGATATCGGTTGCCTGCTCGGCTCATCAGGCTGCGGTAAAACCACCACTCTGCGCGCAATTGCCGGTTTTGAGCCGGTGCATGAAGGCGAAATCAGCCTGGCGGGAGAAGTGATCTCCAGTGCCGGTTTCACCCTGGCACCGGAGAAGCGTCGCATCGGCATGGTGTTCCAGGACTACGCGCTGTTTCCCCACCTAAGCGTGGCCGACAACATCGCGTTCGGCATCCGCAAGCATCCACAAAAGGATCGCGTGGTTACCGAGTTGCTGGAACTGGTCAACCTGAAGAATCTGGGCAAGCGCTTCCCTCACGAACTGTCCGGCGGCCAGCAGCAACGTGTCGCCCTCGCCCGCGCCCTGGCGCCGGAGCCGCAACTGTTGCTGCTGGACGAACCCTTCTCCAACCTTGATGGCGAACTGCGGCGCAAGCTCAGCCATGAGGTACGCGACATTCTCAAGGCGCGCGGCACCAGTGCGATCCTGGTCACCCATGACCAGGAAGAAGCGTTTGCCGTGAGTGATCAGGTCGGCGTCTTCAAGGAGGGCTGTCTGGAGCAGTGGGACACGCCCTACAACCTCTATCACGAACCTCAGACACCCTACGTCGCCAGCTTTATCGGCCAGGGTTATTTCATTCGTGGTCAATTGAGCTCGCCCGAGTCCGTCAGCACCGAACTGGGTGACCTGCGCGGCAATCGCGCCTACACCTGGCCGACCGGTGGTGCGGTGGATGTGTTGCTACGCCCGGATGACATCGTCTACGCGCCGGACAGTGCATTGAAAGCCCGGATCGTCGGTAAGACGTTCCTCGGTGCATCCACCTTGTACCGTCTGCAGTTGCCGACCGGCGCGCAATTGGAATCGATTTTCCCCAGTCATGCCGACCATCAGGTGGGGGCGGATGTGGGGATTCGTGTAGCCGCTGAGCATCTGGTGCTGTTTCAGGCTTCGGGCAGCACCGCGGCGCAGATCCCTCGATCCGAGTCGGGCGTACGGCGCTACAACCCGGCACACTGAGTATTTGAAGAATACTGGTCATCATGTGGGAGGGAGCTTGCTCCCGATGGCAGTGGGTCAGCTGTAGATACACCGGCTGACCTACAGCGATAGTGAGCAAGCGCCCTCCCACATGGGTTCTCCAGGAGCCTGGGATTACGCCCGACCAATTTCTGCGAATATGGCCTGGGTGTGCTCCGCCAGCACCGCTGCCGACAACTCCACTTCCAAACCCCGTCTCCCCGCACTGACAAAAATCGTCGTGAACGGCTGCGCCGTCACATCGATAAACGTGCGCAAACGCTTCTTCTGCCCCAACGGACTGATGCCACCTAACAGATAACCGGTAGAACGCTGCGCCGCGGCGGGGTCGGCCATTTCTACTTTTTTCACCCCCGCCGCGTGCGCCAGGGCTTTCAAGTCCAGACTTCCGACGACCGGCACCACAGCCACCAACAATTCGCCTTTTTCGCTGCTGGCCAACAAGGTCTTGAACACCTGCGCCGGGTCGAGGCTCAACTTTTCTGCGGCCTCCAGGCCATATGAGGCGGCCTTGGGATCGTGTTCATAACTGTGGATGCGATGTTCGGCGCGAACTTTTTTCAACAAATCCAATGCGGGGGTCATGGCGTCTCCGGCGGTGGCAAACAGGTGGCCAATTCTAGGCCAAGCCCGCGTAAAACGCTCTAATGCGCACCTCTCTTCAAACGATACTCCGTAGGGCAAGCATGATCATTCATCAAACCCATAGTTCGAAAGTGACTGACCGTTCACTTTCGACCTTTGACAGCGGTCATTCTTGTCTATATTTTTTCGCTTACGAACACTGTAGTAATACACCTACAGTATTCCAGCAGTAAGCCGTGCCTTGGATGGGGATCCTCGTCACGGTGAAAATCGCGCCACCGCCCGTTGAGGCAGTGCGCCAGACAAGAACAACAATTGAGGTTTTCCATGACAACTGCTCTTCAACAGCCTTCACTTTCGAGCCAATGCATGGCCGAGTTCCTGGGGACTGCGCTTCTGATCTTCTTCGGTACAGGATGTGTCGCTGCCCTCAAGGTCGCGGGTGCCAGCTTTGGGTTATGGGAAATCAGCATCATTTGGGGTATCGGCGTCAGCATGGCGATCTACCTGAGCGCCGGTATTTCCGGGGCTCACCTCAACCCAGCAGTCAGCATCGCTCTATGCCTTTTCGCCGATTTCGAAAAGCGCAAACTGCCCTTCTACATCCTCGCCCAAGTGGCCGGCGCATTCTGCTCAGCGGCGCTGGTGTACACGCTCTATAGCAATCTGTTTTTCGATTACGAACAAACCCATCATCTGGTACGCGGCACTCAAGCCAGCCTGGAATTGGCGTCGGTGTTCTCCACCTACCCTCATGCCCTGCTGAGCACTGCACAGGCTTTCCTGGTGGAAATGGTCATTACGGCGATTCTGATGGGCGTGATCATGGCCCTGACCGATGACAATAACGGCCTGCCACGCGGCCCGTTGGCGCCACTGCTGATCGGCCTGCTGATTGCGGTAATTGGCAGCGCCATGGGCCCGTTGACCGGCTTTGCGATGAACCCGGCGCGGGATTTCGGGCCCAAGCTGATGACGTTTTTCGCTGGTTGGGGTGAAATGGCCTTCACTGGCGGCCGCGATATTCCTTACTTCCTGGTGCCGATTTTCGCGCCGATTGTCGGCGCATGCCTGGGTGCTGCGGCCTATCGCGGGCTGATTGCCCGTCATCTGCCGAGCGCCGCACCTGCTGTAGCCGAAACCCAAGACACCGCCGTCACTGGCGAAACCCGTATTTCCTGATAATACCGCCTGGTCCCTACTGCCCTTTTAGTGGCCCAGGCTGTTGATCCACTCCCTTATTTCTCGTCCAAGGCAATCGACATGACCGACATTCAGAATAAGAACTACATCATTGCCCTTGATCAGGGCACCACCAGTTCCCGGGCAATCATCTTCGATCGTGACGCCAACGTGGTCTGCACCGCCCAGCGTGAGTTCACTCAGCACTACCCACAGCCTGGGTGGGTTGAACATGACCCGATGGAAATCTTCGCTACCCAGAGCGCGGTGATGGTCGAAGCCCTGGCACAAGCCGGCCTGCACCACGACCAGGTCGCCGCCATCGGTATCACCAACCAGCGTGAAACCACCGTAGTGTGGGACAAAATCACCGGCCGCCCGATCTACAACGCCATCGTATGGCAGTGCCGCCGCAGCACCGAGATCTGCCAGCAGCTCAAGCGTGATGGCCACGAGCAATACATCAACGACACCACCGGCCTGGTCACCGACCCGTACTTTTCCGGTACCAAGCTCAAGTGGATCCTCGATAACGTCGAAGGCAGCCGTGAGCGCGCGCGCAACGGCGAACTGCTGTTCGGCACCGTGGACAGCTGGCTGATCTGGAAATTTACCGGCGGCAAAACCCACGTCACCGATTACACCAACGCCTCGCGCACCATGCTCTTCAACATCCACACCTTGGAGTGGGATGCGAAGATGCTGGAGATCCTCGACGTTCCTCGCGAAATGCTGCCGGAAGTGAAGTCCTCTTCGGAGATCTACGGCCGCACCAAGAGCGGCATCGCCATCGGCGGTATCGCCGGTGACCAGCAAGCGGCGCTGTTCGGCCAGATGTGCGTGGAAGCCGGCCAGGCCAAGAACACCTACGGCACCGGCTGCTTCCTGCTGATGAACACCGGCGACAAAGCGGTGAAATCCAAGCACGGCATGCTCACCACCATCGCCTGCGGCCCGCGTGGCGAAGTGGCCTACGCACTCGAAGGCGCGGTCTTCAACGGCGGCTCCACTGTGCAGTGGCTGCGTGACGAGTTGAAGATCATCGCCGACGCCACCGACACCGAATACTTCGCCGGCAAGGTCAAGGACAGCAATGGCGTGTACCTGGTCCCGGCCTTCACCGGCCTGGGTGCTCCGTACTGGGACCCCTACGCCCGTGGCGCACTGTTCGGCCTGACCCGTGGCGTACGCGTCGATCACATTATTCGTGCAGCCCTGGAGTCGATTGCCTACCAGACCCGTGACGTTCTCGATGCCATGCAGCAGGACTCGGGTGAACGCCTCAAGGCCCTGCGAGTAGACGGCGGCGCCGTAGCCAACAACTTCCTGATGCAGTTCCAGGCCGATATCCTCGGCACCCAGGTCGAGCGCCCGCAAATGCGCGAGACCACGGCATTGGGCGCCGCCTATCTGGCCGGCCTGGCCTGTGGCTTCTGGGGCAGCCTGGACGAGTTGCGAGGCAAGGCAGTGATCGAGCGCGAATTCGAACCACAGCTCGATGAAGCAGCCAAAGAAAAACTCTACGCTGGCTGGCAAAAAGCTGTCAGCCGCACCCGCGACTGGGAACCGCACGAAGGCGCCGAATAAGCCAAGCTCCGGTTGTAACTGGCCGGGAGCGGATTCCTGCGTCATCATGGGCCACTTTTGTATGGCAGCCCAAAGGACGCCCCATGAATCTGCCTCCCCGCCAACAACAAATCCTCGAACTGGTCCGCGAGCGCGGCTACGTCAGTATCGAGGAAATGGCGCAGCTATTTGTTGTCACCCCGCAGACCATCCGCCGCGATATCAATCAGCTGGCGGACGCCAATTTGCTGCGCCGCTACCACGGCGGCGCGGCCTATGACTCCAGTGTCGAAAACACCGCGTACGCCATGCGTGCCGACCAGATGCGCGACGAGAAACAGCGCATCGGCGAGGCCATTGCCGCGCAAATCCCCGACCACGCCTCGCTGTTCATCAATATCGGCACCACCACCGAGTCAATCGCCCGTGCGCTGCTGAATCACAACCACCTGAAAATCATCACCAACAACCTCAACGTCGCCACCATGCTCAGTGCCAAGGATGACTTTGACGTGCTGCTGACTGGCGGCAACGTGCGGCGTGACGGCGGTGTGGTGGGCCAGGCCAGCGTGGACTTCATCAACCAGTTCAAGGTCGACTTTGCCTTGGTGGGTATCAGCGGCATTGATGAAGATGGCAGCTTGTTGGATTTCGATTACCAGGAAGTCAGGGTTTCCCAGGCGATCATCGCCAATGCCCGCAAAGTGATCCTGGCGGCGGACTCGAGCAAATTTGGGCGCAATGCCATGATTCGTTTAGGGCCGATCAGCCTGGTGGACTGCCTGGTGACGGATCAGCAGCCGGTGCCGGCACTGGTGCAGTTGCTGAATGACCATAAGGTTCGCCTGGAAGTCGTATAGCGTCTGCACTGACGTCATCGGGGGTAAGCCCCTCCCACCCTTCGAGCTGTGAATACGCTCGAATGTGGGAAGGGGCTTACTCCCACAATGGCGCGCCATCACACACCCTTTTCCTCAAGCCTTTCCAAGGCTCATGTTCACAATTCTTCCTTTTCCCGCCCTTTGATGAGTTTTTTCAATCAAAGTCGAGTGGCTGTGCGCGCGTTTATCAGCTACCATTTTCGCAAATGAACATTAATGTTCGAATTCCAAGACGAAAAAATCGCGAGGCCAGCCGATGAACCCTTCCACCTTGCCTGCATCACCGCTTGCCGAAGTCTATGACGTTGCCGTAATCGGTGGCGGGATCAACGGCGTCGGCATTGCAGCAGACGCAGCCGGTCGCGGTTTGTCAGTATTCCTTTGCGAAAAGGACGACCTGGCCAGCCACACCTCCTCCGCCAGCAGCAAGCTGATCCACGGCGGCCTGCGCTACCTCGAACATTACGAGTTCCGCTTGGTGCGTGAAGCATTGGCCGAACGCGAAGTGCTGCTGGCCAAGGCCCCGCACATCGTCAAGCAGATGCGCTTTGTATTGCCGCACCGCCCGCACCTACGCCCGGCGTGGATGATCCGCGCAGGTCTGTTCCTGTATGACCACTTGGGCAAACGCGAAAAGCTCGCCGGCTCGAAAAGCCTCAAGTTTGGCGCTGACAGCCCGCTGAAAAGCGAAATCACCAAGGGTTTCGAATACTCCGACTGCTGGGTCGATGACGCCCGCCTGGTGGTGCTCAACGCCATGGCCGCCCGCGAAAAAGGCGCGCACATTCACACCCAGACCCGCTGCATCAGCGCGCACCGCAGCAACGGTATGTGGGATATGAACATGGAACGCGCCGACGGCAGCCTGTTCTCGATCCGCGCCCGCGCTTTGGTGAATGCCGCCGGCCCGTGGGTCGCCAAGTTCATCAAGGACGACCTGAAGCTGGATTCGCCCTACGGCATCCGCTTAATCCAGGGCAGCCACCTGATCGTGCCGAAACTGTACGAAGGCGCCCACGCGCACATCCTGCAGAACGAAGATCAGCGCATCGTCTTCACTATTCCGTACCTGAACCACCTGACCATCATCGGCACCACCGACCGCGAATACACCGGCGATCCGGCGAAAGTGGCGATCACCGAAGGTGAAACCGACTACATGCTCAACGTGGTAAACGCGCACTTCAAGAAACAACTGAGCCGCGATGACATCGTCCACACCTACTCCGGCGTACGACCGCTGTGCAACGACGAGTCGGATAACCCATCGGCGATCACCCGCGATTACACCTTGTCGGTGTCGGGCGGCGCAGGCGAGGCACCGATTCTGTCGGTGTTCGGCGGCAAGCTGACCACCTATCGCAAGCTCGCCGAGTCGGCGATGGCGCAATTGGCCCCGTATTTCACCCAAATGCGCCCAAGCTGGACCGCCAAGGCCAGCCTGCCGGGTGGCGAAGACATGACCTCACCAGAAGCCCTGGCCGAAGCCATTCGCCACAAATTCGACTGGGTGCCGAGCGAGATCGCACGCCGTTGGTCCACCACCTATGGCAGCCGCACATGGCGCCTGCTGGAAGGCGTGCAATCGCTGGCCGACCTGGGCGACCACTTGGGTGGCGGCCTGTATACCCGAGAAGTCGACTACCTGTGCGCCGAAGAATGGGTGACCCAACCTCAGGACGTGCTGTGGCGCCGTACCAAGCTTGGCCTGTTCACCACACCGGAAGAACAGGACAACCTGCAACGTTACCTGTCCCAAGTTGAGCAGAACCGCAGCAAGACTCAGGCGGCCTGACAGACTCTTCATACAAATGCCCCTGCGCCGCGAGGCCCAGGGGCTTTTTTATGCGCACCAAGTCATTCGGTTTTCCGAACGCGACACTCCAAGCTATTCGGTTTGCCGGACCGTACAGTTACATATTTACCGTCACACAAAGTTAATCATCATATAAATCATACGGTTAGCCATTTAGCCCTGGCCTGGCACGACTCATGCTCTACACTCTTGGACGATTGCCTGGGACGCCTCAGGAGCCGTCACGGGCATTCGCTGTACAAGAGAGCCGTCTAACTGGCTTCATAAAAAAAACAAATGTCGAGGAAGTATTGATGCGCATCGTTCCCCATATCCTGGGCGCAGCTATCGCTGCTGCTCTGATCAGCACTCCAGTTTTTGCCGCCGAACTCACCGGCACACTGAAGAAAATCAACGACTCCGGCACCATCACCCTCGCGCACCGCGACAGCTCCATTCCGTTTTCCTACATCGCGGATGGTTCGGGCAAACCGGTTGGCTACTCCCACGACATCCAAGTAGCTGTCGTCGAGCAACTGAAAAAAGACCTGAACAAGCCCGACCTGAAGACCAAGTACAACCTGGTCACCTCGCAAACTCGTATTCCGCTGATCCAGAACGGCACTGCGGACCTTGAGTGCGGCTCCACCACCAACAATGCCGAGCGCGCTCAGCAAGTCGACTTCACCGTCAACATCTTCGAAATCGGCACCCGCCTACTGGTCAAGAAAGACAAGGACGGCAAGCCGTCTTACGCCGACTTTGCCGACCTGAAAGGCAAGAACGTCGTGACCACCGCTGGCACCACGTCCGAGCGCATCATCAAAGCGATGAACGCCGACAAGCAGATGGGCATGAACGTCATCTCCGCCAAAGACCACGGCGAATCCTTCCAAATGCTCGAAAGCGGCCGCGCCGTTGCGTTCATGATGGATGACGCCCTGCTGGCCGGCGAAGAAGCCAAGGCCAAGAAGCCGGATGATTGGGTAATCACCGGTACTCCACAGTCCTTCGAAGCCTACGCCTGCATGGTTCGCAAAGGCGATCCAGACTTCAAGAAAGCCGTAGATGGCGCCATCACCGCCCTGTACAAATCCGGTGAAATCAACAAGATCTACAGCAAATGGTTCGAGAGCCCGATTCCACCTAAAGGCCTGAACCTGAACTTCCCAATGAGTGACAAGGTTAAAGAGCTGATCGCCAACCCAAGCGACAAGCCAGCGCCTGACGTAAAAATCTGACACTGATCTAACCTTATCTCCTGAGGGAGCAACCCTCCCTCAGGCGTCTGTAATTACCTGCTGGATTTAACTTGGAACACTCGACCTGGCGGTTTTCGAGCCGATCGTGTGTGCCTGGCGTTCATCGCCAGGAGGGAATGGATTTTCCCCAAGCGGGTGCTTGTACATCGATCGATCTCGAGGGGAGACCCTAATGAATTACAACTGGGACTGGGGCGTGTTCTTCAAGTCCACCGGCGTGGGCAGCGAGACTTATCTCGACTGGTACATCGCCGGCTTGGGCTGGACCATTGCCATCGCTGTCGTGGCATGGATTATCGCCTTGCTGCTGGGCTCCATTCTGGGGGTCATGCGCACTGTGCCAAACCGCCTCGTATCGGGCATCGCGACCTGCTACGTGGAACTGTTTCGTAACGTGCCGCTGCTGGTTCAGCTGTTCATCTGGTATTTCCTGATACCCGACCTGCTGCCGCAAAACCTGCAGGACTGGTACAAACAAGACCTGAACCCGACCACCTCGGCCTACCTGAGCGTCGTCGTGTGCCTTGGCCTGTTCACTGCCGCCCGCGTGTGTGAGCAAGTGCGCACCGGCATCCAGGCTTTACCACGTGGCCAGGAATCCGCTGCGCGCGCCATGGGCTTCAAGCTGCCGCAGATCTACTGGAACGTGCTGCTGCCGCAGGCCTACCGCATCATCATTCCGCCGCTTACCTCGGAATTCCTCAACGTGTTCAAGAACTCCTCCGTGGCGTCCTTGATCGGCTTGATGGAACTGCTGGCACAGACCAAGCAGACCGCCGAGTTCTCGGCCAACCTGTTTGAAGCCTTCACCCTGGCCACGCTGATCTACTTCACCCTGAACATGAGCCTGATGCTGCTGATGCGCGTGGTCGAGAAGAAAGTCGCAGTGCCCGGCCTGATCTCCGTGGGGGGTAAATAATGGAACTCGATTTCAGCGGCATCATCCCCGCGATCCCAGGCCTGTGGAACGGCATGGTCATGACCTTGCAATTGATGGTCATGGGCGTGATCGGCGGTATCGCCCTGGGCACGATCCTGGCGCTGATGCGCCTGTCGTCCAGCAAACTGCTGTCGCGCCTGGCCGGCGCCTATGTGAACTATTTCCGTTCGATCCCGTTGCTGTTGGTGATCACCTGGTTCTACTTGGCCGTACCGTTCGTACTGCGCTGGATCACCGGCGAAGACACACCCATCGGAGCGTTCACCTCCTGCGTCGTGGCCTTCATGATGTTCGAAGCCGCGTACTTCTGTGAGATCGTGCGGGCCGGCGTGCAGTCGATTCCCAAGGGCCAGATGGGCGCAGCGCAAGCGATGGGCATGACCTATGGCCAGACCATGCGTCTGATCATCCTGCCCCAGGCATTCCGCAAGATGACCCCGTTGCTGCTGCAACAGAGCATCATCCTGTTCCAGGACACCTCGCTGGTCTACACCGTGGGCCTGGTGGACTTCCTCAACTCCGCCCGCTCCAACGGCGACATCATCGGCCGCTCCAATGAGTTCCTGATCTTTGCCGGTGTCGTCTACTTCATCATCAGCTTTTCCGCCTCGCTGCTGGTCAAGCGTCTGCAAAAAAGGTTTGCCGTATGATCTCTATCAAGAACATCAACAAGTGGTATGGCGACTTCCAGGTGCTGACCGATTGCAGCACTGAGGTCAAAAAAGGCGAAGTGATCGTGGTGTGCGGGCCTTCGGGCTCGGGTAAATCCACCCTGATCAAATGCGTCAACGCGCTGGAACCGTTCCAGAAAGGCGATATCGAGGTCGACGGCACCTCCATCGCCGACCCGAAGACCAACCTGCCGAAACTGCGCTCGCGCGTGGGCATGGTGTTCCAGCACTTCGAACTGTTCCCGCACCTGACCATCACCGAAAACCTGACCATCGCACAGATCAAAGTGCTCGGCCGCAGCAAGGAAGAGGCGACCAAGAAAGGCCTGCAACTGCTGGAGCGCGTCGGCCTATCGGCGCACGCCCACAAGCACCCTGGCCAACTCTCTGGCGGCCAACAACAACGTGTAGCGATTGCCCGCGCCCTGGCCATGGACCCGATCGTCATGCTGTTCGACGAACCGACCTCGGCTCTGGACCCGGAAATGGTCAACGAAGTGCTGGACGTGATGGTGCAATTGGCCCAGGAAGGCATGACCATGATGTGCGTAACCCACGAAATGGGCTTTGCCCGTAAAGTGGCCGACCGCGTGATCTTCATGGACGCCGGCAAGATCATCGAAGACTGCCCGAAAGAAGAATTCTTCGGCGACATCAGCGCCCGCTCCGAGCGTGCGCAGCACTTCCTTGAGAAAATCCTGCAGCACTAAGCACTACATAGCTCCTGCTGTAGAAACCGGGCCAATGTGGGAGGGGGCGCCCCCGATAGAAGTGGATCAGCGATAGATATACCGACTGAAACACTGCAATCGGGGGCAAGCCCCCTCCCATGCTGGACCGCACAGGCTGGCAGCTCTGGTTGACCCAAGGCATCTGTGATGAAATGCGACCCCAACCAATTTCGCGCCGCACCGCCATCACTTGCCGTGAAGCCTCGTCTGATTCGCCAACTGTTCCTGCCGCCGTTGATCGTCGCCCTGATGATCGGCTTGGGTTATATCGGCTTTTGGATCAGCGAGTACTACGGCATCCGCACCCTCAGCGACACGGGCGAACGCCAGTTGGAGCTGCATGCCCGCACCGTCGAAAGTGAACTCAGCAAATACACTTACCTGCCCAGCCTGCTGGAGCTGGAGACCAGCGTCTCGCAGCTGCTCGCCGACCCGAGCCAGGAAACCCGCAAAAACGTCAACGATTACCTCGAAGGCCTGAACCGACGCAGTCGCAGTCGGGCCATCTACGTGATGGACACCACCGGTCGGGTGCTGGCCACCAGCAACTGGCGCGATGCCGACAGTTACCAGGGTGAAGACCTCTCCTTCCGCGCCTATTTCCAGAACGCCGTGCGCGGCCAGCCCGGGCGTTTCTACGGCATCGGCAGCACCAATGGCGAACCCGGTTATTACCTGGCCCACGGGTTGGAAGAGCACGGCAAGATCATCGGCGTCGCAGTGGTCAAGGTACGCCTTGAAGCGCTGGAAGAACGTTGGCAACGTGCGCGCCTGGAAGCCTTCGTCAGCGACGAGAACGGCATCATCATCCTCTCCAGCGACCCGGCCCGCCGCCTCAAGGCCGTGCGTCCGTTGAGCAATGAAACCAAGGATCGCCTGGCCCACAGCCTGCAATATTACTGGGCCACGCTGAACGAGCTGGAACCGCTGGCCCGTGAGCGCTTGAACGAAGGCACCGAAAAACTGACCTTTCCGGCCAACAGCGAAGTGGTCAACGACGAGCACGAAGTCAGCTACCTGGCGCAAACCCGACCGCTCAACGACACACCGTGGAATTTCACCCTCCTCACTCCCCTCAATGACCTGCGCCGCGCAGCGATCAACCAAGGCATTCTGGTGGCTGTCGCATTTGGTCTGGTGGCATTCCTGCTGATTGCCTGGAATGAGCGACGCAAAGTCATCGCCACCCGCCTCGCGGCACGGGAAGCCTTGCAGGAAGCCAACAGCCAGTTGGAGCGTCGGATTGCCGAACGCACCGCCGACCTGCGCGCCAGCAACGAACGGCTCAAAGGCCAGATCCGCGAACGACGCCAGGCCGAAGAAACCCTGCGTCGCGCCCAGGATGAGCTGGTGCAGGCCGGCAAACTGGCGGCCATCGGCCAGATGTCCACCAGCATTGCCCACGAATTGAACCAGCCGTTGGCCGCGCTGCGCACCTTGTCCGGCAACACCGTGCGCTTCCTGGAGCGCGGCGCCCTGGACACCGCCAGCGCCAACCTCAAGACCATCAACGAACTCATCGACCGCATGGGCCGCATCACTGCCAGCCTGCGCTCCTTTGCCCGGCGCGGTGACGACCAGGGCGAAGCCAACCTCGCCAAGGCGGTGGACGCTGCGTTCCAGGTACTGGGCGCGCGCCTGGACAGCCTTCCGCTGACCGTGCATCGCGACTTCGTTGCGGCCCATTTGCAGATCGACCAGACACGCCTGGAGCAGATCCTGGTCAACCTGATCGGCAACGCCCTTGACGCCATGCAGGCACAACCCGCTCCCGAGTTGTGGCTGGAAGGCAGTGTCGCCGAAGGCAAATACCGCCTGCATGTACGCGACAACGGCCACGGCATCGACGCCGAGGCACGCAAGCATTTATTCGAACCGTTCTTCACCACCAAGCCCGGCGAGCAAGGTCTGGGCTTGGGCCTGACCCTGTCCGCCAGCCTCGCGGCGGCCACCGGCGGCACGCTCGCCGTTGAGCATCCGGCCAGTGGTGGTACCGCTTTTGTCCTGAGCCTGCCGCTGGTAGGCGCTCAACAAGCTGAGTCGACATGAATATTGATCCTCAAGACCTCACCGTGCTGATCGTCGAAGACGACCCCCATGTGCTGCTCGGCTGCCAGCAGGCCCTCGCGCTGGAAGATATTCCCAGCGAAGGCGTGGGCAGTGCCGAAGAGGCGTTGAAGCGCATCGGCGAGAACTTCGCGGGCATCGTGATCAGCGACATTCGCCTGCCGGGCATCGACGGCCTGGAGCTGCTCACCCGCCTCAAGGCCCTGGATAAAAGCCTGCCGGTGGTGCTGATCACCGGGCACGGCGATATCTCCATGGCCGTCGGCGCCATGCGCAATGGCGCTTACGATTTCATGGAGAAGCCCTTCTCTCCCGAACGCTTGGTGGATGTCGCTCGTCGTGCCCTTGAGCAACGCGCACTGGCGCGGGAAGTCTGGTCGCTGCGCCGTCAGTTGGCCGAGCGTGACTCCCTGGAAGGCCGCATCATCGGCCGCTCCCCTGCCATGCAGAACCTGCGCGAGCTGATCGCCAACGTCGCCGACACCTCAGCCAACGTGCTGATCGAAGGCGAGACCGGCACGGGTAAAGAACTGGTCGCCCGCTGCCTGCATGATTTCAGCCGGCGCCACTCGCACCAGTTCGTCGCCCTCAACTGCGGCGGTCTGCCGGAGAACCTGTTCGAAAGCGAGATTTTCGGCCACGAAGCCAACGCATTTACCGGCGCCGGCAAGCGGCGCATCGGCAAGATCGAGCACGCCCACGAAGGCACGCTGTTTCTCGATGAAGTAGAAAGCATGCCGATCAACCTGCAGATCAAATTGCTGCGGGTGTTGCAGGAACGCACTCTGGAACGCCTGGGTTCGAACCAGAGCGTGGCCGTGGATTGCCGCGTGATCGCCGCCACCAAGTCCGACCTCGACGAACTGAGCCGCGCCAGCCAGTTCCGCAGTGACCTGTACTACCGCCTCAACGTGGTCACGTTGGAACTGCCGCCGTTGCGCGAGCGCCGCGAAGACATCCTGCAACTGTTCGAACACTTCCTGCAGCAGTCATCCCTGCGCTTCGACCGCACCGCGCCGGAGTTGGACAACCAGACCCTGTCCAGCCTGATGAGCCATGACTGGCCCGGCAACGTGCGTGAGCTGCGCAACGTCGCCGAACGTTTCGCCCTCGGCCTGCCCGCCTTCAAAAAAAGCGGCGCCAGCAGTGGCAGCCACGGCCTGGCGTTTACCGAAGCGGTAGAAGCCTTTGAGCGCAACCTGCTCAGCGACGCCCTGCAACGCAGCGGCGGCAACCTGACCCAGGCCAGCCAGGAACTGGGGATGGCCAAGACCACCCTCTTCGACAAGGTCAAGAAATACGGGTTGAGTCACTGATGGATCTATTCTTGAAAGCCGCCCTCGGCGCGGCGGTGGTACTGATATTGGCCGCATTGGCCAAGACCAAAAACTATTACATCGCGGGGCTGGTACCGCTGTTTCCGACCTTTGCGCTGATCGCCCATTACATCGTCGGCAAGGGCCGTTCGGTAGACGATTTGAAGACCACGATCCTGTTTGGGATGTGGTCGATCATTCCGTACTTTGTGTATCTGGCGACGTTGTATGTAATGGTTGACCGCATGCGGCTGGAGGCCTCTTTAGCCGTAGCCGCGGTAGCGTGGCTGATCGTCGCGACGATCCTGGTGAGTATCTGGGTACGCCTCCATACCTGACCCGACTCGGTCAAAAAATGTGGGAGGGGGCTTGCCCCCGATAGCGGTCTGTCAGTCAGTTCATCTTTAACTGATCCACTGCAATCGGGGGCAAGCCCCCTCCCACATTTTTAATCGAGGTGTGTCAGCGGACTATCTTGTCGACCTGGATGCCCAGCTTCTTAAGGCGATACCAGAAACTGCGCTCAGAGATCCCGATCTTCGCCGCCGCCGCAGCCTGCACGCCATTACTCTCCTGCAACGCCGCCAGGATGTAGGCCTTCTCCACCTCCGCCAGCGCCGCATCCAAGTCCTGAGGAATCCCTGGCCCGTCGCTGAGAATCGCCGTCACGCCCAGCTCGCTCGGCTTCGACGCAAACAGGTAACCCGGCAGGTCGATATCCTCGATGACCGGCGAGGCCGCCACAATCGTTGCGCGTTCCACACAATTTTGCAGCTCGCGGATATTGCCGGGCCAGTGATACGCGGCCATCGCCTGCAATGCTTCGGGGCTGAAGCCGGTGATGCGTTTGCCCGCAGTGGCGCTGAGGGTCTGGGCGAAGTGGCGGGCCAGGGGCGCGATGTCTTCGACGCGCTCGCGAAGGGCCGGCAAAGGGATCGGGAACACGTTGAGGCGGTAATACAGGTCTTCGCGAAACTCCTTCTTGGCCACCGCTTCCAACAGGTTCTTGTTGGTGGCCGCGATCACTCGCACATCCACCTTGCGCTCGCGGGGATCGCCCACCGGCTCGATGACCCGCTCCTGCAATGCGCGCAGGATCTTGGCCTGCAACGCCAGAGGCATATCGCCGACTTCATCAAGGAAGAGCGTGCCTTTGTCGGCCTGCATAAAACGCCCTACCCGGTCCCCTACCGCGCCAGTGAATGCGCCTTTGCGGTGGCCGAACATCTCGCTTTCCAGCAGCCCTTCAGGGATTGCGGCGCAGTTGACCGCCACGAAGGGTTTGTCGGCACGGCTGCCGTGTTTGTGGATGGCACGGGCGACCATTTCCTTGCCGGTCCCGCTTTCGCCGGTCAGCAGGACAGTGGCGCTGCTGTCACGCACCGATTCCACCGCTTGCAACACCGTGCGAAACGCCGGGCTGTCACCCACCAGGCTGTCGAACTGGGCATGCTCATCCAGCTCGGCGCGTAGGCGTGCGTTGTCGCGCATGATGTCGCGAAACTGCAAGGCTTTGCTGACGGTGATGTCCAGCTCGTCGATATCGAACGGCTTGGCGATGTAGTCATAGGCGCCATTGCGCATCGACTGCACGGCGTTTTTCACCGTGCTGTAGGCGGTCATCACAATCACCGGCACATGGGGGTAGCGCACCTTGATCTCCGCCAGCAGCGCCGGCCCGTCCATACCTGGCATGCGCCAGTCACTGATCACCAGGTCGATGTCTTCCTGCTCCAGCACCTTGAGCGCGTGCAGACCGTTACCGGCGATAAATACCTGGATGCCGTTCTGACTCAGGGCCGACGCCAGCAGATCACAGAGCTTGGGTTCGTCGTCGACCACTAGAATGTTATGCGTCATGACTGTCCTCGTCGTCTTCGCCCATCGCCGGAATGTACAGGCTGAAGGTGGCGCCGGCATCTTTCTCGCTGGCGCATTCAATGCTGCCGTCGTGACTTTCCATGATCGAATAGACCTTGGCCAGACCCAAGCCGGTGCCCGAGGCCTTGGTGGTGACGAAGGGCGTAAAGATGCGCTCGACCATCTCTGCCGGAATGCCCTGGCCGGTGTCGGCAATGCTGATAACGGTGTTGTCGCCCACCGTGCGAATCCCCACGGTCAGGCGCCCGCCTTCGGGCATCGCGTCGATGGCGTTGAGAATCAGATTGAGGCACGCCTGTTTGAGCTGTTTGGCATCCGCGTAAATAGTCGCGCCCGGTGCCTGGTCGTCGATCTGCGCATCGATGTTGTGAGTAGACAGTTCCGGGGCGCAGAAACCGAAGATTTCCTCCACCAGCGGACGTGCCGGCTGCACCACACGTAGCGGCGGATTGGGCTTGGCGAAATCGAGGAACTCGGTGATCAGGTCGTTGATGCGGCTGACTTCACTGATCACGTACTCCAGGTGGCGCTTATCGGTGTCCGCCAGGTCGGCGCGGCGGTGCAGCAACTGGGTAGCGGTCTTGATGATGCCCAGGGGGTTGCGGATCTCGTGGGCCAGGCCCATGGCGACTTCGCCCAGTGCATGCAGGCGATCGCGGCGGCGCAACTGGGCTTCGAGGTGATGCAACTCGCCCAGACGCTCGGTCATATGGTTGAAGGTGCTGCTCAATTGCGCCAGCTCATCGCCGCCGCTGACCGCTACGCGATGGGTGTAATTGCCGGAAATCACCGCACTCACGCCTTGGGACAAGTCTCGCAGCGGCCGGGTCAGGCGCCGTGACACCAACACCCCCGCCGCCAATGACAGCGCCGAGCTGACCAGGAATATCAAGACGAACAGATTGCTCTGGTTGACCAGCCCCACCAGGCTGCTATGGCGCAGCAGGCCGCTGAAAATCACGCCCTGCAAATCGCCCGCGTCGTTGAAGATCGGCCAGTACAAACCGCTGTAGTTATTGGTGAATTGCTCGCTGGGCTGTTTGGTGCTGCGCATAGCCGCTTCGACATTTTTGGGGATGCGCGACGGGTGATCCTCGAAGCGCTGGGTCGAGAAAATTTCCGAGAAACCCTCGGGGTTGGCCAGGTACAGGCGCAGGTCAAGGGAGTGCACATCGGCCACGCTGGTGAGGAAACTGCTGTCCAGGTAAGTGGCCACCAGCAACTGGTAGTCGACGCCGTCCCGGGAAGTGTCGAACGTAGAGACCACAATGCCCGTGCTCACGCCCGCCACCTGCACCGTCTGCAACACCGCGTTGCTGGTCAGGCTGATCTGCTTGACGATGTCGTCGGAGGCGGTGCTGAACACCGTTTTGTGGTCACTGACGCGAATCAACGCGACCACGTCAATGTCCGTGGCATCGGCGATGTCGGCCGTCAGCCGGTCGTGCCGGGCAGCTTGCCGGTTCTCCGGTGGGCTGGTGTAGCGCAAGAACAATTTGGCCATGCGCGCGTTGTCATGAAGGATGTCACCGATCTCGTCCTTGACGATCTTGGTCGACTCCTGCAGCCAGATCCGCACGTTGCTGTCGAAAATCTGCGACAGCGTGGTGGCGGCCAACTCCGCCGCGATCATGGTCGGAATCACGCTGACCAACCAGAACGCCAGCACCAGCTTGCGCTGGACACTCCAGCGCGAAATGGCAAAGGGACGGGCTTTCTGGCGGGTCTTGGTGATCATCGGGTTTCGCTTATCGCAGCAGCCATGGCAGGGTCGGAACGGTCCGGTCGAATAAACAGTTTTACAAGCTTGAGCAGGCCATTGACCAGCCGGTTGCGGTGGCGGAAAAACACACTGTTGCCCTGGAACTCGCAGCCCAGGCGCAGCTTACTGGCATACCCGGCCTGCCCGCACTCGTACACCGCAATATTGTGCTCAATACAATAGTCGACGTTGGTCAGCCAGCTACGGAAATACAGGTTGTAGTCGCGGGTGAAGTTCACGTCATGCCCGAAGAACTTGTCCACCAGCCGATGCTCATCCACCAGCATCAGGTTGAACGCCACCAACTGCTCGTCCACCCAGTAAAGCGCACACACCGCGCGTGACTCAAGGCGTTCAAGCACACCGGTGAAGTAGCCCGCAGGCAGGCGTTCGAACTGCAGCTCGGCGCGGGTGAGTGTGGCTTC
The DNA here is from genome assembly GCF_000632245.1 of Pseudomonas sp. RIT357. Lineage (NCBI taxonomy): Bacteria > Pseudomonadati > Pseudomonadota > Gammaproteobacteria > Pseudomonadales > Pseudomonadaceae > Pseudomonas > Pseudomonas sp. RIT357. The sequence continues at coordinate 234,106 of NZ_JFYX01000049.1, forward strand.
GTAAAGGCGCATGACCTCAGGCAGTACATCGTCGATGTTGCGCCGCCACTCCACCCGTGGCCCCGGTGCGCGCAGTTTGCGACGCAGATCCTTGCGCGTGGATTTGCCCAGAGAGCCCAGGTAGGCGTCCACTGAACCGTAGGGCAACGGCAACACACCGGTGGGCAGGCTCGGCATGGTCTGGAAACCGGCGGCGCGACAACTGTCGGCCCAGTGCGGATCGTTGCTCGGCGCGTCCTTGACCGCCACCAGGCCGATACCGAAGTCATCGGCGTCGTGGCGTGCGGCGTCCAGCACATGCTTGAGCAACAACGGGCGACGCGACTCGGGGACATGGCGGGAAAATCCGGCATCACAGCGCTCGGCAACCGGCGAGCCGATGGCATAGAGGCCCAATGTCAAAACCCCCGGCCACCGTCGCTCAAGACGTTCGGTGAAACGCTTGCCGACGCCTGAAACCGTGGTGTCGAGGCGGTAATGGGTGATGAACGCGGGTGCGACTGCCACCAGGGTTCCGTCTTCGTAGACCGCAAGGTAGCGCCACTGGAAATCATCGAGGGCCGCGTTTTCCACGGCGACGTAATAGTCCCAGTCTTCCAGGGCACCGGGGAAGCAATCGTTCCACGCACTGCGCTGGAGGGCCCGGATGGTGGGGAAGGCTTGGGTGGTGATCACATCGTTTCCATATTCAGGGCCTGGGGTCGGCGATTTTTTGTGGTGAATGGGGCTATCTGTGATGAAAGATTTTTTGTAGTGAATGGTACTTTTTGTGGTGAATGGCACCTTTTGTAGTGGGCGGTACTTTTTGTGGTGAAAGGCACCTTTTGTGGTGAGTAGTACTTTTTGTGGTGAAAGGCACCTTTTGTGGTGAGTAGTACTTTTTGTGGTGAATGGCACCTTTTGTGGTGAGCGGTACTTTTTGTGGTGAGCGGGCTTGCCCCGCGCTGGGCTGCGAAGCAGCCCCACTCCAGGCAACGAGTTTCTCCAGCTAGACCGCAATGGCCGGTTTTGGGGCGGCTTCGCCACCCAGCGCAGGGCAAGCCTGCTCACCACTAGAGCCCTGCACACCACAACACTCTGGAGGGTCCGGAGGGTGGGTAAGGATTGGGTGGTGATCACATCGTTTCCATATTCAGGGCCTGGGGCCGGCGATTTTTTGAGGTGAATGGGCCTATCTGTGATGAACGGTTTTTTTGTAGTGAATGGTACTTTTTGTGGTGAATGGCACCTTTTGTGGTGAACGGTACTTTTTGTGGTGAGCGGGCTTGCCCCGCGCTGGGCTGCGAAGCAGCCCCACTCCAGGCAACGAGTTTCTCCAGCTAGACCGCAATGGCAGGTTTTGGGGCGGCTTCGCCCCCCAGCGCAGGGCAAGCCTGCTCACCACTGGAGCCCTGCACATCACAACCCCTCTGCTCACCACTACAGCCCTGCACACCAAAACCCCTCTGCTCACCACTACAGCCCTGCACACCAAAACCTCTCTGCTCACCACTACAGCCCTGCCCACCACAAAACCCCTGCTCAGCAAACACTGAGCCGCAGCCCGCTGCAGATGTATGCCGCTCGATGAACGCAGCACTCAACTCAATCACCCGCCGGTATTGCAGGTCGACGGTGATCATGTGGTAGCAGTTATCCAGCAGAATCTTGGTAACTGGGCCGCCGAGGTGGCGCTCTACATAGTCGGCGTTCCAGCGGCTGGTGATGTCGTCCTCGATGGAGTGCAGCACCAGCGCCGGCACGTTGATCCGGGGCATGCGTTTTTTGACCACTGCGTTCATCCAATGCAACTCGCGCACGGTGACGCCTTCCATGGTCAACAACCCCGCTTCGCTGCTCTCGCCCTCTTTCATCTGGCGTTCGACAATCGCCCGCAGGCGCTCATTCTTGATGCCGTAGGGCGGTTTCTCAGTGAAGCGAAACAGACGCACACCAAAGGGAATCCGGATCAGCAACGGCGTGATGAACGCCATTTTGTTGATGCTCCAACCGTCGTACTTCAAGGTGGTCGAATACATCAGCAGCCCGGCGACCTGCCCCGGGTGTTCCGAGGCCACGTACATCGACATCACCGCGCCCATGGACAAACCGCCAACGAACACCTGTGCGTGGCGCCGCTTAATCTGTACGAAGGTCTTGCGCACGCCTTCATACCAGTCGCGCCAGCCGGTGGCCTGCAGGTCGCTGTTATCGCCGCAGTGCCCCGCCAGCGTCGGCACGTACACCGTGCAATTGCCGGCCTTGGCCAGGCCTTTAGCGACCTGGCGCAATTCAGTCGGAGTGCCGGTCAGGCCGTGGATCAACAGGATCCCGACCGGACCATCACCGAGAACGAATCCGGCATCACCTTCACCGAGGTCGATCTCTGCACTGTTCACCGATTGGTCGCTCGCACCAGCAACTGCTCAAGCAGCTTCAGGCCCAGTTCGATTTCCGGGTAGCTGATTTCCAGGGACGGTGCCAGGGTGATCACGTTCTTGTAGTAACCGCCCACGTCGAGGATCAGGCCGAGTTTCTGGCCATCCACCACCATGTCGCCCTTCATGCCTTCTTCGACCATGTAGTCCAGGGTCGCCTTGTCCGGTGTGAAGCCATCCGGTCCGCAGATTTCGCAGCGCAGCGCCAGGCCCAGACCGTCGACGTCGCCGATGATCGGGAAACGTTTCTGCAGGTCCTGCAGGCCTTCGAGGAAGAACTTGCCCTTGGCCATGACCATCGCGCCGTAGTCGACTTCGTTGGTCATCTTGAACATCTCCAGGCCCACCGCCGTGCCCAACGGGTTGGAGGCGAAAGTGGAGTGGGTGGAACCCGGCGGGAAGATCTTCGGGTTGATCAACTCTTCACGGGCCCAGATGCCGCCCAGAGGGTTAAGGCCGTTGGTCAGCGCCTTGCCGAACACGATCACATCCGGCTGCACGTCGAAGTGTTCGATCGACCACAACTTGCCGGTGCGGTAGAAGCCCATCTGGATTTCGTCGGACACCATCAAGATGCCGTGCTGGTCCAGCACGTGTTTGAGTTCGCGGTAGAAGTTCATCGGCGGGATCACGTAGCCGCCGGTGCCCTGGATCGGCTCGACGTAAAACGCGGCGTATTCACTCTGGCCGACTTTCGGGTCCCACACGCCGTTGTATTCGGTCTCGAACAGGCGGGCAAATTGCTGCACGCAGTGGCTGCCGTACTCTTCCTTGGTCATCCCTTTGGGGCCCCGGAAGTGGTACGGGAACGGGATGAACTGCGCGCGTTCACCGAAGTGGCCGTAGCGGCGGCGGTAGCGGTAGCTGGAGGTGATCGACGAGGCGCCGAGGGTACGCCCGTGGTAGCCGCCTTCGAAGGCGAACATCAAGCTTTTGCCGTTGGTGGCGTTACGCACCACTTTCAGGGAGTCTTCAATCGACTGCGAGCCGCCGACGTTGAAGTGCACGCGACCGTCGAGGCCGAATTTCTTCTTGGCGTCCACCGCGATCATTTCCGACAGCTCGATCTTGCCTTTGTGCAGGTACTGGCTGGCGATTTGCGGCAGGGTGTCGATCTGCTGTTTCAGCGCATTGTTCAAGCGCGGGTTGGCGTAGCCGAAGTTGACCGCGGAGTACCACATTTGCAGGTCGAGGTAGGCCTGGTCTTCGGTGTCCCACACATAGGAGCCTTCGCAGCGGCTGAAAATACGCGGCGGTTCGATGTAGTGAACGGTGTCGCCGTAGGAGCAGTATTTGGCTTCTTTATCCAGGAGGACCTGGTCTTCGGCGGTAGCGATGCGGATATCAGACATGGTGGAAAATTTCCTGAGTGTCGGCAGTGAAGGAGGTAGCGTTGGCGGCGATGCCCTGAGGCAGTCGGGCCAGCAACGCAGGCACTTCGGCGAAGGTGTCGAAGCGCGCGTGAGGGATGTTGTTGGCCTCGCAGTACTGGGCGAGGCTGCCTTTGGCGAACACGAAGTCGGCGGTGGACGCCACGCACATGTCGGACTTGCCGTCGCCGATCACCAGCACGCGCTTGTTTCGCGGCGTGGATTTGCACTTGCAGTTGCCGGACGCGGCGCGGCAGGCATCGCTGGAATAGGGGAAATCGATGCGCCAACTGTTCTGGTCGACCTGGCGCAGGCGGTTGGCGAGGATCGGCAGCAAGGTCACGTAGTTGCGCGACAAGATCCGCGCAATGCCTTGCTCGATGCCGTCGCTGACCACTTCAATGGACGCGCCCAGGCCGATCACGTGATCGACGAAATCCGGGAAATCCGGGTCGATCTCAACGCTGTCGAAGTACGCCAGCAACTCGCTGGGGGTGGCCTTGATTAACGCCAGTTGGCGGCTCAGGCATTCGCGTGAACCGATATGCCCATCCAGCCATTGCTGCTCGATGGTTTCCCATTCGGGGCCGGCGAAGCGTTGGAGGACGTTGTCGATGACATCGGTGGGGGTGATGGTCCCGTCGAAGTCGCACACGATATGCCAATCAATCATTGTGGTTACCTTGATGGAGTGCGCTGTCTGCGCTTTCATCAGGGCTAGAGCAGGGAGTGTGCCAATTGGTTAAAGCCCCGCAGGGCTGGGGGTTTAACGGGTGTGAGCGGGGAATTTGTGTCGTCAGAGCTACAATTTTTGTAGCTTGCTACAAACAAGATGAGTGCTTGCATGGGGGCGATGGTTTGCGCGTTCATGCGCGTGTATTCACTTAGGAACTGTGACCATGTTGAGGATCACATGCGCGGCGTTCGCCGGTTTACTGAGCCTCGCCGCCCAGGCCGAAGGCATCAGCGGTGACGTCGGCGCAGGCGTCAGCTACCAACCCCACGACCCGACCGGCAGCCGCTACGAAACCCGGCCCGTGCCCTATCTCGACCTCGACTGGGGCAACGTGAGCCTGAGCACCGACGACGGGCTGAGATGGAGCGCGCTGAACACACAGGGTTTAAGTGCCGGTCCGTATATCAATTACTTGCAAGGGCGCACCTCCAACGGTTCGCTGCAGGGGATGCGCAATGTGTCGGACATGGCCGAGGTCGGGGGTTTTATCCAGTACGCGCCGGCTGACTTCTGGCGGGTTTACGCCCAGTTGGGCCAGGCCGTCGGTGGCGGGCACTCCCAGAGCGGCGCGCTGGGCAAGGTCGGCGGTGAGCTCGGTTACCCGCTGGGCGGTGGAATCATCGGCAGCAGTGGCCTGGTGGCGCATTTCGCCGATGCACGCCAGACCCAGACGTTTTTCGGGGTGGATGATAACGAGGCGGCGGCCACAGGCTTCAAGGCCTACAACGCCAGTGGCGGCTTCCAGAACGTAACCCTGAGCCAGAGTTTCCAATTCCCCCTGGCGCCCAATTGGTCACTGCTGACCAGCGCAAGTTGGGTGCACCTGGTGGGCTCGGCGGCCAACAGCAGCATCGTCAAGCAGACCGGCGACGTGAACCAGGGCCAGGTACAGACGGCGATCAGCTACACGTTCGATTGATCACTTCGGCCTCATGTGAGAGGGACTTGCCCCTCCCACATGGGTCCGCATTTCAGTTTTCTTCGCCTTCGGCCAGCAGCGCTATCCCACCGATAATCACCGCCACGCCTACCCAGTGCAGCGGGCTGATATGTTCCCCCAGCCCCAGCCACGACCCCAGTAGCACCACCACAAACACCAGTGAACTGAGCGGAAACGCCAAGGACAAACTGCTGCGCCGCAGGATCAGCATCCACACGAAAAACGCGCCGATGTAGCAGGCAATCGCTGCGAGGATCCCAGGGTTCCGCGCCACGTCGGCCAGCCACTGCCAGTTGAAATCCATTTGCCCCAACTGGTCACCGGCGACTTTGGTAAATAACTGCCCGGCGCTCTCGGTGCAGATCAGTAAGGCCCATAGCACCACGGTGCCAAAACGCCCATGCAACCACGCGTGCGAATTCATGCCTGACTCCCTGCAATCGCCACCAACATCACCCCCAAGGTAATCACCAGCGTGCCCAGCCAACGGCGGCGGCTGACGGTTTCGCCCAGCACCACTTTGCCCGCCAGCACCACCCCGCAATACGCCAGCGCAGCGGCTGGAAACAACAGGCTCAACGGCGCGCGGGACAAGGCTTCCAGCCAGATGAAAAACTCAATGACGTAGGCCCCGATCCCCGCCCACAGCAACGGCGCATTAAACACCTGGCCCCAGAACGCGTTCAGGCGAAAGCCACCTTCCAGCTCCGGCAAACGGTCCAGGCCGAGCTTGAAACACAACTGGCCGATCACATCGAGCACGATGGAAAACGCCACCAGCAACACCACGGTCAACGTCACGGGAACAGCTCCTCAAACAGGTCGATCAGGGCCTCATTGGTGGCGGCATTGCGCTGCAAATCCTCGGGGCTCCAACGCTCCGCTGAAGGCTGGTCAGACTTGGCTTCCCAGCGCTTGAAAGCATTGCTGAAGGCCGGTGTAGCGAACTCGCCGCACACGTCGATACCGATGATGCGCTTGCGTGCCGCCAGCGCGCGCAAGGCTTGCAGCAAGTGGGTCAGGCGCATGCCGCCCTGGTCCCAGTTAGTCGCCGCGTCTTCGCTGGCGAGCACGTCTTTGTCGACGGTAATCCAGATCGCGTCAGTGGGCAGGCTGCTGATCATCTGCTCCAGGAATGCAGCCCAATCCAGCTCCGCCAGGTTGCGCCAGTGCAGGTGGTTTTCCTGCTGCTGGTGACCGGCGCCATCGCCGACCCTGCCCCACACTTTCGACGGCGGGTGTTGCCACGGGAACAGCTGCAAATGCCCGCGCTTGAGCGCACCAAGGTTGCCGCCGCGCAGCTGCGGGTTGTGCAGGTCATCGCTGCACGGGCCGAGGGTGACGATGCGTTTGATCGCCGGCATCTTCAGCGCGCGGTTGACCCACGAACCGCAGTGCCGCTTGGGCGCAAAGCGCACCCAATCGGGATGGTTGTCGAAGTGGATCAGGCTGATGGGTTCTTTGAGATCGGCAAGGAATGCTGGCGTGAGGTGGTGATAATCGCCGGAGCCGACAAACAGGATTTCCGGTCGCGCATCCGTGGGCCGTGGCCGCTGGGCCAAGCGTTCAGCGAAGCGTTTCCAGGTTTTTTCGGTGGACCACAGGCGCAGCTTAGGGCCCAGGTCGAGCAGGTCGATGCGCGTGGCACGGCCACTGGCCAAACGCCGGGCAATCGGTGCCTGACCGGTGAGGCTGTGGTCGAGGTCAAGAATGTTCAAGGTAATGTTTCCCCTATGGCTTTAGGGGGTCAATGCAAGGGGCGGGCCAGCGAGATATTCAGATTCACACAGAACTCATGTGGGAGGGGGCTTGCTCCCGATAGCAGTGGTTCAGTCAATACACGTGTTGACTGACACTCAGCTATCGGGAGCAAGCCTCCTCCCACATGGGAACACGGTCAGGCTCGGGCTTCGTTGATGATCTGGCGAATCGCGCCCACAAAGGCTTCCGCCGGCTGGCCACCGCTAACGGCGTACTGGTCGTTGAACACGATGGTCGGCACCGACGTCACGCCACGGGAGGTCCACAACTGCTCTTGTTCACGGACTTCGGCGGCGTACTCGTCGGAGGCGAGAATCTCGGCGGCGCGCTTGATATCCAGGCCGACGCTCTCAGCAATAATCGCCAGGGTGGCGTGGTCGGACGGGTCTTGGCCATCGGTGAAATAGGCCTTGAACAACGCTTCCTTGAGGTTGTACTGCAAACCTTCAAGGCCAGCCCAATGCAAAAGGCGGTGGGCATCGAAGGTGTTGTAGATACGGCTCTGGCCATCTGTGCGGAAGGCAAAGCCCAACTCGGCGCCCATGTCGCGGATACGCGCACGGTTGGCCTGGGACTCTTCGGCGGTCGAGCCATATTTTTCAGTGATGTGCTCGACGATGTTCTGACCCATGGCGGGCATGTTCGGGTTCAGTTCGAACGGTTGGAAATGAATCTCGGCCTGCACCTCGGTGCCCAGTTGGTCGAGGGCCTCAGTCAGGCCGCGCAGGCCGATGATGCACCAGGGGCAGGACACGTCGCTGACGAAATCGATTTTCAGGGGAGTACTCATGGTAGGCAACCTCGTTGGCAGTCATACGCCGCAAAGGTTGCACGATACACCACCTCACAGCAGCTTCGCAGGCGCCGCCTGATCAATCTGCGCCCAATGGGCAGCGTCTTCACGATGAGCTTGCAGGTACGGCAACACGGCCGTCAGCAGCGGCGCCTTGAAGGCTTCCTGAAAACGATGGGCCATGCCGGGAATCAGCTTCAATTGGCTGCCCTGGATATGTGCCGCCAGGTGCACGCCGTGCATCACCGGCAATAACGGATCGGCGGTGCCGTGGACCACCAGGGTCGGCACGCGCAACTGGTTGAGCAACGGCACGCGACTTGGCTCAGCGAGAATCGCCATGATCTGGCGTTTCACGCCCTCCGGGTTGAAGGCGCGGTCGTAGGACAGCGCCGCCTGGTGCAGCAACGCTTGGCGATCATCCTTGATAGTCGGACTGCCCAGCGCGGCCAGCAAGTCAGCCTGTTGCTCCAACGCGACTTCACGATTGGGCGCGCCGCGCCGTGACAACAGTTGCACCAGCGCCGCACTCGGTGCCGGCAAGCCTTCAGCGCCAGAGCTGGTCATGATCAAGGTCAGGCTCTCCACCCGCTGCGGCGCCATGGCCGCCAAGTGCTGGGCGATCATGCCGCCCATGCTCGCGCCGAGGACGTGGAACTGTTGAATCTGCAACGCGCTCATCAGCCCGAGCGCATCATCGGCCATATCGGTCAGGGTGTAAGGCGCCGCCACCGGCAAGCCGAGCTTGTAGCGCAGCACTTCAAACGTGAGATTGGCGTTGGCCGGCGCCTCGCGCCAAGTGGACAGGCCGACATCACGGTTGTCATAGCGGATCACCCGAAAGCCTTGTTGGCAGAGGGCAACCACCACTTCGTCCGGCCAGTGGATCAACTGCCCGCCCAAGCCCATCACCAGCAGCAAGGCCGGATCGGACGCACGGCCGATACTCTGGTAGGCGATGCTCACCTTTTCCAGGTCGACCGTTTGGGTCGGGACATTGACATCACATCGAGACGCCGCAAAAGACGGCAGGCCGAACAATAAGGCGGCCAGTAAAAGCAACACGCGCATGAAAAACACCGAAACGCAGAACCCCAGTAGAGCGCGAGTCTGATGAAGTTTGTTCAAGCGCGCTGCCACACTTCCATGACAGTTTGATGAAGAGTGCCCAGTGGTCGTGGTCGACATGCCTTGCAACATGAGACAAACTCACGCTATTCAACTTCGTCACAAATTATCTTCATGGAGAGCACGTGCTCGAAATCCGTCACCTCAAGACCCTGCACGCCCTGCGCGAAGCCGACAGCCTGGTGGAAGCCGCTGAGCGCCTGCACCTGACGCAATCGGCGCTGTCCCACCAGTTCAAGGAGTTGGAGGAACGCCTGGGCATGCAACTGTTCGTGCGCAAGACCAAACCGCTGCGCTTCACCAGCGCCGGTCTGCGCCTGCTGCAACTGGCCGACGCCACCCTGCCCTTGCTGCGCGGCGCCGAGCGCGACATCGCACGTTTGGCCGGCGGCACCGCCGGGCGTCTGCACATGGCGATCGAGTGTCACAGTTGCTTCCAGTGGCTGATGCCAACCATCGACCAGTTCCGCGATGCCTGGCCCGAAGTCGAACTGGACCTGGCTTCAGGCTTCGCCTTCGCGCCGCTGCCGGCCCTCGCCCGTGGCGACCTCGACCTGGTGGTGACCTCCGACCCGCTGGAACTGCCGGGCATCACCTATGTGCCGCTGTTCACTTACGAAGCCATGCTCGCGGTGGCCAATCAGCACGCGCTGGCGAGCAAGTCGTTCATCGTGCCCGAAGACTTGCTTCCCGAAACCTTGATTACCTACCCGGTGGAGCGCGATCGTCTGGACATCTTCACCCGCTTCCTGGAGCCCGCCGACATCGAGCCGGCCCAGGTGCGAACCTCGGAACTGACGGTGATGATGATGCAACTGGTCGCCAGCGGCCGTGGCGTGTGCGGCATGCCCCATTGGGCGCTGCATGAATACAGCTCGCGTGGCTACGTAAAGGCCAAGCGCCTGGGTGAGAAAGGTTTGTTTGCGACGCTGTATGCGGGGATTCGTGCGGACATGCTGGATGCGCCGTATATGCGCGACTTTTTGCTGACGGCCAAGGACACGTCGTTTTCCACTTTGGACGGAGTCAGCGCGGTGCGTTGAAACCACACAGTTCCAACTGTGGGAGGGGGCTTGCCCCCGATGGCGATTGCACATTCAACATTTCTGTTTGCTGACACTCTGCTATCGGGGGGCTAGCACCCTCCCTCATTGGATCTCAGTCAGCCTTGAGTTCGCGCCACATGTGGATTTTATCGAAGTAATCCACGCCCACCCGCACCGCCAGCGGCTCCAGGCCGTACTGGATAAATCCGCAACGTCGGTACAGCGCAAACGCTGCATCGTTGCCGGCGGTGACGGTCAGTTGGATGACTTTGAGGCGCGGATGTTGGCGCGCTTCATCCAGCGCCGCTTCCACCAACCGTCGGCCCAAGCCCTTCTGCTGATAAGCCTCGGTCACGTACATCCCAAACAAGGTCACTTTGTGCCGCGCCTTCTCCCGAAGCTCGAACGCCAGGCCGACGATGCCAGCCAGTTCATCCCCTGAATACGCGCCGAGCAAACGATCCTGGCGCCCGTCCAGACGCTTTTCCCACCAGCTCAACGGCATGGCTGCGCGCTCGGCCACACTGGAGGTGAATGCCTGGGGATAAGCGCCATACGCCTCCAGCATCAACGCTCGATAAGCCTCGGCGTCGTTGCCGCCCAGCGTACGGATGATCACGTTTGAGTCCTTTGCGCCTGAGCGTCAGGCAGTAATGGCCAGCGATGAGCGATAGAACGGCAGGATCTGGTCACGGGTCAAGGGCGCCAGCACCAGGCCGCCATCACCGGCAGGGTCGATCCAGCGAACCTCTTCGATTTCAGCAGCCGGACTGACCTGCGCATCGATCTGCACTTGGAACAATTGAGCTTGCACGGTAAATCCGGGCTCATTGACCGCAGGGGCCGAGAAGTTACCCAGGTAGACCGCGTCGCTGGGTTTGATGCGCAGGTTCAGCTCTTCGTACAACTCACGGGCCAGGGCCTCGGCAGGTTGCTCACCGGCGTCGATCTTGCCACCGGGTTGCATAAAGGCCTGGGTGCCGCGCTTGCGCACCAGCAGGGTTCGGCCGTCAGCGCCGATCAGCAGGGCGGCGGCGATACGGATAGTGGTAGGCATGAATTGAACACCTTGAATTCAAAAATAAACATTATTGGAGCACTGCTTCGGTGTCGTCCGGCTTCTTGATAAACACGCTGTACTTGGCGCCTTCCATCGCTTCGAACGCAATCAGCTTGTCCACCAACGGCAGGTTCAGCACCTTGCCGGCGTTGAGCAGCAACATCCCGTTGTCGGCATTGAGGTTGCGCGCCAGGACCATGCCATCGGCCAGTTCCCGGGTGCTCAACACTTTGACGGTCGGGTCGCCCAGGGTCACATCACTGAGAAATGCCGCGCAGGCCTGGACGAAGTCCTCGATCAGCTCTGGATCGTAGAGGCGCCCGGCGTATTTGCGGATATATAACAGCGCTTCATCGCTGTTCAGATGCCGCTCAAGGATCAGACCCTTCTGCAGTTCGATAAAGTCCACCGCCAGCTTCAGCAGGCGCGAACCGAACGGAATCGCATCGCCCTTGAGGTGGTCGGGAAAACCACTGCCGTCCCAGCGCTCCTGATGGTGACGAATCATCCGCGCCGCATCCTTCATCGGCTCCAGGGTCATCAACAGCGATTCGCTCTGGGTCGGATAACCGCGGTACCGTTCGCGATCGGTGCTGTGCAGCTTGTCGGCCGGTTCGATCAACATGCTGTCGCTCCAGCTCAGCTTGCCGATGTTGTACAACGCAGCTGCCATGGCCAAGTCACGGGCGCTGGCGTCGTCTATGGACTGGGCGGTGCAGTACACGCGCACCAGTTCGATCAGCGCGCGGTTGGTCTGTTTGTCCTTGGGCAGACGCAGGTTGGCCAACAACGAAAACACTTCGGTGCCGGTCACGTAGCTGCGCTTGAGCTCGTCATAGGCCAGATCGAGCATATCGGCGGTTTGCTGCAACTCGGACGTGCGCGCTGCCACCCGTTTTTCCAGCGTGTTGTTGAGCGCCTTGAGCTGCTCGTTCTGCTCCTGGGTCAAGCGCTCCAGGCGCTGATGCTCCAGAGCCTGCTGCAAGATCAGCTTTAGTTCGTCGTCGTTCCAGGGTTTGCCGATATAGCGGTGGATCTGCCCTTCGTTGATCGCCTTGATGATGGTCGGCAGGTCGGCGTAGCCACTGAGCAGAATGCGACTGGTAGCGGGATAAAGGCGATGAACCTCGGCCAGCAATTGCGCGCCGTCCATGCCCGGCATGCGCGCATCGCTCATCACCAGGTCAATGGGTTGGGCGGCCATGATCTCCAGGGCCTGTGCGCCGCTGCCCGCGAGCACTACATCGAAGGGTTGGCCGCGCAACAGGCGGCGCAAGCTGTTGAGGATCGACTCTTCATCGTCGACCAGCAAAATAGTGGGTTTCGTCGCAAGTTGTTCATCCATGCCTACTGCGCCTTCACATTGAACTGAATGGAGCTGAATTGAACCCTGGTACTAAGCCGTGTTCCCTCGCCCAAGGCGCGGGCTTGATTTGACGCCAACTGGCCGCCGAATTCAAGGGAGCTCGACTAAGCTGTGACATCAGGTCGGTGCCCCGCCGCGCCAAGTTGCCCAACAGCACGTTGCCGGGCAACCGGCCCTCCTCAAAACCCGGGAGAGCGAAGAGAGCCAGGGTTTTCTATTCAGCAAGGCCGCGTCGACAAAGGATTTTGCCCAACGGCTGCAGTTGGGCTGCGCCATGCCGATAACCTATCAATAGTCCACACGATGCAAGGAGTGCTCGCTTGAGCGACGTCGCAACTCACGGTTTCGGCCTGGTCCTTATGATGGGACTCAGTGTGTCACTGATGGCCGCGCCGCTGGATGAGGCACTCAAACCTTTGCCGACGGTTCCAGTACTGGACTCAGCCAAAGTCGAGCTGGGTAGGCAACTGTTCAATGAGCCGCGCCTGTCGGTGAATAACACCCTGTCTTGTGCCAGCTGTCACCGGCTGGCCTCCGGCGGCGCTGACGACAAGCCGTTCTCAATAGGTTTCGACGGCAAACCGGTGCAAATCAATACCCCCTCGGTCTTGAACGCCAGCCTGAACTTCAAGCAGTTCTGGAATGGCCGCGTAGACACGTTGCAAGCGCAGGTCGAACAAGTGGTCATCAGCCCCGTGGAGATGGGCAGCGACTGGAAAACCGTGGTGCAGAAACTGTCAGACGTGCCCGCCTACCAGAGCGCCTTCAAGCAGGCGTACCCCGACGGCGTCACCGTCGACAATGTGCAAAACGCCCTGGCCACCTATGAACGCACGCTGCTCACCCCTAACTCGCGGTTCGATCAGTACCTGCTGGGCAACACGGAGATTCTCACGATCGAGGAAAAATACGGCTACCAGCGTTTCAAGGATTACGGCTGCATCGCTTGTCACCAGGGCGTGAATATCGGCGGCAATATGTTCCAGAAGTTCGGCGTGATGGGTGATTACTTCAAGGCGCGCGGCAACCCGGTGGAGTCCGACCTGGGGCGCTACCTGCTGACCCTGGACGAAGAAGATCGCCACGTGTTCAAGGTGCCCAGCCTGCGCAACGTGGCCGTCACCGCGCCGTACTTCCACGATGCCTCGGCCAAGACCCTGGAAGCGGCGGTGGATGTGATGTTCAAGTACCAGTTGGGGCGCAACCCTTCCCAGGAAGACAAAGACCTGATTATCCAGTTTCTCAAGACCCTGACCGGCGAATGGGCAGGCAAGCCCCTATGAGCATACCGTCATGACCCCCTCCCGCCGTCGCACCAGCCAAGTGTTGCTTGGCCTGATCACCCTGTTGCTGGCCTCTACGCTGGTGTTTTTGTACCTCAAATCTTCACGCGACCAGACCGCCGGCTACACCCAATCGCGGGATCTGATCCGCCAGTTGCAGCAGCTCAACGCCCAATGGGACAGCGAAGTGCTTAAGGCGCGGATCGCGATCACTCACAACTACGATCCGCTGGTCACCCCACTCACGGAAATGACCCGGCTCTGGGCCGAACTCAATACCCGCGATACCTACCACGACCCGCAAGACCTGAGTCGCTGGCAAACCAGCCAGGAGGCTTATCAGGCGGCGATCCAGGAAAAAGCCAGGCTGATCGACCAGTTCAAGTCCCACAACGCGGTGCTGCGCAATTCCCTGGCGTTTTTGCCAACAGCCGAGGACGACATCCAGGCCCAGTTCAATCGCATTGACAATGAAGGCCGCCTGCAACTGCAGGATGTCGCCACGGACATTTACGACCTGTTGCTCAGTAGCCTCGAATTCGCCCAGGTCACCAGCGACGATCGCGCCGCAGATATTCTGGTGGGGTTGGGCAAGCTGGCAATCAACAAGGAGAGCCTGCCCGCTGAGTTCCAGGGCCCGATAGACATCCTCAGCAACCACATTTCGCTGATTCTGCGTGAGCAGCCGGTGGTCAACAGCCTGCTCGAACACATTGCCTCCATACCCGTGGCCGAGCGTCTGGACGACTTGACCACCCACTTCGATCAGGACCAGCAAGCATCTGACCTGATCGACCATCAATATCACCGCTACCTGTTGGTTTTCTCGACGTTACTGGTGGTGCTGCTGCTCTACCTGGCCGTGCGCCTGCTGCGTAGTTTTGCCGAGATCAATCGAGTCAACCGAGCGTTGCAGGCCGCCAACGAAACCCTGGAACAACGGGTGGAACGCCGCACCCAGCAGCTCAAGGATGCGCAGAGCGAACTGCTGGACAGCGCGCGCCAGGCTGGCATGGCGGAGATCGCCACCAACGTGCTGCATAACGTTGGCAACGTGCTCAACAGCGTGAATATCTCCGCCGAGCTGGTCACCCGCAAACTGCGCAGCAGCAAGGCGTTGGGCCTGGGCAAGGCCATGCAACTGATCAACGAGCACCAGGCAGACCTCGGCGCCTTCCTGACCTTGGATGAAAAAGGCAAGCTGCTGCCGGGCTACCTGAACCAACTGGTGGACGCCATTGCCGTCGAACAACAGGCCATGACCGATGAGCTGGCGCAACTGAGCAAAAGCGTCGATCACATCAAGGACATCGTCTCCACCCAGCAATCCTATGCCGGCGTGTCCACGCTGATGGAGCCGGTGCACATCAGCGATTTGATGGAGGACGCCTTGCGCATGAACGCCGGTTCGCTTAGCCGCCACAACGTCACGGTGGTCAAGGAATATGGGCGGGTACCGGAGATCATGGCGGACAAACACCGGTTGCTGTTGATCATGGTCAACCTGATCAGCAACGCCAAGCACGCCATGTCCAACCTCACCGACCGGCCACGACAGATGACCCTGGCGGTGCAACAACTGGAGGACAGCACCTTGCAGATAAGCGTGAAGGATGAGGGCGAAGGCATCCCCGCCGAAAACATGACCCGGATCTTCACCCACGGTTTCACCACCCGCAAGGAAGGCCACGGCTTCGGTCTGCACAGCTGCGCCCTGGCGGCAGTGGAAATGAACGGCCAGCTCAGCGCCCACAGCGACGGGCCGGGCCTGGGCGCGGTGTTCACCTTGAAAATCCCTCTCACCCTTGCCGGAAGCCCGCCATGAACCAGCCCCCTAACCGGCGTATTTTGCTGATCGACGATACCCCCTCGATTCACGACGACTTTCGCAAGATCCTGATGCCCGCTGTCGAGTCAAACGAGGCGCTGGATGAGATGGAGTCGGCGCTGTTTGGCGACACCAGCAAACCCACGGTGCAAACCTTCGAGCTGCACTCGGCCTACGGCGGCGAAGAAGGCCTGCAACTGCTCATCACCGCGATGACAGAGCAACGACCCTACGCGCTGGCGTTTGTGGACATGCGCATGCCTCAGGGGTGGGACGGGGCCAAAACCATCGAGGAGTTGTGGAAAATCGACCCCGGCCTGCAGGTGGTGGTGTGCACCGCGTATTCGGATTATTCCTGGGATGACCTGCTGTATCGCCTGCACGGCCACGATCGTTTGCTGATCCTGAAAAAGCCTTTCGACAATATCGAAGTCCAGCAGATGGCCAACACCCTGGCTAACAAATGGGACATGGCCCGGCGCGCCTCGGTGAAAACCATCCACTTGGAGCAATTAGTGGAGCAACGCACCCAGGCGCTGCAACTGGAAATCGACGAGCGCAAGCAGCTGGAAAGCCAACTGGTGCAGTCGGAAAAACTCGCGTCCCTGGGGCAACTGGCGGCGGGTGTGGCCCATGAGATCAACAACCCGGTGGGGTTTATCTCGTCCAACCTCAGCAGCCTCGACACCTACTTCAACCAGCTGCAACAGATGCTGGACGCTTACCGCCAGGCCGAGGAAAGCCTCGCACCGGGTGAACAACGCGATCAACTGAAGTCCTTGCGCAACGAGCTGGAGCTGGATTTTCTCAAGGAAGACATTCCACTCCTGATCCGCGAATCCAAGGAGGGCATAGGTCGTGTGGCCCAGATCGTCAAAGACCTGAAGAACTTCTCGCGGGTGGACAACGATCAGACTTGGCAATTTGCCAATCTGCAACAAGGCATCGACTCGACGCTGAACATCGTCGCCAGTGAACTCAAGTACAAGGCCGATGTGGTGAAGCATTACGCGCCGCTGCCGGACATCGAATGCCTGGCTTCGCAGCTCAATCAGGTGGTGATGAACCTGGTGATCAACGCCGCACAAGCCATGGGGCCGGAGCGCGGCACCATAACCATCAGCAACGGCGTGGAGGGCGAAAACATCTGGCTGGAAGTGGCAGACAACGGCTGCGGAATTCCACCGCACGCGCTGCAAAAGATCTTCGATCCGTTCTTCACCACCAAGCCGGTGGGCGAAGGGACGGGCTTGGGATTGTCGCTCTCCTACGGCATCGTCAAGAAACACCGTGGTGATATTTCCGTCAGCAGCGAGCTGGGTAAGGGCACGACGTTTCGCGTGGTGTTGCCGATTCGGCAGACGGTGGCGCGGGACACGCCATCGTAATCAGCCTCACGTCTCGTTTTTTCCGGACTCGCCCCAAACGAGGACCTATTGAATAAGCGCCGATGACAGGCGCCGCGCGCCTGCCCTGCTCATCAGCTGCCTCTGGGACCTGTTATTTCTGACAGTAGACAGGCACCTTCCCCCCCTCGAAACTCCTGGCAAGCAACACGGTTGCAGGCCGGCGGCGTGTTGACCGTGAAGATGGCTCCTCTTCGTCCAAGGAATGGTCACCATGTCCACACGTCGCGAGTTCCTGGCGTACGCTTCGCTGACCGCCCTGCTCACGCATCTGGGCAAGGGCGCCCTGGCTGCCGACAGTGCCGAGCAGGCCGGCCCCTTTTCCTTCGACGGCTTGATCGAACAGGCACAAGCCGATGCCTTGAAACCCTACCGTTATCCCAACACGGACTCGGACGCGCTGTTGACTAAACTCGACTACGCCGCCCACGGCCAAATCCGCTTCAAACCCGAGTTGGCTCTGTTTGCCAAGGGGCCGGGGCAGTTTCCCGTGACCTTCTTCCATCTGGGATCATTTTTTCGCACACCGGTGAGGGTGTATGCGCTGGACAACGGCGTCGCCCGCGAGATCGTTTACGACCCGGCGAACTTCGACATGCCCGGCGACAGCCCGGCCCACGCCTTGCCCCGTAACAGTGGATTCGCCGGTTTTCGCATCCAGGAAAGCCGTCTGGGCAACCAGACCAAACTCCCGTGGCAACAGAACGACTGGGTGGCCTTTCTTGGCGCATCGTACTTCCGGGCTATCGGCGAGTTGTACCAATACGGTCTGTCGGCACGGGCGATTGCCCTGGACGTGGCTGAGGCCGGCAAGGCCGAAGAATTCCCCGCCTTCACCCACATCTGGTTCGAACCGCCGAAGGACCTGCACGCCACGTCCATGACCCTCTACGCGCGGCTCGACGGGCCCAGTATCTGCGGCGCCTACCGTTTCGTGATCGACCGCACGCAGGGCGTGATCATGGACGTCGACTGCACGTTCTTCCTGCGCAAGAGCGTCCGCCGGCTGGGCATTGCACCGCTGACTTCGATGTTCTGGTTCAGTGAAACCGCCAAGCGAACCGCCTCCGATTGGCGCCCCGAAGTCCACGACAGCGACGGACTGGCGCTCTGGACCGGCAACGGCGAGCGCATCTGGCGCCCTCTGAACAACCCGCCGCGCACTGTGGTTTCGGCGTTCAGCGACCATCAACCGAAGGGCTTCGGCCTCTTACAACGTGACCGCAATTTTGACCACTACCTCGATGGCGTGAATTATCAGCGCCGCCCCAGCCTATGGGTCGAGCCGTTGGGCGACTGGGGCGAAGGCAGCGTACAACTGATGGAAAATGGCACTGACGATGAGATCCACGACAACATCGTCGCCATGTGGGTGCCCTCGGCCCCCGCCGAAGCGGGCAATCGCTATACGCTACGTTATCGCCTGCACTGGCTGGCCCAGGAACCTTACGCTTCGCCATTGGCGGTGTGCTTGGCCACGCGTCTGGGCAAAGGCGGCCAACCGGGGCAGCCACGTCCCGCGGGAGTGCGTAAATTTGTCGTCGAATTTCAAGGCGCGCCGTTGGAAAAACTTGCACCGGGCGTCAAGCCCGAAGCCGTGATCAGTTGCTCCCGAGGCGAGCTTGGACTTGTCTTCACCGAAGCCGTGCCGGACGGCGTCGTCGGTCATTGGCGAGCACAGTTCGATTTAACCGTCGACGGCAAGGAACCGGTGGAGCTGCGCCTGTTCCTGCGCCTGGACGGTCAGCCGCTGTCAGAGACTTGGCTGTATCAGTACCACCCCTTCAACTCGGATTCGACGGCAATCGGTGTCGCTTCAATGGCTGACACCGGCAACCGGCAATGAAGCGCTTTCGTCAATTGACGCTGCTCTACCTGACGCTCAGTGTCACCACCGTGGCCCTGCCGGCCAATGAGCAGGAATGGGTGGAAGGCTTGCTGCAACAGATGACGCTCGAAGAAAAAATCGGCCAACTCAGCCAGCTCGGCATTCAGGACACACCGACCGGCCCTGTCATCGACCAAGGCACACAGTCGCATCTGCCCGAGAGCATGGTCGGCTCGATCCTTGGCGCGTACGGTTTCGAGCAGACTCTCGCGCTGCAGAAACACGTCGTCACCCACTCGCGCCTGCACATACCGCTGCTGTTTGCATTCGATGTGATTCACGGCTTTCGAACGGTATTTCCCGTGCCGTTGGCGGAAGCCTCGGCCTGGGACCCCGACCTGGCGCAGCGCACCGCTCGCGCGGCTGCCATTGAAGCGACGGCCAGCGGCGTGCACTGGACGTTCGCGCCCATGGTCGACATCGCCCGCGACCCGCGCTGGGGCCGTGTGGTGGAAAGTACCGGTGAAGATCCGTTTTTGGGCGCAGCGCTGGCCAGTGCCAAGGTAAAGGGGTTCCACGGTGCGGGGCCGCACGACAGCTCGTTCATGCTGACGACCGCGAAACACTTCGTCACCTACGGCGCGGCCGAGGGTGGGCGGGACTATAACGTCGCCGACGTGTCGGAACGCACCTTGCAGGAAGTGCACTTACCGCCTTTCCGGGCGGCCGTCGCGGCGGGCGTCGATGCAATCATGCCCTCGTTCAACGAAATAGCCGGGACACCCCTGCACAGCAACACCGCGTTATTGACCGGTGTGCTGCGCAATCAATGGCGATTCACCGGCCTGATTGTCAGTGACTTCAACGCGATCTGGGAGTTGAGTCAGCATGGCGTAGCGGATATTCCGGCCGACACGGCGCGGCTGGCACTCACCGCCGGCGTGGACGTCGACATGGCCAGCCAGATGTACCGCCGATACCTGCCGACACTGGTACGCACTGGCCAGATTCCCATGGCCGCCGTGGATGCTGCGGTGCGCCGCGTCATCCAGACTAAACAACGCCTGGGCCTGTTCGATGACCCTTACCGCTACAGTAATGAGGCGCGGCAGCGAGCCAATACCCTGACACCGCAGCACCGGGCCCTGGCCCGAGAGGCTGCGCAGAAATCCATTGTGCTGCTGAAAAACAACGACGCACTGCTGCCCCTGTCCAAGCACCTGCGCAACGTGCTGGTGGTCGGCAGCCTGGCCACGGATGCCGAAGCCACGATCGGCCCCTGGGCCTTGGCGGCTCATCCTGAAGATTCGATCACGATCTTGCAGGGCATACGCCATGCCGTCGCCCCCGACACCGAGGTGGTTTACCTGGGCGGTGCATCGCCCATCAGCAACGCGGTTGATGACCTGGCAGAAGTCCTGCAGGCCGCCCGCGATGCCGAGGTGGTGATCGCGGTGCTCGGCGAGCGGGCCGATCAGAGCGGTGAAGCTCGCAGTCGCACGGACTTGGGCCTGCCGGGTGCCCAGGACACGTTGTTGCGTGCCCTGTTGGACACCGGCAAGCCCGTGGTCATCGTGCTGATGAATGGCCGCCCGCTCGTGCTCTCGAAGACCGTGCGCGAGGCGCCGGCGCTTTTGGAAACCTGGTTCCTGGGCAGTGAAATGGGCAACGCGGTGGCCGATGTTCTGTTCGGTGACATCAACCCCAGCGGCAAACTGCCGATTACCGTCCCCCGTAACGTGGGGCAGATCCCCCTCTACTACGCGCACAAAAACACCGGCCGCCCGCCCACCGGTGCCGGCGGTTATGAGTCCGGCTACATCGATGAACTCTGGACGCCGCTGTATCCCTTCGGTTTCGGCCTCAGCTATACCTCGTTCAGCTATGACACGCCTCGGATAAGCGCCGAGCGGCTAGCGTCCACCGAGTCCCTGACGGTTCACGTGAACGTCACCAATACCGGCCAGCGCGCCGGTGATGAAATCGTCCAGCTGTACCTGCGCGACGACGTCGCCAGCGTCACTCGCCCGGTCCGCCAACTGCGCGGCTTTCGCAAAATCCACCTGGCGCCCGGTGAGACGCGCAGCGTGAACTTCAATCTTGGCCCACAGGACTTCGCACTGCTCAATCAACATTTTTCGCCGGTAATAGAGGCCGGCACTTTTACCGTCTTCGTCGGCGGCGATTCGACCACCACCCATCAGGCTCGGTTCGAGGTCACGGACAGCCGTGAACTCTCTGCCTCAGGCCCATCCGAGCCCCCCACACGCGCTCGCTGAATACCACGGTGGGTTGTCCGGGCTTTCCTTACTGGCGCAGAATGCCGGATCGACCTGAGAGTCCGAACCCAAGGAAACCGTATGAGCCTGTCCTTGCTAAGCCGTTACGCCTTCTTTGCCGTGTGCGTCATTTTCACCCTCGCCAGCCTTCCCTTTATCCAACACGAATGGCTGTGGCCCATCACCCTGGTCACCGGCGTGTTGAGCCTGATCGGTATCTTCGACCTGTTGCAAAGTCCCCACGCGGTGCGCCGCAACTACCCGATCCTGGGCAATATCCGTTACCTGGTAGAAGCCATCCGCCCGGAAATCCGCCAGTACCTGCTGGAGTCCGACAGCGACGCCCTGCCCTTCTCGCGTTCGCAACGCTCACTGGTTTACTCGCGCGCCAAGAACGAAACCGCCGACAAGCCCTTCGGCACCCTGATTGACGTGTATCAGGCGGGCTTCGAATTTATCGGCCACTCCATGCGCCCCGCGCCGTTGAGTGACCCCAGCGCCTTTCGCGTGATGGTCGGCGGTCCGCAGTGCACGCAGCCGTACTCGGCGTCAGTGTTCAACATATCGGCGATGAGCTTTGGATCATTGAGTGCCAACGCCATCCGCGCGCTCAACCAGGGCGCCAAGCTGGGCAACTTCGCCCATGACACTGGCGAAGGCAGCATCAGCCCCTATCACCGCGAAAACGGCGGTGACCTGACCTGGGAACTGGGCAGCGGCTACTTCGGCTGCCGCACCAGCGACGGCCGCTTCGATCCGGAGCGCTTTGCCGTGCAGGCGCAGAACCCACAGGTGCGCATGATCGAAATCAAGATGAGCCAGGGCGCAAAGCCCGGCCATGGCGGGATCTTGCCCAAGCACAAGGTGACTAAAGAAATCGCCGAGACCCGTGGCATCCTGATGGGCGAAGACTGCATCTCGCCGTCGCGTCACAGTGCGTTCTCCACGCCCATCGAACTGATGCAATTCATCGCCCAACTGCGCGAGCTGTCCGGCGGCAAGCCGGTAGGTTTCAAGTTCTGCCTGGGCCACCCGTGGGAATTCATGGGCATCGCCAAAGCCATGCTCGAAACCGGCATCCTGCCGGACTTTATCGTGGTAGACGGCAAGGAAGGTGGCACCGGCGCGGCGCCCGTGGAGTTCACCGACCATATCGGCGTGCCGCTGCGTGAAGGCCTGTTGTTTGTGCACAACACCCTGGTGGGACTGAACCTGCGCGACAAGATCAAGCTCGGCGCCAGCGGCAAGATCGTCAGCGCCTTCGACATCGCCAGCGTCCTGGCCATCGGCGCCGACTGGGCCAACTCGGCGCGCGGCTTCATGTTCGCCATCGGCTGCATCCAATCGCAAAGCTGTCACACCAACAAATGCCCCACCGGCGTCGCCACCCAAGACCCGCTGCGCCAGCGCGCCCTGGTGGTGCCGGACAAGGCCCAGCGTGTGTTCAACTTCCACCGCAACACCCTCAAGGCCCTGGCCGAGATGCTCGCGGCGGCAGGCCTGGATCATCCGTCGCAACTGTCGGCCAAGCACCTGGTGCGGCGCATGTCGGCGACCGAGATCAAGTTGTTCTCGCAGTTGCATGTGTTCCTCAAGCCCGGCGAGTTGCTCACCGGCGAGGTGAACGGCGAATTCTATTCGCGGATGTGGCAGATGGCGCGTGCGGACAGTTTTGAGCCGAGTGAGATCATTGCGGCTTGATTAGAAACCCCTGTCGGGATGCTCGCGTGGCTGTTTTTTCATGACGATGTACCCGTCCCCACCTTCCACGTAAATGGCATAGAACAGCGTATCGACGATGGGGCGGGCGTCGCGCCCCAGTCGTACGCGGGCAGAATGTTCATGGCTGGCTTGCACCACGTTAGTGATCCCGATCCTGGCCAATGCTTCCGGCAAGAACAGAAAATTGGCCGCCACCAGATAGGGCATGCCCGGCACGATCGAAACGGTGCCGGCAGAGGCCGGCAACCAGTAATCCTGGGCACTGGCGTTAAAGTAAAAAACCCCTACCGACGCCAACGCCGGGGAAGCATTTATCGAGTAGGCCAACTGCGTCATCACGCTGGTTTCCAACGTTTTCTTTAAACTTAGAACCCGCCCGTAACTATAGGAAATAGACACCAGCACAATGATGGGCAGCACCACCAATACCGTCAGATGTCGATGCCGCGCCTTGAGCAACGGGTGTATCACCAGCAGCATGAACATCAGCAGAGGTCCGGCGCCCAACATTGCCCTCGAATCACTGTTTTCATAGAAGAACACCAGCATGATGCCCGGAACGCAAATGATCAGCAGCGGTACGATCGATACATAAGCCAGGCTCATCAGGACTTTAGTGGACGCCTTCGGCCTGTCACGCAATGCCGACCACCATGCCCCTATAAACCCCAGCACAAACAGTATCGCCATCCCCGCAAACAGCCATGCACTGCCGCCGGTGTAGAGCGGACGAATTCTCTCTTCGGCATTCTCCAGGCGCTGGAACACGATGGATACCCAATCGTCACCCCACGCCAGCATCCCCTGGCGTTCCTTGCCCATGAACGGAACCACAACCCATAGATAAAAAAGCGCCGCTGCGGCGGCTTGAGTCAGCTTTTCACCAGCCAATAGCGCCAAGTCACGGGTGTCTTTTTTAGCGTTAATCGCTCTGTACAGCTCGATACAGCACAACCCGACAAACACATTGAGCAGGGGCTGATAAATACACAGCGCACAGCAGAGCAGTACCGTGCCTGCGCCCCACTCGAGGGTTTTTCTTTCGCACTTGAACGTGATCGCAAACATCACCAGCGCCACCCCGACGGTGATCACCGGTCCGTCGTACTTATAGGCAAGATCGCTCAGGAACAGCGGGCTGAAGAACATCGGCAACACCACCGACGCGGAACAAACATTCACGCTGGAAAAGTAATGAAAGGCCAGTTTTCTCAAAGCAAATGCCATGACCACGCACGCCACCAGCAACCCCAGAGGGAACGTATCTGGCGCGCCATTGGACAGAGACAGGGCATGATAAAAACCATCAATTAAAAAACGCCCTTCAGCACGCCACGACGCATATCCGGAGGCCGCTCGAAAACTGTCCTCCACGTAAAAATAGTCGGCCAGGATCAACGGAAACACATAGACCAGCACGGCCACCAAAAAAAATACCAGGCTCTCTTTACTCGACCATTGAGCCGTCATCACTCTGCTCTCCTGCGTTGCTGTGCGTCCATCTATCCACTGCTTCGGGCGCATGCCCCTGGCGACTGACAATGCCTTTAACCACGTAGCGCGGCCGGTGTTTGGCTTCCATATAGATGCGCCCCACATACTCCCCCAATATTCCGATGCCGATCAGTTGCACCCCTCCCAGGAACAGGATCGCCGTCATCAACGACGGATACCCCGGCACGTCGTTGCCGAGCAGCAGCTTGTCCACCACCAGGTATCCGGCGTACACCAGCGCCAGCAACGAAATGCACCCGCCGATGTAACTCCACAGACGCAGCGGCAAGGTGCTGAACGAGGTGATGCCGTCCAGTGCCAGGTTCCACAGTTTCCACGCGTTGAATTTGCTTTGGCCCACACGGCGCGGTGCACGGTCGTATTCAACGATGGCGACGTTAAACCCGGCCCAGGACAACACGCCTTTCATGAACAGTTGCTGTTCCGGCAGGGCCTTGATCACGTCCACCACCTTGCGGTCCATCAACCGGAAGTCGCCGACGTTTTCTTCGATATGGGTGTAGGAAATACGATTGAGCAAGTGATAGAACAGCGACGCGCTATGACGCTTGAAGTAGCCGTCGCTCGCGCGATTGCGCCGTTTGGCCAGCACCACATCGGCGCCGGCCTGCCATTTTTCGATCAACTGCGGGAGCACGCTGACCGGGTCTTGAAGGTCGACGTCCATGGGCACCACGGCGGCGCCCGTGGCGTATTCCAACCCGGCAAACAGCGCGGCTTCCTTACCGAAGTTGCGCGACAGATTCACCAGCGTCACGTGGTTCTCGGCCAGGGCAATCGCGCGGGCGACCTGCTCGGTGCGGTCGCTGCTGCCATCGTTGATAAACACGATATCGACAAGGTGTTCGCACAGGCCGGGTTCTTGCCGGATGGCGCGGTAGAACGCACCGATCGCGTGTTCCTCGTTGAACACCGGCACCACCAGCGTAACCCTCATTGCTCACGCTCACGAAACACCACCCAACGGGACAGCAGGAACCCGCAGACCAGACTCAGCAGCGAGAACACCAGTACCGTGACAACCCCCGGCAGGCGCCAGCGATCCGACAGCCACCCCACGCCCAGGCTCAAACCGCCCATGCACAACATGAACAGCGCATAGCGCGGCCACGAGGCCGGCGTGGCAAAGGTGTAGATCGAATTGACGTAAAAGGAAAAGGTCGCCGCCATGCAGAAAGCCAGGACATTACTGGCCGCCTGACTCAGTTCAAAGGTGGTCCGGAACAAGAAAAACAGCTGCCAGTGGATCACCGTGTTGGCGATACCGATCACTGTGTAGCGACTGAATCCCTTCCACAGTCTGGTCATGCGCGAGTCCCGTCGTGGTCTTCGTCAGCAAGCCACGCCAGGGATGTGTCCGTCTACTGTCAGAATTAACAGGTATCTGACGCGGCAAATTGAGACATTCAGTAATATCCAGCCTTTGCAATTGCTTGGAAATACCGCCAACCTGCGCCCGCCCGACCTGCGGCGTACGACAATTCGCGCCTGCGCCTGTCATTACTAAACCTTTCGTCAAAGAGCCCGCTGCCATGCTGAACGGACGCGACCCGCGCATCGATTTTTTTCGGGGCCTGGCGTTGATCTTCATTTTTTGGGATCACGTTCCCCACAATCCCCTCGGCCAGATCACCCTACGCAATTTCGGTTTCAGCGATGCGGCCGAAGTCTTCGTGTTCCTCGCCGGCTACGCCGCTGTGCTGGCCTACGGCAAGATCCTGCAGCGTGACGGCTATTGGTTCGCCACGCTGAAGATCCTGCGCCGTACCTGGGTGTTGTACGTGGTGCACATCTTCTTGCTGGCGATGCTGATGGGCATCGTGTTCTTCGCCAACAGCCATGTGGAAACCCGCGACCTCGTCGAGGAGATGGGCCTGACGCACTTCGTCACCCACCCGCAGCAGGCGCTGACCGATGAACTTCTGCTGCGCTTCAAGCCCAACCTGATGGACCCGCTGCCGTTGTATATCGTGCTGCTCGGTGGTTTGCCGCTGGTGTTGCCGCTGTTGCTGCGCAAGACCTGGCTGGTGGTGGGCGCGTCGATGACGGTGTACCTGCTGGCGCCGTGGATGGGCTGGAACCTGCGGGCGATTGCCGACGGCGTGTGGTACTTCAACCCGGTGACCTGGCAGTTTCTGTTCATCCTCGGTGGCGCGGCGGCGATTCATGCCAGCCGCGAGCGCCCGGCCGAACTGCGGCCACTGCGCCGGCAGCCGTTGTTCATGGCGGCGGCGATCTACACCCTGGCTGCAGCGGTGCTGACACTGTCGTGGCGCTGGCCCGAAGTGCACGATACGTGGATGCCATCGGCGGTCAGCGATCTGATCTACCCAATCAGCAAGACCGACCTGTCGCCGCTGCGCCTGCTGCACTTCCTCGCACTGGCGTATGTCACCGCCAAGCTGTTGCCCGGACGCGGCTGGACCGACAACTGGCTGGCGCAGCACACCTGCCGCATGGGCCGTTATTCACTGGAAGTGTTTTGCCTGGGCGTCGTGCTGGCGCCGTTGGCCGACATGGTCAATGCGATGGCTGGCGATGCGCTGCTGATGCAACTGCTGACAGCGCTGGTCGGCGCTTCATTGATGGTGATGCTGGGGTTGTGGCTGGAATTCAACAAGCGCCTGGATCAGTCGCACAAGCTGGTCACGCAGGCCAGCTGAAGGCTAAGGCCCGCCGCACGCAGCGGGCCTTGCCAGGCGTCAGGCGGAGTGCACTGGCGCCGCGTTGGCGGTGTTCGGTTGCAGCTTGAACACGTAGAACAACACGGTCAGCAGCACCAGGAAGACTGGACCGACGTACAGCGCAATGCGGGTGTCCGGGAAGTACGCCATCAGGCCCACCACCAGCACCAGAAATGCCAGCGCCAGGTACGAACTGACCGGGTACAGCCACATGCGGTACTTCAGGGCTTTCTGCTCGGCCGGGCTCAGGCTCTTGCGAAACTTGAGCTGGGCCAACAGGATCATCACCCAGGTCCAGATTGCGCCGAAGGTGGCGATGGACGTGACCCAGACGAAAACTTTCTCCGGCACCAGGTAGTTGAGCAGCACGCCGAGCAGCAAGGCGAAGATCGACAGCAGCAAGGCTTTGCGCGGCACGCCGTTGCTCGACGTGGTGGCGAACGCGGCCGGCGCCTGGCCGTTCTGCGCCAGGCTGTAGAGCATGCGCCCGGTGCTGAAGATGCCGCCGTTGCACGACGAGAGCGCCGCCGTGATCACCACGAAGTTGATGATGCCCGCTGCGGTCTTGATGCCCAGACGCTCGAAGGTCATCACGAACGGGCTGCCCTGGGTGCCGATTTCATTCCACGGGTAGATCGACAGGATCACGAACAACGCGCCCACGTAGAACAACAGGATGCGCCAGAACACCGACCCGATTGCGCTCGGAATAGTCTTCTGCGGGTTGCGCGCTTCACCGGCGGTGAGGCCGATCATCTCCACGCCGAGGTAGGCGAACATCACCATCTGCAGCGACATCAGCACACCCTGCACGCCATTGGGCATGAAGCCGCCATGGGCCCACAGGTTCGAAATCCCCAGCGCCACGCCGTCGTTGCCAAAGCCGAAGGCGATGATGCCGACGCCGCCGATCACCATGGCAATGATGGTGACGATCTTGATCAGCGCGAACCAGAACTCGAACTCACCAAAGGCTTTTACCGCGATCAGGTTGATGGTGCCCATGCTGATCAACGCCGCCAGGGCCCAGATCCAGCGCGGGGTGTCGGGGAACCACACGCCCATGTACACCGCCACGGCGGTGATCTCGGCCACACAGGTCACCAGCCACAGGAACCAATAATTCCAGCCGGTCAGAAAGCCCGCCAACGGGCCGAGATAATCCTGGGCATAACGACTGAACGAGCCGGCCACCGGGTTATGCACGGCCATTTCGCCGAGGGCGCGCATGATCACCAGGATGGCCAGGCCGCCGATGATGTAGGAGAGCATGATGGCCGGGCCGGCCATTTCGATGGCCTTGGCCGAGCCGAGGAACAGGCCGACACCGATACAGGCGCCGAGCGCCATCAGGCGGATATGCCGCTCACCCAGTTCGCGTTTGAGCGGGCCGCCCGAAGCGGTCTCGCCATGGGGCAGGTGGTTGCCGACTGGCATAGGGATACAACCTCGTCTTGTTATTGGATATGAGCCTCCGAGTCCAGCACGTCGCGGCGGGTCTGCCGTGACATGCCATCGCCGGTTCACCTTGTGGGCAAACCGGTCCGGCGGGGCCAGATCGGGGGGATGCAGTATAAAAAGCTCAACCCAGTGATTTTCACTCTATAAAAGGCAATATTCAGCGGGAATTGCCGCCTTAATACGATTTAGCGGTGGGAGTATCGCACACCAATGGTGCGACCCTTCAAGCCACCTACGCTGTCATCGGGCTTTGCCCATGCCCGGCCCGGTCGATAAATTCCTCACGCAAGCCAATCAGCGTCTACGCTTGAGACAAGTCCGATCAATCTGCCGGGATGGGATCAATCGACTATGGGCGCTTTATGGCAAACCGATTCAACCAAAGCTGCGGCGCCTGCCGACAGCGAGGATGAACAGCCATTGCCACGACGCCCCCGCAAGCGGTTGTACAGGTGGCGAATGGTGTGGCTGCTACTGGTGATCGCGCTGATCGCCGCAGCGTATGTCGCCCAGCGCGAAATGCGCAGCGCCGACTGGCAGTCCCGCGAACTGAGCCGTCTGGCCACGACCCTCAGCTACACGGTGGAGCCCGGCGCCAGCGACCGCATCGTGTACCCCGGTGAAGGGCCCTTCGACAAACGCCTGGGCTACAGCGCCATCGATGAATTCCTGCCACGCCTGCTCAAGCGCAATTTCCTGATCCAGAGCCAGGCGCAGTTTTCCGACGCCTTGATGGACTACACCGCCCACGGGCTGTTTGTGCCCTACGCCGAAAAAATCCAGGCCGGCCTGTCGATCAACGACTGCCGCGCCACGCCGCTGTACCAGTTCAGCTACCCCCAGCAGTTTTACCCGGACTTCACCGCGATCCCGCCGGTGGTGGTCAGCAGCCTGCTGTTCATCGAAAACCGTGACCTGCTGGACCCCGCACAGCCCCAGGCCAACCCGGCGGTGGATTGGCCGCGCTTCGCCAAGGCCGCGTGGTCGCAAGTCGCCCGCGTGCTGCACCTGCCCGGGCAAAGCGCCGGCGGCAGCACCCTCGCCACCCAACTGGAAAAATACCGCCACTCCCCCGACGGCCTGACCCTGTCCGGTAGCGAGAAGCTGCGCCAGATGTTTTCTGCCAGCGTGCGCGCCTACCAGGACGGCCCGCAGACCTTGCTCGCGCGCCAGAACGTCGTGCGCGATTACCTCAACAGCGTTCCGCTGTCCGCCGTGCCTGGCCATGGTGAAGTGCACGGCATGGCCGAAGGTCTGCGGGTGTGGTACGGCGCCGACTTCAAGCGCACCAATGCGCTGCTGGCCGACGCCGGCACTGGCAACCTCGAGCAAAAAGGTGTGGCCCTGCGCGAAGTCTTGTCGCTGATGATCGCCCAGCGCCGGCCGTCCCATTACTTGTCCAAAGGCCGCCCGGAACTTGCGGACCTGACCGACAGCCACCTGCGTCTGCTCAAACAGAACGGCGTCATCGAACCGGCCCTGGCCGATGCCGCGCTGGCGAGTCAGGTGACGTACCGCGACTGGCAGCAGCAACCGACCTTGCAACCGATCGAGACCAACAAGGGCATCAGTGTGGCGCGCAGTCGCCTGGCCGCGCTGCTCAACCGATCGCTGTACGACCTCGACCGCCTCGATCTGGCCGCCACCAGCACCTTGCAGAACGACCTGCAAACCCAGGCCACCGCCTACCTCAAGCAGCTCGCTGACCCTGCCTTCGCCGCGCAACTGGGTCTGCTCGGGCCACGGCTGCTGACGCCGGCCAGCACCGCGCAAGTGCGCTACAGCTTCACCCTATACGAGATGACCGCCGACGGTGCACGGGTGCGTGTGCAGACCGACAACACCGACCAACCCTTCGACATCAACGAGAGCAGCAAGCTGGAATTGGGCTCCACCGCCAAGCTACGGGTACTGACCACCTACTTACAGATCATCAGCGAACTGCATGATCGCTATGGCGCACAGCCCGCCGCCGCACTGAAAAAAGTCAGCGTCGACGAGCAGGATCGCCTGTCGCGCTGGGCCGTGGACTACTTGGCGCAAAGCACCGACCGCAGCCTCGCGAAGATGCTCGACGCAGCCCTCGACCGGCAGTATTCCGCCAGCCCTGGCGAGAGCTTTTTCACCGGTGGCGGCCTGCACCGCTTCCACAATTTTCGCAACGAAGACAATGGTCGCAGCCCGAGCCTGCGCGATGCCCTGCGCGAGTCGATCAACCTGCCGTTCATTCGCCTGATGCGCGACCTAGTGCGTTACAGCACCTACCACGGCCCCAACAACAGCGCCGAGTTGCTCAAGGACGACAGCGACCCGCGCCGCCAGGAATACCTGGCCCAGTTCGCCGACCGTGAGGGCACCACCTTTCTGCTGCGTTTCTGGAAACGCTACCGCAACAAGGACACCCAGGCGCGGCTCGACACCTTCCTCGACAGCATGCACCCCACCGCCATACGCCTGGCCGCCGTGCACCGCTACCTGCTGCCCCAGGCCAGCCAGCAGAGTTTCAACGGGTTCGTGCGCGCTCACCTCAAGAGCAAGGAACCGGAAAAACTCAGCGACGAGCGCCTGACCAAGCTCTATCAGGCCTACGGCCCCGGCGCCTACGACCTGCCGGACCAAGGCTACATCGCCAAGGTCCATCCGCTGGAATTGTGGCTGCTCGGCTACTTGCTGGAACACCCCGACGCCACCTTCACCCAGGCCGTCGCCGCCAGTGAGCATGAGCGCCAGGAAGTCTATGGCTGGCTGTTCAAGAGCCGCCACAAGAGCGCCCGTGACAGTCGCATCCGCACCATGCTGGAAATCGAAGCGTTTCTGGATATTCACCAGCGCTGGCAGGCAGTCGGCTACCCCTTCGACCATCTGGTGCCATCGCTGGCCACGGCCATCGGCAGCTCCGGCGACCGCCCCGCTGCGCTGGCGGAATTGGTGGGGATCATCCTCAACGACGGCGTGCGCGAACCGACCCTGCGCATCGACAGCCTGCATTTTGCCGCCGACACCCCCTATGAAACCCGCCTGGTCAACAACCCCGATCGCGGCAAACGCGTGATGCCCAGCGAAGTCGCCACCGCCCTGCGTGGCGCGTTGTCGCAAGTGGTGGACGCCGGCACCGCCAAACGCGTGGCCGGCAGTTTCAAGCTGACTGACGGCACACCCTTGATCATGGGCGGCAAGACCGGTACCGGCGACAACCGCATCGAAGCCATCGGCGCCGGTGGGCGTGTGCTCAGTTCCAAGTCCATCAACCGCACCGCGACGTTCGTGTTCTATATCGGCGAGCACCACTTCGGCACCCTCACCGCATTCGTTCCGGGCAGTTCGGCGCAGCAATTCACGTTCACGTCGGCGCTGCCGGTGCAGGTGCTCAAGGGTATGGCACCGATCCTCACGCCTTACCTGCAACCTGACGCGCAGACCCTGTGCCAACCGCCGAAACAGGGTGTTAGTTATGCGCATCTTTCATTCGAATAACGGGTGCTCAACGCACCGAACCGCCCAGGATTTTGAGCTTTTGTTCTAGTCTTCAGTGGATACGCTAATGGCTTCGAATCCCTTAGCGAGCGCCATTGCATGCCCGAATCCCCCCCTCCTGCCAGTCCTCTGGCAACGCCCTACAAGGGGCCTCATTACGCGCTGATCCAGCAGAGAATTCCCGACTGGCTCACCACCGCCGTCCCCGCCCGAATCAGCCTGTTCAAC
Source organism: Pseudomonas sp. RIT357 (assembly GCF_000632245.1). Lineage (NCBI taxonomy): Bacteria > Pseudomonadati > Pseudomonadota > Gammaproteobacteria > Pseudomonadales > Pseudomonadaceae > Pseudomonas > Pseudomonas sp. RIT357. The sequence continues at coordinate 266,431 of NZ_JFYX01000049.1, forward strand.
AGCACCACGCTGTCCCGACCGGACTGGTACGCCAGCGCCTCACCCGATCAACACAACACGCTGCAGCTGGCGAATGCCGAGGGCTGGCGCGCACAAAACGCCGTGGACCAACACCTTCGCGACGTGCAGGACCTGTATGGTTTTTCCGAGCCGCTGTTGCAGGAGGCCATCCGCGAAAAACACGGCCTGGATCTGAACGTCAAAACCACCTACCTCAACCTGTATATCCCCACGCAACTGCCCTGGTATGCGTTGGATATTTCCAAGGGGGTGACCACCCGCAGGGTGTCGTTGCTGGATGCGGCGTTGCATAACTTCGCCGCCGGTGAAAGCTTTGAAAAAGACTCCTGCTACATCACCCAACCGGACGCCCGAGGCCACTTCGACATCCTGCCACTGGCCGAGCGAATGCCCCTTCTGCAGTTCAAGACGCTGTGCCGCGAACTGAACCTCGGCGCCCGCTATCAACAGCACCTGAACCAGCATCTGTTGCCGACCGACCTCGCCCTGCGTGCCACGCTCAAGACCCGCATCATTGCCAGCCAAAAGGCCGCGCTCAAGGCTGCCGCGCAATTGGCCGTGCTGAAAAAGGACCTGGGGCCCGCGGCGTGCGCAGTGCTGCTGCAAGCGCTGCGCGGTGAGCGTGGGGTGCTGCAGTTCTACCGTTTGAACATCCTGGATGCGCCACTGGCCGGCATACTGCTGATTGCGGCGGATTTGGACCGCGTGTCCAGCGTGTCGAAACTGATCGCCTACATCCCTCATGACCCCGAAAGTCCCGTCAAGGAATACGACTCCAGCGTGGCGTTCATGACGGATCTGACACGCAAGCTGCACGCCAACGCAGCGATCCCATCACGCGGCCAGCAAACCTATCAGCAGTTCTTCAGCGAGTTTGTCGGGCATAACCGACGCGGGCACTTCTTTGCCGGGCTGGGCCAACGGCTGCCATTTTCAGCCATCAGGATCGACGCAGACCTTTGGGAACACCGCTACCAGCAGGCGCTGAATAAAATCCTCAATGACGGGCGCAGCATGGCGGTGTCCACCTCCGATGCCGACAGCGCCGAGCGTTGGGCCTGGTGGGACAACGCCACGAAAATGATCACGGATATCTTCAACGCCGCCCTGATGGTGATCACGCCGTTCGTGCCGTTTCTCGGTGAGTTGATGCTGGCCTACACCGTTTATCAATTGAGCAGCGAGATCATTGAAGGGGTCGTCGACCTGGCCGAGGGCCAATATCGCGAAGCCGCCGAACATGTGGTGAGCGTGACCAGCGAGGTGGTGCAACTGGGCACGTTTGCCGCCGGCGCCGCCGTGGGCGGTGCGTTGCGGCGCTCACTGTTCGTCGATGATCTGCGGGTGGTCGAGGTCAACGGGCAACCACGCCTGTGGAACCCGGATCTGGCGCCCTATGCCCGGCATGATCTGCAATTGCCGGCCGATGCACAGCCCGACGCGCTGGGTCTTCACGAGCATCAGAACCAACGCATCCTGCGCCTGAAGGACCGCCATTACGTGGTCGCGCACGAGGCCGCCAGTGACACCTACCGCATCCAGCACCCGACCCGCCCCGAGGCCTATTCCCCGCGACTCGAACACAATGACAACGGCGCCTGGCTGCATGAAGGAGAAGACCCGCGCACCTGGGACAGCGCGGCGCTGCACGAGCGCCTTGGTCCTCTTCTGGTGGAAGGCCTCACTCCCGCGCAACGGGCACAAGCCTGCGCCACCAGCGGAACTCACGACGGCGCCCTGCGCATGATGTATGCCGACCGCTCCCCTCCTCCGCCACTGCTGGCCGACAGCCTCAAGCGCCTGCAACTGCGTCGGCACGTCGAACAGACACCCCAGCGCATCCGCACCGGCGCCCCGGCCGAGCTGCCGACCAACTGGTCGGTGCAAACCACCACGGAGTTACCTGGCTGGCCGTCGCACAAAGCCATCGACGTGTTCATCGAACCGGACCTGAGCGGCTACGCCATGCGTTATGGCGCCGCCGATGCATTGCCCGCCGACACCCTGAACATCAGCCATGCGCAGGTGCAGGCCGGCTCGTTGCCGGAGCGAATCCTCGCGTTTCTCAACGAAAAGGAACTCGACGCCCTGCTGCCCTCGCCCCTGCCCGAGACCCAAACCGCGCGGGTCGCGGCGCTGCGCAACCAACTGGCCGATCGGCTCACGCCACACACCGTTGCGATGTTCAATCACCTCTACAGCGCACGCGAAGTGCTCGACACCCCTCACGGTCAACTGATTCAACAGCAGTTCCCGCAGTTGCCCGCAGAGCTGGTGACGACGCTGCTACTGCGCACATCGCCCCAGGAACTGGACGTGATGAGCCGTGAACAGCGCATCCCTCTGCGCCTGAAAAACCTCGCACGGGAACTGGCCAACGAAGTCCGCGCCAGCCACGCCAGTGAAGGCTTGCATGACGATGCCCTGCTGACGCCGGACACCGAGCGCATGGTCCTCAATCTCCTGCGTCTGAACACCGATGCTCTGGGGGACCTGAGTATCGCCATCCATGAGCAATCGCCGGAGGGCGCCTTGCGGTGTCGGGTAGGCCCGGCGGCGGCCGTCACACAGAAAGTCCTGATCTACCAGGGTCAGGGCCGCTACCAGATCCACGGGGTACCGGCGTCGACACCGCCCGCGCACTACCGTTTTTTCGAAGCGCTGTTGCGCGTGCTTCCTGACGGGGCTGTTGATTTGCGCCCTGGCCAGGGTGAAAACCTCAAGGCCTGGCTCAGGGCGCAACTTGAACCATTGGCCGTGCGCCGCACCCTGCTGGAACCGCCGACCGGGCGCCTGGCCGACGACCGCAGCACCCAACGCCTGCTGCAAAAACCTGGCTTCGAGGCCTTCCGCCGCCTGTTTCGCAGGCAACCCACCCCGGCACCGACGCCCGCAGAGACCCTGACCAAGCTGTGCCCACGACTGAACGCAGAAGAGATCGCCAGCGTCTCGCCGTTCCTCGACACTGCGCAAGGTAAGGCGCTGCTGGGCACGCTGGAGGCCGACCACCGGTTGCTGGGCGAAGACCTGCGCAGCCTCCGCAAACAGCGTCCTCTCGGCGCGGTCGGCAGCGTGCTCGCGCAAAACGAGCTGCTCATGCGCGGGCTGATCATCAAAGAGTTGCAAAGCTGCTGGGAAGACGGCGCCTACCTGCGCATGTTGCCGCCACAACCACAGCCGCGCGGCACGCTCCTGGACTTGAGCAATCTGGTGCTGGGGCGCTACGTGCAACACATGGAGCCGCTGCGGGCGGACTTCAGCCATGTCACCCGCCTGAACCTGAGCGGCACGCGTCTGAAGGACGAGGAAATGGGCTTTCTCGACAATTTCCCCGCCACGCGCATCGTCGACCTGTCCGAGAATGAACTGGCCGGTGTGCCGTCCCAACTGACCGACATGAAAGCACTGACCGCGCTGAACCTGCGCGACAACCCGATCCGCTGGGGCCGCTACGACTACGAGGCACTCAAGCACCTGCCCTTGCTCCGCTCGCTGAACCTGGAGGGCAACGCATTGATGAGCGTGCCGCCGGACATCGGCCCGCTGCCCGAACTGCGGCGACTGACCTTGCGCAGGACCGGCATCAGCCAATGGCCGGCGGGCCTCGACAGTCCAAGGCTGGCCATCCCTGAGTTGGACCTGACCCACACCCGAATCACCAGCGTTCCACCGTTCGCCGAAGATTCGGTGGGCGCGCGCATCGTCGCCAGCAGTTGGCTCGACCGCAGCCGCCTGGAACCGGCAGACGAAGATCGCGTGGTCGCGTATCGGCGTGCCTTCGGTTTCGATCCCTACCGCACCACGCCGCGCAGCAAGCCGTCCGACCGTGAATACTGGCTGATTGGCTTGAGCGGCGACGCGCGCGACGAGGCCATCAAAGTCTGGGAGGACGTGGAACAGGAGCATGGCTCCCAGGGCTTGTTTGACCTGTTCAAACTGCTGAGTCCACCCGTGGAGTTCCAGACCGAGATCGACGCGCAACTGTTCCAGCAGGGGCGGGAAGATTTGGCCATCCGGGTGTGGCAGTTGCTGTTCACGGTGGACCAGAACCCGAGCTTTCGTGAACGCATCTTCAGCCTGGCCGCGACGCCGCCCAATTGCGCGGATGCCGGCGCGCATATATTCAATCGCATGGGCGTCGAAACCCTGCTTGAGCAGATCCTCAAGGACGACGCCCCACTGGCTTTGCTCCAGCGCGAAAGCCGCCTGGTAAAACTGGCGCGGCAAGCCTGGCGCCTGGACCAAGTCAACCGTCTGGCCCGCGAAGAAGTGCGGCGCCGTACCCTGCCGATCAACGAAGGCGGCCTGGGACAAACACTGGGCATCGGTCAAGGCCAGGTGGATGACGTGCAGGTGTACCTCGCCTATCAAACTGGGCTGAAGGAACGCCTGGACTTGCCATGGCTGTCTGAACACATGGTGTATCGCAACACGGCCCAGGTCACTCAGGCCCATCTCGACCGAGCGGCGCACGCCATTCGCCAGCTGCAACAAGGCGATGGTCTGATCAATGGCCTGCTGGAGCAGCCGTTCTGGAGCGATTATCTGCACGAGGCCTATCTGGGCGCCTTCAACGCCCAGCGAAGGCTGCGCACGGAGGCCGGCAGCCACCTGCAGGACCTGCTCGAATTGCACGAGCAATGGGTCGCTACGCCGACGGACAGTGTGCGCGAGCAGTTGACCCGCCTGGCCGACGATCTGGTGATCCCGTACAGCGTGGTGCTTACTGAAGAGGCGTTTTCAGACAGCACGGTGCTGGGTTTCTACGACCATATCCAGCATGACTATAACGAGCTGGCGCGGCGTTTGACCCGTGAAGCCTTGCTCAAGGCCAGCACCGAGTAGGCAATCACGGCGCCAGGAAATCGAACACCAGGTGCACCGTGCCGTAGTACTCGCCGCCGCGATAGCCGCCTTCGGGCTCTACGGCGGCGATGTCCAGCTCGGCCCGGCGTCCCACTCGAGCTTCAGCGGCGCCGACCACTTCCACCGGGTCGAGGGTCAGCGCTACCTGGTTGAACTGCACCTGCAGGTCGATACGGTTACGCCCGTTAAACAAGTACGGCTCGGCCCCAAGGCGGGCCGCGACGCCGCCGTTGAGGTGCTTGACGTCGAAGTTCTTGCGCAGGCGGCTCAGTTGCGAGGTCACCAGGTTCCACGCCAGCAGTTGGTCCTGGCCCATCCAGTCAGGTTCGGACGGCAGCACATAGGCCTCGTTTACCGGGATGGTCACCGAGACATCGAACGAGTGACGTTCCTGGATCGCCGAGGTGGGTGCGCCCGCCAGCATGCAGGCCGCCAGTACACCGAATCTTGTCAGCTGCTTGAACATCATGATCACCCGTTAGTCTTCTCGACCTTCAGCGGTTTTTTATCCAGCCCTTCCACCAGCACGAAGCTGTAGCGCCGGCCCGGTTTTTTCTCGAACGTCAGTTGTCGCTCGGGCAGGATGTGGTGCTTGGTGGTCGGCACGCAGTCAGTGGGGTTGGTCACCGAACAGTCGTGGAACTCGTCGAGCACCACGGTGCTGTTGCCCGCGTTACGCAGTTGGTATTGGTCAGGCCTCTCGTTGATGCGGGTGTCGAACCGCGCATCCTTGGGCCGTACGAAAAACACCGTGCCGTAGCCGGCCATCACGTTGATCCCGGCCGCCAGGTGATCCTTATAGTCGGCGCGCTCCTCGTCGCTGATACCGAAGTTGTCGTCCTTTTCCGGGACCACGGGGATAAAGCGCAGGCGGAAATAGCGTTCCTTGTCGCGCGGCCCCATGTACAACAGGCGAGTGCCCTGGCGGCCGTTTACCGGCACGATCAGTCGCGACGGGCTGGCCATCAGGCCGTCGCGACTGGTCGTGACGCCCTTGTCATCGATGATCGAGGGCACCGGGATTTCGCGGGTGGTGCCATCTGCGTTGTAGACAATTTCCAACACGTTGACCTTGATGAACGCGGTGCTGGTGCCGCCATTGAACACACGCTTGAGGTAGGAACTGCGATCACTTTCGAGGTAGTCGTAAACCACCCCGACGTTGATCAGCGGCCCGGCCTGGACGGTGAGCGACATCAGGCACAACCCGATCCATAACACTGCTTGTTTCATCGTTTACTTCGCCTCGTTGATTGACTGCGACGGGCCTGGCCCGCCGTTGGAGTGGGGCCGATCTAAATTTCCGAGTCCCAGATCACGGTCGCCACGCCCGAATAGGTACTGCCCGGCTGGTTGAGCATGTCGGCCATGTCGTCGCGCAACACCTCGAAGTGCAAGGTGCCCGGACGGTCGTTCACGTAGAACAGCGGCTGGAACAGTTCGGTGCCGTCACCGTCCAGGCGCAACGGGCGCTTGAGCACGGCCTGGTTACCGCGCCCATCGATCCCGCTGGGCAGCGTCACGGCGACCTGCAACGGCACCTCATCGCCATTGGCATTGCGCAGGCCGCAGGTGTTGCCCATGACGATCGAGCACTCCAACTGCATCTTGAAACGCGAACTGGCGGCGATGCGGAAGGTCTGGTCGCGGTACAGCCGCGTGGGCGAGCGTCCACGGTTGAGCCAGGCTTGCCAGCCGCCGTCGGGGATCAGTTCGATGCGGTTGCCGCCGGGTGGGAGGTCGACTTTTAAGTCGTGCTCCACCGACAGATTAAAATTCAGCGTCAGTTGCGAGTCATTCGGGATGACCACATCACCGAAGTCGAAATCCAAACCCGGCCCCATGGTGTAAGTCAGGCTGCCCGTGTACTCACCCGATGACATGCCCAACGGGTTTGGGGTCTTGAGCGCATAGGCGAATTCGAGAGTGCGATATTGAAAATAGGTGATGGTGGTTCCGGGAAAACGACTGCACACACCAGCGTTTTCCGGCACCAGCCAGAAAAATAAGGCGAGGGATGAAGCGCCGGTAAGGAACCCGGTGCTCTGGCAAGGGGCAGGAGCGCTCATCCACTGCCCTTGCCAGGAAAAACCTGGCCGTGCCCATGCGCTGGTGTTCGGTCGAATATCCCAACGGTGCCCAATGCCGGCAATCCGCATTTGCACCGTCTCAACTTCGCCGGTGCGCGCATGGGTGACCTGTACATCGCGCCACTGCGAAGGCACTTGCCACATTGCGCCTTTGCGCGGGTCTTCGTGAAACGCCTCAATGGGCGCAATAGCGGTCGCTCGAAACGCGTCATCAATACGGATGGTGAAAATCCCCATCTGTTTGCACCGCACGGGCATGTGCCCTGCACAAATGCCCGTCACCGGAGTCGTGTTCACAAAGTCGTTTTTCATCGGGTTTGCAGGATCAGGCCGGAAGACAGCGGTAATGTTTTGGCTGAGCGCGCTCGCGGGCTCTGCAAACAACGCCCCCAATAAGCCTGCCAACAAAAGGCCAAACACATTTCGCTCAAACTGCTTTTTCATAAGACGTCCTTAACCAGCGGTCTCGGTCTGGAAAGTGTTTTCAGCCAAGGTGTCCGGCGTGCAGCGCAGGTCACCGATCATCAACACGTCCTGTTCATTGGCGGAGGTGGCCGGGTCCAGGCGGAACTGGCACAGCAATTGGTTGCGGTAGCGCACTTCGAGGGTTGGCGAGCTGGCGCTCATTTCCATGGAGAAGAACCCGTCGGCCTCGCTGACCCCACGGCTGGCGTGGTTGATCACGTGATGCCCCCTGAGCGGCTGGCCCTGGGCATCGAGCAGGCGCCCGAGTACCGACACGGTTTTCATGACGGTAATTTTCCGGTAGTCCACCCCGCCCTTGTTCAGGTGGTAGGTGGTCCGCGCCGGCTGGATATTGGCCGCCGGTGGGTGGTTGCCGTCGAAGTCGAAGTTCACCGTGCTGCTCTTGTAGGCCGCCACCGGTACGAAGTTGCGCCCAGGACGCAGGATCGCGCCGCCGCCGCTGAAGTCGTCGGCACGCAGGGTGATCTCATCCAGATCGGTTTCGACGTCGACGATCATGCCCGCGCCATTGCTCTGGTACTGGCTGGTCATCAGCATCTGGTCGCCACCGGCAACGAAGGTGCTGTGCAGGTTCAGGCCGCCGCTGAGGTCGCCGTTGAACGAGCTGCGTTGGATGAAGCCGTCGCCGCTGACCACATCACTGTCGAAACTGGCCATGCCCGAGAACCCGACGCCATAGGTGTCGGTGATGGCGGTGGCCGAGACGCTTTGCAGCAGGTGGTCGGTGAGGTCCTGGCGAACGGTGACCGACGCATTGTTATCGCGACCGCCGTCCCGCGCGGTGCGGGTGCCGATGCTGCCGGAAATCTGCCGGCCATCTCCGCCCAGGGCCAGGCTCACAGAGAGGTCCACGCCGCGGTTGCGCTTGTCGTTGGTGCCGGACGTGCCCGGTCGGTCGAACACCGAGAAACGCCAGTTGGCGTCGCTGCCCCACAAGGTGTCGCGGCGGCTCCAGCCCAGGTCGAGCCCTGCGCCTTCGGCATTGCCCTCGCTGTGGGACAGGCGCAGGTTCCAGGAGTTGCGCGCGTCGACCCGGTGGTTCACCGAGAGTGCCGAGTTACTGGTCTGGCCAACAAAGGTGTTGCGCCGCAGGCGGGTGCCGTCGGGCAGGGTCTCGAAGGTGTCGCGGGTGTCGAGCCAACTGCGGTTATGGCTGAGCACCAGGTTGGTGGCGCCAAACGTGTAGAGGCCCTGAACGTCCAGGCCGGTGCCGTGTTCGCGGGTCTGGTAGAGGTTGGTGTAGAGGCTGGTGTTGTTGGCCACCGTCCAGTCCACCGAACCGCCGTATTGCAGCTGCTCACGCACTTCCCGCGCCGAGAGGCCGAGAATCACCCGTGGATGCACCAGGTAATTGACCGAGGCACCCGCGGTGATCGAGCCGGAAGACTGTTCATCCCAGTTGCTGAACAGCTTGGTTTCGCGTCCGGCAAACACGTTGTACCGCCAGCGGTCATCGACGTTGCGCCAGTTGCTGGGTTTGTACACCAGCTCTTGGGAGGTGCTGACGGTGAGGCCGTCTTCCACCAGGCGCACTTCGACTTCGTAGATGCCGCCGGGCAACGGCCGCGTGTCCAGGGTCTGCAAACCGGCCGCGACCGCCTGGGTGTTGATCAGCAGACCGTTGCGGTAAATCTCCACGGCGGCCTGGCGATTGGCGGTGACGTAGATCGGGTAAACGCTGGCCTTGGCATTGTTGATCGCCAGGCTGTCGGAGCTGCCGTACATGACGCCTAACGCGGTATCCGGGCTGGCGCCAAAGCTGCGCAACTGCCGGGTCAGGCCGTCGGAATTGGGGGTGAAATGGCCCAGGCGCAAAAACTGGCCTTCCAGTTCTCGCTGGGTATACAGCTCATGGATTGCATGGCGCAGTTGTTCTTCGTCGCCACTCTGGCGCGCCAGCTGCAAGTTGAACACCTGGGTCCAATTGCCCAGGCTGGCACTGGCTTGCAAACCATAACGTCCGCCCAGGTTTTCTTCCTGGCCGCCGTTGAGGTTGAGCTGGTTGTTGATGATCAAGCCACGGCTACCGCCTTCGGGCTGCGCGTGAAAACGCGGTGCGTCGCTGGTGTGTTCGACGTTCTGGGTGATGATCGACAGCAGCGAGCTTTCCAGGTTGTAGTGCACTGACACCAGTTGCTGCGGGCACGCCTGGGTGCATGCGCCAAGGCCGACGCCGCTCTCCAGCAAGGCTTGCCAGGTGTCGCGGGTGGTGGCGGGGACTTTGCTGTCGCCGGTATCGGTGAACTCCAGCAGCGTCACCCGTTCGTCCTGGGACAGCACAATCAAGGCTTCCCCCAGGGGTTGCTGATCCAGTTCGACCTGTACCGCCAGCGGTACGTCGAAAAAATGGTCGCCGAACCCGGCAGGCAAACCCTGAGCCTGGGTCAACAAACTGCCAGGCGTGACGGTGCCTGACGTGGGCGCGGCCAAGGCACTCGTACAAATCACTAGCGCAAGCGCAACCGCGATGGGCGTCATCGGGAACATGAAAGGAACTCTCTGAGGGCCAGGAGACTTGATAAAAAACAGGCCGACCAATGGGGGAAAATCGGCCGGCCCGAACGCAAATGCCCGCGGGCAAGAAAGCCCGGCGGGCACCTACACCATCAAGGTGCTGGCGTTGGCGGCACCGCATCGAACACCAGCGCCACAGCGGAGGTGTAGGCACCACGCTGGGTGGCCGTAGGCTTTGCTGCCACGATGCGCAGTTCAGCCCCCACGCCCGGGGTGGAGTCGGCTTCGTTCACCACTTCTTTTGGCGTGCCGGTCAGTTCAACGCCGTGCAGGGTGGTGGTCAGCGGGATGTTCTGCGCGACGTTGCCGTTGAACAGAACAGCCGGGCCGCCTTCGATGTAGGCGTGGACCGAACCACTGGTGTTCTTCAGGTCGTAGATAGCGCTCAACGGCGCCAGCTCACCGCTGACGATGTTGTAGGTCAGGGTTTCGTCGCGGCCGAAGTTCGGATCACGTGGCTGCGCGTGGAACACCGTGGTAGGGATATTCGCCTTGATGTTGACGGTGTGGTTGGCTTCGCCGGCAGCGAAGGCCGTCGAGGCGTTCAATGCCAGAAAGGCCAATGGAGCAGCAATTGCAAACTTCTTGAACATGATGAGTTCCTGTTTTGAGGACAAGTTAGTGCCCCATTGAAAGTTGAACAGTGAATTCAACACACAATGAGGTCCGCTGCAGCGAGACGTAAGTGAGTGCAACGCGAGAGGAATGATCCACTAACTTTAAAAACAGGTATGCAGGCTGCTTCCCATGCCTTCGTAGCCAATGTATGCGGGCAAATACAGAAAAATATGGCATTTTGCCAAAACTTTAATTTTCTCCGTAAGACATGGACTACATGAATTATTCAACAACGCTTGTTGTGAATATTCCGTAGGAAAAACACCACGCATAAAAAACAGAAGTTATAAAAGCCTCTTTGAAAGTACGAGTTCCAACTCTAATCTTAGTTGGATCGGCGCACCACTAATAAGTCAATCCAAATGCTTGCAATGTGCGATAGGCCACACTGACCGTTGGTCGTCTGTGGCTATGCATCTCTTAAGATATATCTTACGTTATGTCTTATCCACACAAGGAGAGCATGACAATGAGAGACCATCATTCCCACCGTGAACCCGGTGACGGCTTCGAGAAACGTCCAGGCCGCGAACGTGCCGGCCGCGGCCCACGGGTATTCGCCCCGGGTGATTTGAAATTGCTGCTGCCGGCATTGATTGCCGAACAGCCCTGCCACGGCTACGACCTGATCCGCAAGATCGAAGCCCTGTTCGACGGCGCCTACAGCCCAAGCCCCGGGGTGATCTACCCCACATTGACCTTCCTCGAAGAGAGCGAATTGATCAGCGGTGACGCCGACGCTGGAAAAAAACGCTACACAATCACCGACGCCGGTCGTCTCTTCTTAAGCGAACAGGCGGTGGCCCTCGACGGCATTCGCCAGCGCATGGAGGTGAGCAAGCGCTCGCTGCGCGGCCAGGATCGCCCGCCGGAAATCCACGAGGCGGTGCACAACCTGCGTCACGCCTTGCATTCGCACCACGGGCATTGGAGCCCGGAAGAAATCGTTCGTGTCGCGGCGCTGCTCAACGGCACCGCCCAAGCCATTGCCGACGGGAAAGCCCAATGAATACACAAGCCATCCACCGCGTGACCCACGAAATCAAACGCCGCCGCCTCGACGTACTGCGCGTGGTCGACATCACTCCGCGCATGCGCCGCATCACCCTGGGCGGGCCGGAATTGGCGGGCTTTGTCAGCCTGGGCAGCGACGATCACATCAAGCTGCTGTTCCCGCAAAATGCCGCCGAGCAAGCGGCGCTGGAAAGCCCGACGTTCAGCATCAAGGGAGATGGCCCGCAGCCGGCCATGCGCGACTACACGCCACGGCGTTTTGACCTGGACATTGGCGAATTGGACATCGACTTCGTGCTGCACGGAGACGGCCCCGCCTCCACCTGGGCCGAGCAGGCCAAGGTGGGTCAGCACCTGTACATCGGCGGGCCACGGGGCTCGATGATCGTGCCGGATATGTTCGACAGCTACCTGCTGATCGGCGACGAAACCGCGCTGCCGGCCATCGGTCGTCGCCTGGAAGAACTGCCGGCCGGGCGAAAGGTGCTGGCGGTGATCGAGATCGCGAATACCGCAGAAAAACAGGTCCTGCACAGTCAGGCCGATGTCGAGGTGATCTGGGTCATTCGCGGCCAGGATGATCTGCTGGAAACCGTGCAGAACCTGACGCTGCCGAGCGGCTCGCTGTACAGCTTCGTCGCGACCGAAACCAAAGTGTCGCGCCAGGTACGCCGGGTACTGCTGGATACGCACAAGGTCGATGAAACGTTCCTCAAGGCCGTCGGCTACTGGCGCGCCGAGGGCAGTGAAGAAGCGTGAATCAAGGTCGGGGCTTGATAACTTTATCCAGCCCCACCACTGCCAACGCGATCAGCACAAACCCCGCCAAAATCCCTCCGGCATTCACGAACACTTGTGGATAACCAAGGGTGGCCACGTCGATGAACGGGTACTGATACTGCCCGAGCAAATCCCCGCGCAGCAGCGCATAAGCGAAGTACACCAGCGGGTAAATCATCCACGCGCCGATGTGCTTGAGGCGAAGGCTGCCCTTGGGCACGCACCGCCACCAGTAAATCAAAAACAGCACCGGCATCACGTCATGCAGCAGTTCATCGGCGATCAACTGAAAGCCTTCGGGCTGCCATAAATGCCGCAGCAACAGGCTGTAGGCCAAGCCCACTACCAGAATGCTCACCGTGATACCGCTGCTGATCGCCGGCCTGAGAAAAAACCGCTTCGCCGCCGAGTCCCGTTGGACCAAGGCATAGCTCAACACCACCACCGCCAGGGTGTTGGTGAGCACAGTGAAGAAACTGAAAAAGTTGATCAGCCCGCCCAGCAAGCTTGCGCCGCTGGACCAGCGCGAATAGAAAATCAGGTATTGCTGAATCGCCAACCCCACCCAACCGGCCAGTGCTGTCGCCGCTATAAACCGCTTCATGGATTCAATCCAGCGGACGTTTGGTGCGCATCAGCTTTACGTACAACCCTTCGACTTTCTCCCGCGCCCACGGAGTCTTGCGCAGGAACGTCAGGCTCGACTTGATACTCGGGTCGCTCTTGAAACACCGCACATCAATGCGCTCGGCCAGGCCTTCCCATTCGTAGTGCTCCACCAAGGTGGTGAGGACGTGCTGCAGGGTTACACCGTGAAGGGGGTCGTTGCTTGTCGCGGTCATGCCAGGCCTATGAAAAAAGTAATCACGAAGGCGCACACCTTATCACCCCCTCCGCTCAGGGATAAAAAGTTCCCGTGGCTCGCGAAAAAGAGATGTTATATTGTAACTATAACTTTCAAATCTTTTCGTCGTTTTGCCAAGGAATGTCCGATGTCCCTCTCTTCTCTGTGGCGCTTGACCCCGCTTGCCGCCGCCCTGCTGATCAGCTCCGAAGCCCACGCCCTGGAGTTGCAACCCCAAGTCATCACCGGCAACCCGCTGGGCAGCGAGCAACTCGCTTCACCGACCACCGTGCTGGAAGGCGATGACCTGACCCTGCAACAAAAAGGCAGCCTTGGCGAAACGCTGAACAAGCAGCCGGGTGTGTCGTCTTCGTACTTTGGTCCAGGCGCCAGCCGGCCAATCATCCGTGGCCAGGACGGCGATCGTATTCGTATCTTGCGCAACGGCGTGGGCGCCCTGGACGCGTCGTCGCTGTCTTATGACCATGCGGTGCCGCTGGACCCGGTCAACGTCGAACGCATCGAGATCGTGCGCGGCCCCGCTGCATTGCTGTACGGCGGCAGCGCCATCGGTGGCGTGGTCAACACCTTCGACAACCGCATCCCCACCGAAGCCATCGAAGGCATCCACGGCGCCGGTGAACTGCGTTATGGCGGCGCCGACACTACACGCAGCAGCGCAGGCAAACTCGAAGCCGGCAACGGCACGTTCGCCCTGCACCTAGACGCCAACGCACGGGAATTCAACGACCTGAAAATTCCCGGCCAGGCCCGCAGCCGCCATGCACCGGAAAGCGAAGAAGGCCCCGGCAAAAACGGTCGCCTGGGCAACAGCGACGGACGTCAGGACGGTGGCGCGGTGGGCAGTTCCTACACGTGGGACGACGGTTACGCCGGGCTGTCCTACAGCAGCTACGACGCCAACTACGGCTCGCCGGCCGAACAGGACGTGCGCATCCGCATGAAGCAGGATCACTACGCCTTTGCGTCCGAGATCCGCAACCTGCAAGGCCCATTTACCTCGGTGAAACTCGACGCGGGCTACACCGACTACGAGCACCGCGAAATCGAAGGCGGCGAAACCGGTACGATCTTCAAGAACAAAGGCTATGAAGCCCGCGTCGAAGCGCGTCACCAGCCCATCGGCCCGTTCGATGGCGTGGTCGGCGCCCAAGTGACCCGCAACGAGTTCTCGGCCCTGGGCGAAGAAGCCTTCGTACCGCAGACCGACACCAACGCCGGCGCGCTGTTTATCCTCGAAGAAATGAAGGCCACCGAGCGCCTCGCACTCAGCCTTGGCGGACGCCTGGAACACACCAGCGTCGAGCCGGATGCCAAGGGCAACGCGCGCTTTGCAGGCGCCGACAAAACCAACGATTTCACCGCCGGCAGCCTGTCCTCGGGTGCGGTGTATACGCTGACGCCGATCTGGTCCCTGGCGGCGACTCTGGGCTACACCGAACGTGCGCCGACCTTCTACGAGCTGTACGCCAATGGCGCCCACGTCGCCACCGGCACCTACGAACTGGGCGATGCCAACCTGAAGAAAGAAAAAGCCGTGTCCAGCGACCTGGCCCTGCGCTTTGACAATGGCACGCATAAGGGCAGCTTCGGTGTGTTCTACAGCCGCTTCTCCAACTACATCGGCTTGCTGGGCACGGGTCGTACGCTGAACGACGAAGGTGAAGAAGACGCGAATGGCATTCCTGAGTACGAATATTCCGGCGTGCGTGCACGTTTCGCCGGCTTTGAAGCTCAAGATCACATCAAGCTCGGCGAAGGCGCCTACGGCAAATTCGCCTTGGAGCTGTCGGGCGACTATACCCGCGCCACCAACCTCGACACCGGTGACGCCTTGCCGCGCATTGCGCCGCTGCGTTTGAACAGCGGCTTACTGTGGGAACTCGACCGCTGGCAGGCACGCATCGACGTGGAACACGCGGCAGGCCAAGGCCGTGTGCCGGATAACGAAAGCGGCACCGACGGTTACACCACATTGGGCGCGAGCGCGGGTTATCACTTCAATGTCGGTGGCAGCCAGTGGTTGGCGTTTGTGAACGGTGAAAACCTGACCAACCAGACTGTGCGTTATGCCAGCTCGATCCTGCGGGACATCGCACCGGCACCCGGTCGCAGTGTGCAGTTCGGCATCCGCACCACCTTCTGACGCACACCGCTAACCCCTTGTGGGAGGGGGCTTGCTCCCGATGGCAATCGGTCAGATAACCCAACGGTGTCTGATCCACCGCCATCGGGAGCAAGCCTTCTCCCACACTTATTGTGCAGCGACGTTCTGTCACTGTTACCAAATCGGAAATGATGCATCTTGCGATTTGCGCTTTCTCTCGACGCGTCCGCGCTTTATCCTTGTCGGCAATAACCTGAAACGTTTCACTCCCCGGTCGACCCCATCTTGCTGAATATTCCCACACACCAAGACAGCGCTGTCTTACACCGACCTGCGCCTGGGTATAAATCGCGCGCCTGTGGATAACCCTCGCAATCCTCAGAAAAACCGAATTAACGCTGAACCAAGCCTGTGCCGAATCGTCATCTACAGTGAGTGAAGCACGGGGTTACACAATTATTCCAACGTCACGGAGAAACACACTATGAGCACTGATGGTGCTTCAAGCCCAAGCCGCCTGCTGCCCAGGTTGCTAGGCGTCTTGCTGCTGATCATGGGCCTGGCCCTGCTGGCCGGCGGTATTAAGCTGACGATGCTCGGCGGGTCGCTGTATTACCTGCTGGCCGGTATCGGCATCGCCCTCACCGGCGTCCTGCTGCTGGCTACCCGCCGCGCAGCGCTGGGCCTGTACGCGCTGGTGCTGTTCGCCAGTACCGTGTGGGCATTGTGGGAAGTCGGCCTGGACTGGTGGCAGTTGGTGCCACGTCTGGCACTGCTGTTCGCCCTCGGCATCGTCATGTTGCTCCCGTGGTTTCGCCGTCCGTTGCTGCGTGGCCAACCTGCCCCGCTGGGCACTGGCGCGCTGAGCGTGGCCGTGGTGTTGGCCGGCGCTGCCGCCCTTGCCAGCCAATTCACCAACCCCGGTGAGATCAAAGGCCAACTGGACCGCGACGCGGTGCCGGGCATGGCCAATGCTGCGCCGTCCCAGGCTGATGGCGATTGGAATTCCTACGGTCGTTCGGCCTTTGGTGATCGTTACTCGCCACTGGCGCAGATCACCCCGGAAAACGCCCACAAGCTGGTTCCGGCGTGGACGTACCGCACCGGCGACATCCCTGGCCCGAACGATCCAGGCGAGACCACCGCGGAAAACACCCCGCTGAAAGTCAACGGCATGCTGTACGTGTGCACGCCGCACAGCCAAGTGATTGCCCTGGACCCGGACACCGGCAAGGAAATCTGGCGCTTCGATCCGAAGATCAGCAGCCAAGGCGCTGAGAACTTCAAAGGTTGGGCGCACATGACCTGCCGTGGCGTGTCGTATCACGATGACGCCGTCTACGCTTCCGAGCAGAGCCCAACCGGCAGCGCCAGCCCGGCTGCTGCGCCGAATGCCTGCCCGAAACGCATCTTCGTGCCGACCGCCGATACCCGCCTGATCGCCCTGAACGCCGACACCGGCAAGATGTGCGAAGACTTCGGCGACAAAGGCCAGGTCGACCTGCGTGCCAACATCGGCAGCTTCGCCCCAGGTGGTTATTACTCCACTTCGCCACCGGCCGTGACCAAAAACCTGGTCGTGATCGGCGGTCACGTCACCGACAACGTTTCGGTCGACGAGCCAAGCGGCGTAATCCGCGCGTTCGACGTGCACACCGGCAAGCTGGTGTGGAACTGGGACAGCGGCAACCCGGACGACACCACCCCGTTGGCCGAGGGTAAGACTTACACCCGTAACTCGCCGAACATGTGGTCCATGTTCGCCGTGGATGAAAAACTCGGCATGCTTTACCTGCCGATGGGCAACCAGATGCCCGACCAATACGGCGGCGACCGTACCGACGATTCCGAAAAATACGCCGCTGGCCTGACCGCCCTGGACATCGACAGCGGCCATGTGAAGTGGACCTTCCAGTTCACTCACCATGACCTGTGGGACATGGACGTAGGCGGCCAGCCGTCGTTGATCGACATCAAGACCGAAGCCGGCGTGAAGCAGGCCGTCATGGCGTCGACCAAGCAAGGCAGCATCTACGTGCTGGATCGCGCAACCGGTCAGCCGGTCGTGCCGATCCATGAAGTGGCTGTTCCGCAGGGCGCAGTGGCGGGCGACCGTACCTCCCCTACCCAACCGAAGTCCGAACTGAACTTCATGCCGCCGCCGCTCAAAGAGCGCGACATGTGGGGCGTGACGCCGTTCGACCAACTGCTGTGCCGCATCGATTTCAAATCCATGCGCTACGACGGCCCGTTCACCCCGCCATCGCTGCAAGGCTCGATCGTTTACCCAGGTAACTTCGGCGTGTTCGACTGGGGTGGCATTTCCGTCGACCCAGTGCGCCAGATCGCCTTCGTGAACCCAAGCTACATGGCGTTCAAGTCCAAGCTGATCCCAGCTGCCGACATCGCCAAGCAAGGTCCACGCGTCAGCGAAACCGAAGGCGTGCAGCCGAACAAAGGCGCGCCGTACGGCGTGATCCTGGAAGCGATGCTGTCGCCAATGGGCCTGCCGTGCCAGGCACCGGCGTGGGGTTATGTGGCAGCGGTCGACCTGACCACCCACAAAACCATCTGGATGCACAAGAACGGCACCGTGCGCGACAGCTCGCCGGTTCCGATCCCACTGAGCATGGGCGTACCTAGCCTGGGCGGCACCTTCACCACCGCCGGTGGCGTGTCCTTCCTCAGCGGTACCCTCGACCAGTACCTGCGTGCGTATGACGTGAAAAACGGCAAGCAACTGTGGGAAGGCCGCCTGCCAGCGGGTGCGCAAACCACACCGATGACCTACACCGGCAAGGACGGCAAGCAGTACGTGCTGGTCGTGGCGGGTGGTCATGGTTCCCTGGGTACCAAACAGGGTGACTACGTAATGGCGTTCAAACTGCCGGATTAAGCGTTACCGGCGGCAAAACAAAGGCGGCTACCCTCACAGGTAGCCGCCTTTTTCATAAACAACACAGATCAAAACGTGGGAGGGGGCTTGCCCCCGATGGCAGTGGGTCAGCCAATGCTCATGTCACTAGCGCACTGCTATCGGGAGCAATCCCCCTCCCACGCTTGCCGCCGGCACTCATGAAACTAGTGCTCGATCACTTCACCGCGCATCACCGCCAACCGTGCAATCAACCGATTCTGAACCGGCACCGAGATCCCTTCGCTGTCCATCGCCTTGATCAAATCCTCCACCAACGCATTGAAGTCACTGCGGCTCACATTCTGGCCCTTGTGACTCTCGGCCATGCTGTCACCGGTGTAGGTGCACGGCCCGCCTGCTTCAACACAGAACTGTTCGATCAACTTGTTGCGCAGGCGCTGGATATCGACGCGCCGAAAGCGTTCGACGATGCGCTGATCCCGGGCAATGTTGAGCAGCATGCCTTCGACAATCCGCGTGATGCCGGGCATGGCGCCAAGGTCGCGGTACAGGCTGTCGTCCTTGGGCGGTTGCTGGGCGCAGGCGCTGAGCAGCAGCACCAGCGCAATCGGTAAAAGGCGCATTAGAAACTCCCCTGTACGGACAGGTAGGTGCCGTTCTGGTTATCCAACGTAGCGATTTCGCCGAGGCGCGCGTAGGCCAGCACAAACGACACATGCTTGTTGGGAAAGTAGCCGACAAACACGTCCGCCCAGTCGCTTTCGCCAGCGAACGACAAATTATCGGGCTTCTCGCGGTACTCCACGCCCACCGCCCAGCGCGGGTTGAACAGCAGGGCCACCGAACCTTCCTTGAGCAGGCTGCGACGGTCGCGGCGGTCGCCGCCGAAGCCAAGCAGGCCAGTTTCATTGGCGCGGCTGTAACGCAGGCTACCGTTGACCAGCACGTTGTAGCCAAACGCCGCGCCCATGAACAAACGGCTGGCGGCGAGGTAGCCCTCCACGTCGCTGTCACGCTTGGCGCCAACCAGGCTGGGGATGTCGAAGTTGGTCTGGTGTTTGTATTCCAGGCCCAGCGAAACCTGCGGCAAGCGGTCGTAAATCACGTCACCGAACAGGCGGACCTTCACACCGAGCACATCCTGGCCAAGGTTGTCTTCCGGCAGATTCAGCTTGTGCACCAGGCTGCCGAGGTCAAAGCGCTGGCGGGCAAAAGAGACTTCGACGCGGTTGTCATAGGCCAACGCCAGCCCCGCCACATCCAGCCGATAGTCCGGCAGGTTGACGCTGGTGGCGAACGCCGTGGCGCCCCACTCGTGCTGTTCGCCATAGCCAGCCAGCACCGCCCACGGCGTGATGCCGCCGCCCGCCGTGCCCTCGATGCTGCTGGCACCGCCGGTGGCGATCAGGCGGCCGTTGTCGGCCAGGGTGGTTTGCACAGTCAGGGCGGCCAGGCAGCCGATCAGTAGAGAAAGACGCACGTCAGCCACTCAATGAACCAGGGAAGTTTGCGCACTGAGTGGCAACGCCACCCAGGCTTCGAAAGCGTCAGCGCTCAAAGGCCGACTGATCAGATAACCCTGGGCCGTGTCGCACTGCCAGCGCTCCAGCAGGCGCAGGCTATGGGCATATTCAACGCCCTCGGCAACCACTTTGAGGCCCAGGTTGTGGCTCATTTCGATGGTGGAACGCACGATCACCGCGTCCTCACTGGTTTCATCGAGGTTGCGCACAAAGGATTGGTCAATCTTCAACTCTTGCACCGGTAGACGCTTGAGGTGCGCGAGGGACGAATAGCCGGTGCCGAAGTCATCCACCGACAGACTGATGCCGCAATCACGCAGCAGGTGCAGGACTTTGAGGGCTTTTTCCGGCTCGCGCATTACTGCGCTTTCGGTGATTTCGAACACCAGTTGCTCAGCCGGCAAACCGTAGCGACGCAGCAACGCCGAGACGCGGTGGGCCAGTTCATCGCCGAGCAAATCGTCCGCCGAGATGTTCAACGACAACTGCAGGTACAGGCCACGGCGGTTCCACTCACACAGCTGACGAATGCCCTCTTCGATCACCCAGTGGGTCAGCAACTGAATACTGCCGGAGCGCTCGGCCAAGGGAATGAACTCCGCCGGCGAGACCATGCCGAACTGCGGATGCTGCCAGCGCAGCAAGGCTTCGGCCTGACGTACGTGGCCCTCGCGAATGTCCAGCTTGGGCTGGTAATGCAGCAGCAATTGGCCTTGGTTGGGCGCGTGGCGCAGGTCGCGGATCAGCGTGATCTGGCGGCGGTGCGCGAGGTCACGGCCATGTTCATAGACCTGCAGGCGACCGGGCATTTGCGCGGCGTCTTTCATGGCGATGGCCGCGCGTTCAAGCAAGGTGTGCGGGCTTTCGCCATCGGCTGGGAATGCGGCGATGCCCAAACGGCAGTCCAGCGCCAGGTCATGGCCGTTGATGCGCTGGGGCCGCAGCAACAGTTGTTGGAGTTTGTCGGCCATGCCCACCGCCTCGTCGCTGCCTGCGCCTTCGAGCAATAGCAGGAACTCGTCGGCGATCAGATGCGCCAGGGTATCGCCGGGGCGCAGCACGGCTTCCAGGCGACGGCTGACGGCAAGCAGCAATTGGTCCACCGCATCCGTCCCGGCGGTTTCGCTGGCGACGCGCAAGTTGTCGATGCCCAGGTAGATCAACGCGACCGGCCGATTCAACGCAATGGCGCTGCCCAGACGCTCCATGGCCAGTGCCCGGTTCGGCAGGCCGGTGAGGCGATCATGCAAAGCATTGTGGGCAAGCTGCTGTTCGCGCTCGGCGATGCCGCTTTGCATGGAATTGACCGCATGGGCCAGTAACCCCAGTTCGTCACTGCGGGCCAGGGTCACGGGCGTTTGATAGTCGCCCTGGCCAATGCGCTCGGCCGCCAGGGCCAGCGCCTGCACTGGGCGCGACACGGTGCGCGCCAGCAGCAAGGCACCGATCAACGAAGCCAGCAACGCGACCAGTGCGATGGCGAGGATCTTCTCATCCAACGGCACAAAGGCTTGCATCGCCGCATCCAGCGGGCTTTGCAGCAACGCCAGGACTTTGCCGTTTTCATCGCTGGCCAATACCAACGACTGATTGAGGAAACGCTGCTCCAGGTGATCGGTGGTGGACACGCCACGGCGCGTGGAATCGCCCTGCATCAATGCAAGGATGCTCCTGCGCAGCTCTTGAGGTTGGGTGGTGACCAACTCGCCAGGCTGGTCTTTTTCAATCGCCAGGAACGACACTTCCAGGTTGCTCAACGAGCGCAACTCATCGGCGAACGCACCGTCCATGCTGAAGCCCATCACCACCCGCGCAATCGGCAGCGGCGCCAGCACCGAGGCTTCCACCAACAGGTGCGGCTTGCCTTGCAGCGGCACAATCAACATGACCTGGCGATTGCGCCGGGCCTCGCGCAGTGACTGGTCATACTTGAAGGTCGAGCCCTCGGGCACTTCGCTGAGGGTACTGGCCAGGACTTTGCCGTCCATGCCCAGCAGGATCATGTCACTGGCGTTGATGCGCTTGCCGTGGTTGAGCAGCACCGAGCGCATCGTCGCCGAATCGCCACTGGCCACCGCATCACGAAAACCGAAGTCGGCCGCCAACAGTTGCACGCCGTCAGCGAGGCGCCGCCCACGTACGTCCAGCAAGCGCTCGAAAACCCGCGCGCCCACATCCAACTGGGCCAGCGCCTGGCTGCGCACCGCTGAATTGGTGGCAGCCTTGACGCTGAAATACAGTGCGCCGATCACCACCAGCAACAGCAGGATCAGGACGCTGGCGACCCGCGCCTGGAAACTACTGCGCAGTTTCACGGGCGGCTCGATTGAAGGCATCGCCAAAGGCACTTGGCGTCGGCGGAAGATCCTCGGACGCCGGCTCCAGGGCCAGCACTACGTTGTGTCTCAGGCCAGCGGCAGGCACGTGCAGGGTACCGCCGTCCAAGGGCTGCATATCCGCCAACTGCGGGTGCCACAGGGTGGCGTGGTAATCACCGGGCGCCAGCTGCTCCAGGTGCACTTGGCCCTGGGCATCGCTGACAGCGAAGAGCGGGTCATCGGTGACGTAGATGTAACCGAGCATCCAATCATGGATATTGCAGCCCAGCACCACCACGCCGGGTTTGTCGAACAGCAGCGGCTCGGCGGGCGTGCCTTCGTACAGGCGCAGTTCGAAACGTTTGGCGGCGCTGAACGAATAGACCTGATGCCGGATGTTGTCGCTGTTGGGGAAGCGCACCTGAGTGCCGGTGTGTACCGCCAGCACATGGGGCGCAAAGCGCTGGCCGCGTTGGTCCATATTCGCCTTGAGCACGGCCGACGATGCGCCGGGCGGGCCTTGCAGGGTCACGACCGCATCCGCCACCGGGCTGCCATCGGCCCGCTTGAACACCAGGTCCAGCGTGGCCGCCGACGCAGAGCCGGCCAACATCAGCATCAGCGTCAGGGAGAGCAAGGGAGGAGTTCGGGCCATGGTCGATCCGCAAAAAATGGAAAATGAGCGGCCAGCCCTGGCACAGTGGGTTACGGTCATGATGCCGCAAACAAGGCACAATGCCATCATGCAATAGCGATGGATACTTGACCGTTGGTCGGTAAATAACTGTGCAAACGGTCAAGCCTTGTAGAGCGTATCGGCCTGGGGCCTAAAAACTATAGACGCGGGCTTCAGACCGGCGCGCGCTCGCGGCGCATCCACATCTCGAACGCCATGGCATTGAGCGGCCGACTGATGAGGTAGCCCTGGGCCGTATCGCAGTTCCACTGTTTGAGGAGTTTGAGACTGGGCTCGAACTCCACGCCTTCGGCCACTACCTTGAGCCCCAGGTTGTGGCTCATTTCGATGGTGGAGCGCACGATCACGCCGTCGCCCGTGGCGCTGTCGAGGTTGCGCACAAACGACTGGTCAATCTTCAACTCCTGCACCGGTAAGCGCTGCAATTGCGCCAGCGACGAATAGCCCGTGCCGAAGTCATCCACCGACAGGCTGATGCCACACCCACGCAATTGTTCCAGCACGCTGAGGGCCTGCTTCGGGTTGTGCATGATCGCGCTTTCGGTGATCTCGAAAATCAGTTGCTGGGCCTGCACGTCGTAGTGTTCCAGCAAGGTGGTCACACGAATCGCCAGGTCATCATCGGCCAGGTCGTCCACCGAAATATTCACCGACAACTGGATATGCAATCCGCGCTGCGCCCACTCGCCGATCTGACGAATAGCCTCTTCGATCACCCACTGGGTCAGGCCACCCATGCTGCCAGTGCGTTCAGCCAGGGGAATGAACTCGGCGGGCGATACCAGCCCCAGCGTCGGATGCTGCCAGCGCAGCAAGGCCTCGGCCTGGCGAACATGGCCATGCAGGAGGTCGAGCTTGGGCTGATAACACAGGTGCAACTCACCTTCGACGACCGCACGGCGCAGGTCGCGGATCAGGCTGATCTGGCGCTGGTGCGCAAGATCGCGGTCCTGCTGGTAGATCTGTAGATAACCGGGCAGCGTCGTTGCATCGTGACGCGCGATGGCCGCACGGCTGATCAACTCTTCCACATACTGGCCGTCGGCGGGGTACGCGGCGATGCCGATACTCACCTCGTGGCGCACTTCGTCATTGCCGATGCGCTGGGGTTCGGTAAGCAGCGCGTAGAGGCGGTCGGCGCGGGCTACGGCGCGGTCAACCTCGGTATTTTCCAGCAACAACAGGAATTCGCTGCTGGTGATGCGCGCGGCGGTATCGCTGGCCAATAGGCTCATGGACAGACACCGGCTGGCCTCGCGCATCATCTCTTCAACGCCCTCGGGACCGAAGCCCTCGTTGATGACCCGGTAGTTTTCGATACCCAGGTACAGCAACACCACCGGCCGACGCGCACTGATCGCGCTGCCCAGGCGCTCCATCGCCAGCGCGCGGTTGGGCAACCCGGTGAGAGCGTCATGCAGGGCGTTATGGGCCAGTTGCCGTTCGCGCACGGCGATGCGGCTTTGCATGGCATTGAACGCACGGGCCAACAGGCCGAATTCATCGTGGCTGCGCACCCGCACCGGCGTGCGGTAATCCCCCGCGCCAATGCGCCCGGCCGCCTCCACCAACGCATTGAGCGGGCGCGACACCCGCCGCGCCAGGAACAACGCACCGGCCAACGAGACCACCAGCACGGCCAGGGCGATCCCGAGGAACTGCCGGTCCAGCGGCGCAAAAGATTCCAGCGCGTGGTCCAGCGGGCTTTGCAGCAATACGCGCACCTCGTTGCCGTCACCGGTGTTGGCCAGCGGCAACACTTGGCTGAGCACACGCTCACCGTAAAACGGATGGATCTGCGCCTCTGGGTTCAAAGGCGCATCGTGGAGCAGGCTGAGGGTGCCGGCCTGATAATCGACAGGCTGGGTACTGAACAACGGACCGGGCTTGCCGTCCTGCACGCTGAGAAACGACACCTCCAGGTTGCTCATGGAACGCAGTTCGTTGGCGAACAGTTGGTCCATGGCAAAGCCCATGACAACGCGGGCGATGGGCAGGGGGTCGAGGACTTCATCCTGCACCAGCAAGTAAGGCCGCCCGTCCAAGGCGACAATCACCATTTGCAAGCCGTCACGCCGCGCATGGCGCAAGGCAGTGTCATAGGGAAAAAGCTGCCCGCGCGTGAGGATGGGCAACGTGCTGACCACGACCTTGCCATCCAGCCCCAGCACAAACACCTCGCTGGAACGGACGCCGGAGCCATGCCGACGCAGTGCAGCCAGAATCGACACCGTGTTGCCTTCGGCCACGGCTTGCTTGAACGGGCCGTCGACGGTGAGCCAATCGAGGCCGTATTGCAGGCGACGCCCGCGCAGGTCCAGCAGACGCTCGAACACCTGGGTTCCGGTTTTCAACTGGACTTGCGCCTGGTTCTCCACCGCGCGGGTGGTGGCGGCCTTGACGGCAAAATAGGTGGCGGCGACGACCACCAGCAGCAGCAGTGCCAGCACCCCGGCGATGCGAGTTTGGAACGTATGGCGCCACGTCATGGCGGTGCCCTCTGGCAGTGTTCGCCTCTCTCTGCCACTACGTCCTTTTGTCATGTGCATTCCTTGCGACAGCTGACCTGGCGTCAAAAAAATATCCATTTTCGTTGGATATTGGGTGTGAGGAGATTAGCTGGGAGTTGGGGGGTGTGCATTCAATAAACGTGGGGATTTAGGTGGCGGTTTATTGGCGACAGAGGGTTGGCTTGGGGGGTATATCCGTTATTTGGGTAACGGCGGGTATTGGTTCCGCCCTTACGGCGGGTCACTTTGGAAAAGCCCCAAAGTAACCAAAGGGCTCTTGCCCCAACACTCGGCACCTCGCTTAGGCTCGGTGTGCCCGCACTCCGGCTTGAATCCGTGGGCCGCCGCAATGGGCCATCCATGGCCCAGTGCGGCTAACCCGGCGTCCTGCCGGGTTACCCACGGATTCAAGCCTGCGTGCGGCCAGCGTGTTTGACGGGGCGCCTAAGATCACGATCAAAAGCGCAGATCAAAAGACCGCTGACTTCGTCAGCGAAAAGGATGTAAGAGCAAAGGCAAAAGCAAAAGCAAAAGCAGATCTAAAGCAGATCTAAAGCAGATCTAAAGCAGATCTAAAGCAGATCTAAAGCAGATCTAAAGCAGATCTAAAGCAGATCTAAAGCAAAGCAAAAGCAGATCTAAAGCAGATCTAAAGCAGATCTAAAGCAGATCTAAAGCAGATCTAAAGCAGATCTAAAGCAGATCTAAAGCAGATCTAAAGCAGGCTGGGACTTATCTGATATGTGGAGATCAAAATGTGGGAGGGGGCTTGCTCCCGATGAGGGTGTGTCAGTTGATGCAGTTGTGACTGACCCACTGCCATCGGGGGT